>JAODMM010000147.1 GCA_025465015.1 Cryobacterium sp. | reverse complement strand
TCGTCCTCGCCGGGCTTGACGAAGAACTCCATCTCCATCTGCTCGAACTCCCGGGTGCGGAAGATGAAGTTCCCGGGCGTGATCTCGTTTCGGAAGCTCTTGCCGATCTGGCCGATACCGAAGGGCGGTTTCATGCGCGACGCCTGCAGCACATTGGCGAAATTCACGAAGATGCCCTGTGCGGTCTCCGGGCGGAGGTAGTGCATGCCCGCCTCGTCATCGACCGGACCGAGGAAGGTTTTCAGAAGGCCCGAGAACGCGCGAGGCTCCGTCCAGGTATGCCGGTTGCCGCAGTTAGGGCAGGCGATGTCGTCGAGCCCGTTCTCAGGTGCGCGACCCTTCTTCTCCTCGAACTCCTCCTCGAGGTGGTCGGCCCTGAACCGCTTGTGGCAACTCGTGCATTCGACCAGCGGATCGCTGAACACCTCGACGTGCCCTGATGCCTCCCACACCTTCCGAGGCAGGATGACGGAGGAATCGAGACCGACGACATCATCGCGGCTCGTCACCATGTGCCGCCACCACTGCTTCTTGATGTTCTCCTTCAACTCCACGCCGAGGGGACCGTAATCCCATGCCGAGCGGGACCCGCCGTAGATCTCACCCGCCTGGAAGACGAACCCGCGATGACGGGCGAGGGCGATGACGGAATCAAGACGGGTGGCTGCGGCCACGGTGGCTCCAATGGTCGAGAGGAAGGGCGTTGGGGTGACGGTCACCTTATTTTAGGTGCAGGCCGCCGATGCCCGGAGCCGGGCCACGCGCGCGGCTTCCCGCGCGCCCTGGATCGATTCCATCGCCGTCCTCGTCATGAGCACAGATCCCTTCCTGTGAAACAGGGGCGAGCGAGAGGTGACCACGATCGCAGCGGGAGCCACGTGAGGGTTCTCTCAGTGCACGTACTCGAGCAGGTCGTACCCGACTGCCCGCATGCCGTCGAGCACCGCCAGGCGCGAGGAGAGCCGAGTGTCTGCGTAGTAGGTCGACACGGCATATGCGACTCCGGCTCGGGGGCCGCGCAACACGCCGACCTCGCTTCGCACCCCGGAGTCCGTACCCGTCTTGTTCACCAGCAGCATGCCGTGGTCACTCTCCCGGTGGCTCAGCGGATTCAACCCGAAAGCACTCGAGACCATGGAGAGGTCGGTGTTCAGAGAGAGCCAGCCCAGCACCCGCTCGCTGGTGTTCGCATCGACGACCTCCCCGCGTGCGAGCGCCGTGAACAACCAGGTCAGCTCCTTGGCGCTGCCCACGGAGAGCTGTGGCGCATCGTCGGGACCGCGATGGTCACGCACCAGGTCAAGGAGCGCCGTGCGGGTCAGTCCGAGTTCCTCGGTTCGTTCACGCACTGCGTTGAGGCCGACGGCGCGGATCAGCACGTTGGTCGCGAGATTGTCGCTGGTTGCGCCGACGAGCGCCGCGAGATCGGCAACAGGCAACGATGGCGCTTGCAGGTGCTGCCAGATGCCTGAACTCCCCACCGAGTCAGACGTCGTGCGATCGAGGATCATGTAGGAACCGAAGTTGGCATCGCGCAGCTTCGCGGCGACCTCGATGAGCAGGAGCACCTTGCCGATACTGGCCGTCGGCATCACCACGTGGTCATCGACAGAGAACAGCACTCGCCCGGTGGCAAGGTCGGTGGCGCGTGCTGAGACCTGCACGCCGTCCATCGCAAGCTCGCCGAGAGCTTGGAACCCGCGACTGAAGCTCTCCACAGCGTCGGTTCCCCGGTGCTTCCCGGAGCGCAGGGCCTGGCGTCTGGCTCGTCCTGATTCCTGAATCGGCATGACCACCGTGAACGCGTCCTTCGATCGATTCGCGAGAAGCGGTTCCCCCCGCTTCACACTAACCCAGCTGGCCGGAACCTCACCAGATGGTGACGCGCCTGTCAGGGTCGAGCCAGAGTGCGTCTTCGGGGCCCACGCCGAACGTGCTGTAGAACTCATCGATGTTGCGCACGATCTGGTTGCAACGGAACTCATTCGGGGAGTGGGGGTCGATGGCGAGCAGTCGGATCGCCTCCTCGTCGCGCAGTTTGATCTGCCAAGCCTGCGCCCAGGAGAGGAAGAAACGCTGCGCGCCGGTAAGACCGTCGATCACGGGTGCCTCCTCGCCCTTAAGCGAGAGAACGTATGCCTTCCAGGCAATGGAGAGCCCGCCGAGGTCGCCGATATTCTCCCCGACCGTGAGGGCTCCGTTGACGTGATGGTCCGGGACCTGCCTTGGGGCGAGTGCGTCGTACTGCTCGATGAGCGCTCGAGTGCGTTCCTCGAAGGCTGCTCGATCGGTTTCCGTCCACCAGTCGGTGAGCCTTCCGTCCCCGTCGTACTTCGACCCCTGGTCATCAAAACCGTGGCCTATCTCGTGTCCGATCACGGCTCCGATCGCGCCGTAGTTGGCCGCGGCGTCCCGAGCCTCGTCGAAGAACGGGAATTGCAGGATCGCCGCCGGGAAGACGATCTCGTTGAACCCCGGGTTGTAGTACGCGTTGATGGTTTGCGGCGTCATGAACCACTCCTCCCGGTCCAGCGGTGTGCCGATCTTGCCGAGCTCTCGCTGGAACTCGAACTCACTCGCGGCGCGAACGTTGGCGATGAGATCGTCGGCGTCGATCGGCAAGCTCGAATAATCACGCCATTTCACCGGGTAGCCGATCTTCGGCGTGAACTTCTCCAGTTTTTCCAAGGCTCGAGCACGCGTCTCACCGGTCATCCAGTCGAGGTCTGCAATGCTCTGCCGGTACGCCTCGACGAGGTTGGCGACAAGCACGTCCATGCTCGCCTTGGCGGTGGGCTTGAAGTGACGCTCGACGTAAATCCGCCCCACGGCCTCGCCGAGCGCGCCTTCCACCAACGAAACCCCGCGCTTCCACCGCTCGCGCAACTGCGGGGTCCCGGTGAGAGTACGACCGTAGAAGTCGAAATTCGCCTCCACAAAATCGCTCGACAGGTAAGCGGCGGACGAGCGGATGACCTGCCACCGCAGCCAATCCCGCCAGGCATCCAGGTGTGGCTCGGTTAAGGTTTCGGCAAGTCCTGACACGAAGCCAGGCTGGCGGACAACCAGTTCGGCGAGCGCGCCTTCCGGGGCGCCCAGGCCCTCAAGCCAGAGGTCCAGGTGTGCACCCGCTGCAAGCGCGGAGACCTGTCCCCAAGTCTTCAGGTTGTAAGTCTTCTCACTGTCGCGGCATGCGACATTGTCCCAGTGGTGCCGGGCCAGAGCCGTTTCGAGGCTGAAGACGCGGTCTGCCCGTTGCCGGGCGTCGGTGAACCCGGCCAGTGAGAACATCCGCTCGACAAACGTCTGGTACGCCTGCCGGACCGAGTCGAACTTCTCCTCCCGGTAGTAGGACTCGTCGGGGAGCCCCAGTCCGCCCTGCTCGACGAAGACAAGGTAGCGTTCGGGGTTTCCGGGATCGTTGTCCACGTACAGCTTGAAAGCGCCGGCCACTCCGCCGCGCTCTAGGCGTCCAAGAGTGGACAGGAACCCGGGGATCGACGTCACCTCGTCGACAGCGGCGAGGTCCGCAGATAGCGGGGTGGCCTCCAGCTGCTCCACCCGCTCCTCATCCATGAAGCTGGCGTAGAGGTCGCCGAACTTCCGTTCTTCGCTTCCCGGGTCCGCCGACTGGGCCTCGACGACGATGTCGTGCACAGCCTTCTCGGCCTCCTCGGCGAGGAGTGAGAACGATCCCCACCTGGCCTTGTCGTCCGGGATCTCGGTGCGCGCGATCCACTTGCCGTTCACGTGGCGGTAAAGGTCGTCCTGCGCGCGGACCTCCACGTCCAGTTCAGCGGAGTCGATGCCGGATGGGAGCGAGGAGTGCTGGTCAGTCATCTGCCCAGCCTATAAGCCGGGCCTTGTCTGATCCCCGCAGAATCGGGTCAGCCGACGGTCGCGTCCGATGGTCCCGTCAGGCCGCGGCATCGTCCAAGATCGCCAGGAAGTCGCGGAACATCGCGGCAGGAAGGTCGTGGTCCCGCGGTGACCCATTCAGGAGGATCGTGATGGTGCGTTGACCAACGGGGTCGTGCATGACCAGCGCAGAGAACCCGAGGCCGTACCCGGTGTGGCCCCACCAGCCGTCGATCTCTCCGATTCCCAGGCCGTAACTGTCATAGTCCGGGGAGTCCGGATCGTCGGAGACCGGGCTGGCGTCTTCGAGCCTCACCCCCTGGAACTCAGGGGAGAGAAGTTCGCCCGAACCGAGCGCCCGACCCCATCGATCGAGGTCCGCGATCTCACCCGAAAGTCCTCCCGCTGCGCTGTACGCAGTCGCCACGGGCGTTGGTGCCTCTACGACCTCACCGTCCACGACACGGTATCCGGTCGCAGCCGGCGCCGGGATCCGCATGGGCCCGGGATAGGAGACGGATGCCAAGTGCAGCGGACCCGTGATGATCCGCCCGACTGCACTCGCCCAGTCCTCGCCCGTGACGGCCTCGATCACGAGGCCCAACAGCACCGTGTTCGTGTTTGAGTACTCGTATCTCTCGCCGGGCTCGAAATGGGACTCCTCGCGGAAGGCGAAACCGACCAGGTTCAGGTCCGTGAACGTTGCGGTCGGATTCTCGGCGAAGACCTTCCTGAACTCGTCAGTACGGGTATAGCTCGGCAGGCCTGACCGCATCCCTGCGAGTTGGCGAAGTGTGATTTCCGCTCCAGCGGGAACGTCGGGGATCCATCGGGATACGGGATCGTCGAGGCCCACCGCTCCGTCAGCGGCCAGCTTGAGGATGACGGTCACAATGAACGACTTGGTGATACTGCGGTAGGAGAACCGGTCGCTTGAGGCGAGCCGGGTACTCTCCGCGACGTTACTGAAGCCGGTCAGCGAGACCCACGGCTCCGCCCCCGCATCCACAATCACCGCAGCGCCCGGCACATGCGACTCCGCGAGCGCATCGTCAATGACCGCCTGCAGTGCACTGGGGAGGCCCTCGGTCACCGGTGCCACAGTCGATGCTTTGGGGGCGGGCGTACTGCAGGCGGCGAACATGAGGACCGTGAGGGTCGCGGCAATGGAACGCAAGGGGTGCAGACGCATGAGGCACAGTCTGCTGCGAAAGTAGGACGGTGACCATCAAGATCCCGCTCCGCCGGCCCGTCGACCGCGAGATCCTGCGGCTGGCAGTCCCCGCATTGGGGGCACTGATCGCCGAACCGCTCTTCCTCCTCGCCGACTCTGTGATGGTCGGGCACCTCGGGGAGGCACCCCTCGCCGGCCTCGGCATCGCCGGTGCCATCCTCCAGAGCATCATCGGCTTGATGGTGTTTCTGGCCTACAGCACGACTCCTGCCGTGGCCAGGTGGGTGGGGGCCGGCGATCGCCGCACAGCGGTGTCGGTGGGGTTCGACGGGTTGTGGCTTGCCGTGGGCCTCGGGGTGATCCTTGCCACGCTCGGCTGGGTGACGGCCCCCGCACTCGTCAACGCGTTCGGCGCGGAACCGGCCGTGACACGGCAGGCCGTGATCTACCTCGGCATCTCAATGGCCGGGCTCCCGGCCATGCTGCTGGTGTTTGCGGCCACGGGGCTGCTGCGCGGTTTGCAGGACACGCGCACCCCGCTCTATGTGGCGGGCCTTGGTTTCGCGGTGAACATCGTTCTCAACCTCTGGCTTATCTATGGACTCGGATGGGGCATTGCCGGATCTGCGGTGGGGACAGTCCTCGCCCAATGGGGCATGGCGGCCGTCTACCTCGTGATCGCAGGGCGTCATGCACGGTCTGCCGGTTCCCCTATCCGGCCGCATCGCGCCGGGCTCGTCCGTGGTGCGGCGTCCGGTGGTTGGTTATTCCTTCGCACGGTCAGCCTGCGTGCGGCGATGCTGCTCGCAGTCTTCGCCGCCACGAGCCTGGGCTCCTCGGAGCTTGCCGCATTCCAGGTCGCGATGACCCTGTTCGCAACCCTGGCCTTCGCACTCGACGCCCTGGCGATCGCGGCACAGGCTCTTATCGGCCGTGCCCTCGGGGCCAGGGACGTTCCGAGCGTCCGAGCAGTCCTCAGGCGCTGCCTTGAATGGGGGATCGGATTCGGCGCCGTTCTTGGCCTTGCAGTGGTTGCCACCAGCGGTGTCCTGGGGAGTGTTTTCACGTACGACACAGCCATCACGTCCCTACTTCCCCCCGCGCTGATCGTTCTCGGCTTGTCGGTGCCGCTCGGAGCCGTGGTCTTCGTGCTCGACGGGGTCCTGATCGGTGCGGGCGATGCGCGCTACCTGGCGCTCACCGGGATGGTGAACCTTGCAGTTTTCGTACCGCTCGTCGCTCTGGTGCTGGGACTCGGCGCATCCGGGGCTTTCGGGCTCGCCCTTTTGATGGCGGCCTTCTCATTCGGTTACCTCGGCGCTCGCGCTCTCACCCTCGGACTCCGGGCTGCCGGGTCGAGCTGGCTCGTCCTGGGCGGCTTGGGACAGGGCGGCGCTTCCCGGCGGTGATAGTTTGGGATCCGCATCCACCATCCGAGGGAATCCCTGTTGCAGAGCGCTCCTCAGTCCCGTTCCGTCACTGCGACCGGAACGAACCACAGTCCCTTGGCCTGGCGCAATGCCGTCTTCGCGGTCTTCCTGGCCAGCGGGCTCAGCCTCGCGAGTTGGGTTTCGAGGGTTCCCGCCGTGAGGGATGGGCTTCGCCTGAACACCGCCGAGGTCGGCATCCTCATCTTCGGTCTCTCTGCGGGGTCGGTGCTGGGTCTCGTCGTGGCGGCTTGGCTCCTGGCCGGTCTCGGAGCCCGAAGGGCGATGGTCCTCGCGATCTCCGTCGCAGTCGTCGGCCTCGTGATCGTGGGCACCGGAACGAGTCTCCTGCCTTCGGGACCGCTCGTGTTCACCGGCCTCGCCTTCCTCGGCTTCGGCATGGGATCCCTCGACGTGATGATGAACGTCGAGGGTGCGGCGGCGGAGCAGCAGATCGGGCGGACCCTCATGCCACTCATGCACGCCTGCTTCAGTCTCGGTGCTCTCGTCGGGGCCCTGATCGGCGCCGGCGCATCAGCTCTCGCTCTGCCTGTGTTCTGGCACCTTGTCATCATGGCTGCCGTCGTGCTCGCCACTTCTGTCGTCGCCGTGCAGTACATTCCGATGCGGACTGAACTCGGCGACCCCGCCAAGACGCAGGGGCACTCTCCGCCCCAGCCTGTGGGGTGGCGGGCTCGTCTTCAGGAGAACCTGTCAGTCTGGCGCGACCTCAACCTGCTCCTGATCGGCGTCATCGTGCTCGGGATGTCGTTCGCCGAGGGATCGGCGAACGACTGGCTGGCCTTGGCCGCCGTGGACGGGCACAACCTGGACAACACCACCGGGGCCATCATCTTCGGCGTCTTCGTCACTGCCATGACTGTGGGGAGGGTCATCGGGGGTCCGGTGATCGACCGTTGGGGACGTGTGCAGGTGCTGCGCGCATGCTCGGGGCTCGGCGTGATTGGGCTTGCAGTGTTCATCCTGGCTCCGGCGTCATGGCTGCTTCTACTCGGCACAGCACTGTGGGGCCTCGGCGCCTCGCTCGGCTTCCCGGTGGGCATGTCAGCAGCGGCAGATGACTCCGGGCGTGCGGCCGCGCGGGTGAGCGCCGTCGCCATCATCGGATATTCTGCCTTCCTCGTCGGCCCGCCTGTCCTCGGGTTCCTCGGCGAATCAATCGGCATCCTCAACGCGCTCTTCGTCATCCTGGCTCTCATGGTGCTCGCCGGGCTGGCGGCACCGGCCGCCCGACCGCGCCCATCCACCCCGGCTGCGGGTTAAACTCTTCCGGTGCGCCTTGTCATTGCCCTGTGTTCGGTCGATTACGCCGGGCGTCTCAGCGCCCACTTGCCGTTGGCCAC
>JAODMM010000126.1 GCA_025465015.1 Cryobacterium sp. | reverse complement strand
GGCCGGCCCCGCTCCGCCGCGTCGGCCGGAACGTACTCCCCCGCCTCGAGCCGGTCGAGCCCCGCCGGGATGATGAACACGATCGTCTTCGACTCGTCGCGCGCCTGCCGAGCGGCGGCCCGGAGCGCCCGGGGTGCATCCGTTCCGCTTCCCCGCAGGGTCTCGATACCGAGGGGTTCGAGCAGCAGCTCTGGCGCCAGGGCCTGCACGCCGCCGGCAAAGGGGAAGCGCTGCGGGTCGAGATTCGTGGTGTCCGAGACCACGAGCACCATTGGTGTGTGACCGCGGCTCGCGGTGAGCAGCGCGGTGATGGTGTTCGTGAAACCGGGACCTTGGGTGACTGTGGCCCAGCCGAGCCTGCCGGTGGCCCGGGCGTAACCGTCGGCCGCGCCGATCGCGCCGTTCTCGTGCCGGAGGTGGTGCACCGGCACGCCGTGCTCGGCATCGAGATGGTGGATCAGCCAGAGATTGCCAGCGCCCATCAGGGTGAAGAGGTGCTCGCATCCCTCTTCCACCATCACCGCGGCGAGCTGTGCCGCCACTGAGCTCATACGGAATGCGGCATGACGAGGTCGAGCAGGTGCCGGCGCAGGTCGAGGAACTCCGCGCTCGCTCGGGTGGCGACCTGCTCCCGCTGGCGCCCGAGCGGCACGTCCACGACCTCGCGCACCCGTGAAGGCGAACCTGAGAGCACCACGATGCGGTCGGAAAGGTAGATGGCCTCGTCAATGTCGTGCGTGACCAGCACCACCGTGATGCCGAGCTCTCGGCGCACCGTGAGGATGAGGTCCTCGAGGTCGAACCGCGTCTGCGCGTCAACGGAGGCGAAGGGCTCGTCCATCAGCAGCAGGTCGGGCTGGTACGACAGCGCGCGGGCGATCGCGACCCGCTGCTGCATTCCGCCGGAGAGCTCCCAGGGGTACTGTTTCTCCACGTGGCCGAGGCCGACGTTCTTCAGTACCTCGCTTACTCGATGGGCGCGCTCTGCCTTCTTCATGCCGCGTGCCGCGAGCGGCAGGCCGACGTTCTTGGCGTTCGTGAACCAGGGGTAGAGCGAATGGCCGTAGTCCTGGAAGACGAGGCCGAGCTGCGCGGGCACCGAGGTCAAAGGCGTTCCCTCGAAGGAGAGCCGGCCGGAGCTCGGCTGCGCGAGGCCGGAGATGCAGCGCAACATTGTGGTCTTTCCGGCGCCCGAGGGGCCGACGATGCAGACGAACTCACCGCGCTCCACAGAGAAGCTGACGTCCTCGATGGCCGTCTTGGCGGTCGGTTTTCCTTCGTTGTAGACCTTGCGCAGACCCTCGACGCGGAGGACCTCGTTCGTCATCGGCGCCCTGTTCGGCGTGGGCAAGAGAGTGGCGTGCGACATGATGTTCTCCGATTCCGGCGGCTGTTGGGTCACGAGTTCGAGAGGGCACGAGATCGGTAGTACCAGCGGAGCACCAGACGCTCCACCCCCACGAAAACATAGTTCAGTACGGTGCCGATGATGGCCAGGGCGAGGATTCCGGTCCACATCGTGGTGATGGCGAAGACCGTTTGCGCTTGGAGGATGAAGTAGCCGATGCCCTGCTTGGCGGCCACCATCTCCGTCACGACCATCAGGATGATCGCCGTTTGGAGGCTGGCCCGGAGACCTGCGGCCATCTGCGGCGCCGCTCCCGGCAGCACGAGCGAGAACAGTTGCCGTGCCGGGCTCAGCTTCATCGCACGGGCCGTGTCGAACTTCACCTGGCCGATGCCGCGCATCCCGTCGAGCGTGTTCAGGAGGGTCGGCCAGATGGCCCCGAAGGAGATCAGTGCGATCTGACGCAGCTCGCCGATGCCAAAGAGCGCGATCATCGCGGGCAGCAGCGCCGGAGCAGGCAGCACGTAGAGGAAGTAGACCACCGGGTTCGACACCCGACGCATGGGCGGGAATCGCCACAGCAGGGTGCCGAAGACGATTCCGATCAACCCGCCCCCGAGGTAGCCGAAGGCGAGGTTGCGCAGGCTCGAGGCGAGCTGCAGCTTGGCGTCGCCGACGATCCACTGAGCCCAGAACTCCTCCACGATGCGGCTGAGGGGAGGGAAGAAGGGCGACGTACTGGTCGCGGAGGCAAACCACCAGATAATCAGCAGGGCGATCGGGAGCCAGATCGCAAGCAGAACGTTGCGCACGCGCGCACCGGCGCCGCGGCCCGATCGCGGCGTGACCAGCAGATCGATGGTCTCTCCGGTCGACGGGTCATCGACCCGTTCCTGCGTCACCTTCAGCATCAGGGTCTCCGTCACTTGACCGCTCCTTCGTCGTTGGAGCGGATGTTCCGCTGCGATTCATGCCAGTGCATGACGTTGCGTTCGAGCAGGAAGAACGCGCCTGTCAGGACGATCCCGATCAGACCGGCGGTGATGATGTAGGCGTACATCACCGGGTAGGCCGAGGTGCCGCCGTTCTGAGCCTGAAGGATGGAGCGGCCGATGCCCGAGGCGCCGCCGACCAGCTCGGAGACCACCGCGAGGATGAGCGCCGAGGCAGAGGCGATGCGGAGGCCGGTCGCGATGTACGGTGAGGCACTCGGGATGGTGACTACCCAGAATCTCCGAAGTCCACCCACC
>JAODMM010000098.1 GCA_025465015.1 Cryobacterium sp. | reverse complement strand
CGACCCAGCCGCTGCGCGCCAAGACCATGGGTGCCCCCGACGCGTGGTGACGGATGACCACGGCATCCGCCCCCATGGCGGCGAGGGTCTGCGCGGTGTCCTTGAGGCTCTCCCCCTTTGAGACGCTCGAGCCCTTGGCGCTGAAGTTGATGACATCGGCCGACAACCGCTTCGCCGCGGCCTCAAACGAGATGCGGGTGCGGGTGGAGTCTTCGAAAAAGAGGTTCACGACGGTTCTGCCGCGGAGGGTCGGGAGTTTGCGCACCTCGCGGTTGGCAACGTCCGCCATGTCCTCGGCGATGTCGAGCAGGCGGATGGCCTCGTCGCGGCCCAGGTCTTTGGTGGAGAGAAGGTGCCTCATGCCGCCGGCCCCTCCTCGATGCTGACATATTCGTCGCCGTCGGTCTCGGCCAGGCGCACGTTGATGCGCTCCGACGTGGAACTCGGCAGGTTCTTGCCCACGAAGTCTGCTCGGATAGGCAGTTCACGGTGGCCACGGTCGACGAGGACTGCCAGTCGCACGATGCTCGGGCGGCCGTGGTCGCCGAGCGCGTCGAGGGCGGCGCGGATGGTCCGGCCGGAGTACAGCACGTCATCCACGAGCACAACCGTCTTGCCGTCGATCGTCCCCGGCACATGTGTCGGGGAGGGCGTGCGCGTCCGGGTGCGCGAGAGGTCGTCGCGGTACATGGTGACATCGAGAGAGCCGACAGCGAGGTTAGTCGCAGTGGGCTCGATGCGCCGGATCGTCTCAGCGATGCGCTGCGCCAGAAGCACACCGCGCGTGGGTATTCCGAGGATGACGAGGTTGTCCGGTCCCCGATTGGACTCGAGGATCTCGTGGGATATGCGGGTCAACGCACGGGTGATGTCAGCTTGCTGCAGCATGGTACGTGCCATCAAACCGACCTCCTTCCCCGTCTCACAGGACGGCTCTTAAAGGATGTCTACAGTGGCCAGCCTAGCAGCGCGGGTCGGCGAAACGCCCCGGGCGGCACACAGGAGGTGGCCGGTTGGCTACGAGGAGGGGGCAGTCTGGGCGATGCGGCCGAGGAGCCCGTTGATGAACCCGGCCGAGTCATCCGTGGACAGCACCTTTGCCGCCTCGACGGCCTCGTCGATGGCCACCGAGTTCGGGACGTCACTGTTGAAGAGAATTTCCCAGATTCCGATCCGCAGGATCGCCCGGTCGATCGTGGGCATCCGCGACAGTGTCCAGCCCTGCGAGTAGGTTGCGATGAGTTCGTCGATCTCGTCCGCGTGATCAACGATGCCGTCGACGATGTCGCGGGCGTAGAGCCACGACGCCAGCCGTGCCGGCTCACTCGCGGCTCGTTCGGCTTCCTGCGCCAGCGACTGTGCCATGGAAATCTGTCTGATGTCCGCGATGTAGAGAATATCAATGGCGCGCTTTCGCGCCTTGGTGCGGGCGCTCACTAGTCGTTGACGCGGCCCAGGTAGTCACCGGTTCGCGTGTCCACCTTGACCTTGGTACCGGTCTCCAGGAACAGGGGAACCTGTATCTGGTAGCCCGTCTCGACCGTTGCTGGCTTTGTACCGCCCGTGGAACGATCGCCCTGCAGGCCGGGCTCGGTGTACGTGATCTCCAGCGTGACGGAAGCCGGAAGTTCGACGTAGAGCGGGTTACCGTCGTGCAGGGCCACGGTCACAGCCTGGTTCTCGAGCATGAAGTTCACGGCGTCCCCGACCACCTGCGACGGCACGCTCAGCTGGTCATAATCGGAGACGTCCATGAACACGTACGAGTCACCGTCGGCGTACAGGTACTGGAAGTCTCGGCGGTCGACGTTCTCGGTCTCAATCTTCGCACCGGCATTGTATGTGCGGTCGACAGTCTTGCCACTGACAACGTTCTTGAGCTTGGTGCGCACGAAGGCGCCGCCCTTACCCGGCTTGACGTGCTGGAACTCGATGACGGTCCAGAGCTGGCCGTCGATCTTCAGTACAACGCCATTCTTGATGTCGGCGGTAGATGCCATGGAAGGGTGATCCGTTCGATTGGAGAGTGTTCCGGCCACGGCGCTGGTGTCAGCCGGCCTCAGATGAGTGTAGTTGGCCCGGCCACCCGGCAGCAAAGCGCTCCTCAGGCCGGCAGCTCAGGGCTGCGAAGCGACGTAGTCCAGAGCCAGGCGGTAGGAGTCGAAGCCGAAACCGGCGATGACGCCGGTAGCGATGGCACTCACCACACTCGTGTGGCGGAAGGTCTCCCGGGCGTGGGGGTTGGAGATGTGGACCTCGACCAACGGCAGCCCAGACTTCGTCACGAGAGAAGCCGCATCTCGGAGCGCATAGCTGTAATGCGTGAATGCGGCGGGATTTAGTATGACCGGCGCGCGCTGGTCGACCGCGGCATGGAGCCAGTGAATCAGCTCCGCCTCGTCATCGGTTTGGCGGAGGTCGATTTCCACGCCCTCGGGAGCCGAACGGATGAGAAACAAGCGCAGGTCGTCGAGATCTGCCGACCCGTAGACATCTGGCTCGCGACTGCCCAGGCGCCCCAGGTTCGGTCCGTTGAGTACGAGGATTGTGCGCATCCACCCAGCCTAGGTCCTCATCCCCGGAGCGCGGCGGTTGGGGCACCACCCCGGTCACCCCCGTGGTTCACTCGGCATCACGTCGGGGTGGGGAAGGTAGCGATGAAGCTCGGCATTTGCGCTGTACAGAGTGTGGATGAGCACGGAATAGCTGATTCCGGGGTGCTCGTGATCGCGACCAGTCCTGCACCCGCTGATATTCCTGGAACGAAAGACCGTGACGTTCGATCAGTTTCCGCTGTCGCGGATGCCCGAGAAACCGCATGGCGTCCCCCCGGCGTGCCAGCTCCCCGGCGATCCCGAGCGCGGGGGGCATTCCCACCGCCGTCCCACGTGACGAACAACACCCGCGACATCTCAATTCGTCTCCCGATCTCATCCAGCGCTGCTACGCCAGTGAACCTCGGTACGAGTAATCGGTGGTCAACGCATGTCGACACCGATCGCGCGGGGCCGGAGGAGGAATCTTCTCGGGTGGGTCGCTATGACCCGATCTCCTGGTAGGCGGCGAACAGGAGCGAGGTGTCAGGCCCCTCGAGCACGGTCGGCTTGCCGATGTCGTCCAGCACGATGAACCGGAGCATCCCGCTACGGGTCTTCTTGTCGCGCTGCATGGTCGCGAGGAGGGTCTTCCAGCGGCCCACCGGGTACGTCACCGGCAGAGTGAGGGACTCGAGGATGCGCCGGTGCCGGTCGACCGCTTCATCCGGCAGCCGCCCCGAGAGCCGGGCCAGTTCAGCCGCGAACATCATCCCCACCGAGACTGCGGCCCCGTGTCTCCAGCCGTAACGTTCCGCGTGCTCGATGGCGTGCCCGAGCGTGTGGCCGTAGTTGAGGATCTCCCGCAGATCCGCTTCCCGGAAATCCTCCCCAACAACGCGCGCCTTCATCTGAATCGCCAGCTCGACAACCCGCCGGAATTCCTCGGTCGACGGGTCGGTGGCCGCCTCCACGTCCGCTTCGATGATGTCGAGGATCTCGGGAACCTGGATGAATCCGGCCTTCACGACCTCGGCGAAACCCGCGAGGATCTCGTTGCGGGGAAGGTCGTGCAGCAGATCGAGGTCACACACCACCACGGCCGGCGCGTAGAAGGTGCCGACGAGATTCTTGCCCTCGGCCGTGTTGATGCCGTTCTTCCCGCCCACTGCGGCGTCCACCATACCCAGCACGGTCGTCGGAACCTGGATCAGCCGGACGCCGCGCAACCATGTTGCGGCCACGAAACCGGCCAAATCGGTGACGGCGCCGCCACCCAAGCCGATTACGGCATCCTTCCGGCCGAAGTCGGCCTGTCCCATGATCTGCCAGCAGAACGCGGCGACTTCAACCCGCTTGGCGGCTTCCGCGTCGGGCACCTCCGCGATGAGCACCTCGTAACGCTCCAGGAGAGCTTCCCGCAGGGCCACCGCCCGAGCGCCGACGGTGGAAGTGTGCACGATCAATACCTTGCGCACGTCCGGGCCCAGCTCGTCGGCTACTGAGCCGATGAGGCCACGCCCCACGAGTACCTCGTAGGGGTCAGCACCTCGAACAGGAATGGCCGTGACGCCGGTGCGTGCGCCTTCGATGGTGCGGTGGTCGGTTTTGTTGCTGTCTGTCACGATTTCCTTCTTGCCCAGGTGACGATGTCGGAGACGATGGCGTCGACGCTCCGATCGGATGTGTCGATACGGATAGTCGCGAGTGCCTCGTACAGCGGCTTCCGCTGGTCGTAAAGTCGCTGCCAGTCCTCGATGCCGGTCCGCAGGAGCGGACGGCTGTCGCCGCGGATACGGTTCCGCACTCCCTCTGTGGTGACGGTGAGGTACACCACACGGCAGCCGGCGAGTTGTTCCTGAGTTGCTCTGTCGAGAACGGCACCCCCGCCCAGCGAGACCACAGCTCGAGTGCGAAGCGCCTCAGCGACGGCTTCCCGTTCCATCACCCGGAAGCGGTCCTCCCCGTCTCGCGCGAAAATCTCGGCGATCGGCCCGTATGCATCGACGATTCGCTCATCGGTGTCGATGAACGGCACGCCGAGCTCCTCGGCGACGCGACGGCCGATATGGGTCTTACCTGCGCCCATGGGCCCGATCAGCACGAATGGGAAAGGCCCAGGAACCGCCGGCAGCGGTGCCGCGGCGGTCGACGGTGACGGCACCGGTGATGCCGGAGGTCCCTGTTTTGGCACGCTACAGCGACGCGGCGCTGGAGGCGCCGGTACGGAGGTTCTCCGGGATGGTGGCGAGGTAGGCGTCGAGGTTGCGTCGTGTCTCCGTCAGGGAGTCCCCACCGAACTTCTCCAGCACGGAGTTGGCCAGCACCAGGGCGACCATAGCCTCGGCCACGACGCCCGACGCCGGTACCGCGCAGACGTCTGAACGCTGGTGGTGGGCCGTCGCCGCCTCACTCGTGGCGATGTCCACCGTGCGGAGGGCCTTCGGGACCGTGGCGATCGGTTTCATCCCGGCGCGCACCCTGAGAAGAGTTCCGGTGCTCATGCCGCCTTCTGTCCCTCCGGCTTTGTCGCTGCTGCGGAGGATTCCGTTGCCGGATTGGAAGAGTTCGTCGTGCGCTTCGGAGCCGCGCCGTGTCGTGGTGAGGAACCCGTCGCCCACCTCCACGCCCTTGATCGCCTGGATCCCCATCAGGGCCGCGGCGAGCTGAGAATCCAGCCGACGATCCCAATGCACGAACGAGCCGAGGCCTGGTGGCAAGTTGTAGGCGAGCACCTCGACGACACCACCGAGCGTGTCACCGTCTTTGTGCGCCGCGTCGACCTCGGCCACCATCAGGGCGGAGGTGGCGGGCTCGAAACACCGCAGTGGATCCGCATCGAGGGTATCGACGTCGGCCGGCGCCGGCAGGGGCGAGCCTTCCGGTACCCGCACCGGGCCGATCGAGAGCGTGTGGCTGACCAGGGTGATGCCGAGTTCAGCGAGGAAACTCCGGGCGACTGCTCCCAGCGCCACGCGGGCGGCGGTCTCCCGCGCACTGGCGCGTTCGAGAACCGGACGCGCCTCGTCGAAGCCGTACTTCTGCATTCCCACGAGGTCGGCATGGCCCGGTCTCGGTCTGGTCAGGGGCGCCCCGCGTCCGCGGGAGAGTCTGTCGGTCTCGACCGGCTCCGGGCTCATCACCTCGGCCCACTTGGGCCACTCGGTGTTGCCGATGCGGAGCGCAATCGGGCCTCCGAGGGTGAACCCATGCCGGACGCCGCCGGAGATCGTCAGATCATCCTCTTCGAACTTCATACGGGCACCGCGCCCGTAGCCGAGTTTCCGGCGCGCGAGGTCCTGGCGGATGGAACTGAGGGAAACCGGGATTCCAGCGGGCAAACCCTCGAGCAAGGCGATGAGTTCGGGGCCGTGGGACTCTCCGGCGGTGAGCCAACGAAGCATGCCTACTATCCTTCCACAGGCCGGGTGGGCCCTTCTCCCGCCGAGAGGTCAAGGGCACCGCGCATCGCCTCGAGCACTGCCTCCTCATTAACCAGCGGCGCGAACGGATCACCGCCGACGAAGATGCGTACCTGCACGAGAGCCTGGTGAAGCAGCATCCCGAGACCGGAGACGACCCGCCCCCCGGCTTCCTGCCAGGACGCGGCTAGGACGCTCGGCCAAGGCGAATACGAGACATCGAAGAGGGTGCTCTCTCTGCGCAAACCTTCGGAGAACGGTGCAGCCACGGCGACACCGTTGGGAAGGGTGCTGACGACAAGCCTGCCGGGGCCGGCTGTTGTCGGTCCCTCGCTTAGTTCGCCGATGCGCACGACCAGGCTGAGCGCCCGGCCGAGTTCCACGAGGTGAGCGGCTTTGGCCGGAGTGCGGACCAGGATCTCGACGTCTTCCGCCCCGAGATCGGCGGCAGCTGCCAGCGCGGACGCCGCGGTCGCGCCCGCCCCCAGCACACACACGTGGTCGGCGCGGGTGATGCCCGACTCGGCCAACACGCGGACGATCCCCGCGACATCTGTGTTGAAGCCCGACAGGCGACGGGTTCCGTCCGCCTGGTCGATCAGGATGGTGT
>JAODMM010000061.1 GCA_025465015.1 Cryobacterium sp. | reverse complement strand
GGGATCACCACCCCGTTCGTGTACCCGGTGCTCGCGTTCGTGCCCGTAATGCTCGCCTACGGGTTCGGCCCGGACTGGTACCCGCAGGTGTGGCTGGCGATGGTTACCGTGTTGAATGCTGCTGCCTTGGCCTGTCTCATTGGCGAGGGGCGGAGCGTGCGCCGGGTTGCTGCCGCGTGGTGGTGGCTGGCGTTCCTGCTGGTGCTTGGCCCCATCGCGCTCCCGCGAATCGACTCCGTGACGGTACCGCTGGTGATGATGGCGCTGCTCTGGCTGCGGACGAGCCCTTGTGGGCAACTGCCCTCCTCGCTCTCGCCACCTGGGTGAAGGTCTGGCCGGTCGCGGTCATCGCCGCCCTTGTCGTCGCCTCTCGCAGCCGGTGGCGAATTCTCGGAGCGGCCGCGGGCACGAGCGCACTAGTTGTGGTGGTCGCGCTTGCCGCCGGCAGCGGGGTTAACGTCTTCAGTTTCATCACCCAGCAGACGGGGCGCGGTATTCAGATCGAGTCACCGGTCGCAGCCTTCTGGCTGTGGCAGGCGGCAGCGGGAGTGCCGGGCAGCGAGGTGTACTACGACCGGGAGATACTGACATTCCAGGTGGCCGGTGCCGGCGTGGATGCCGCTGCATGGCTGATGACACCGCTGATGGCGCTCGCGGTTGCGGGGATACTCGCCCTCGGCTGGCGGGCGACGCGCCGCGGTAGGGCGGTCAACATCGTCCTCCCGCCGCTGGTGCTGGCGCTGGTGGCGACCCTTGTCGCGTTCAACAAGGTGGGATCGCCCCAGTTCATCACGTGGTTCGCGGCCCCGGTGATCCTGGGGATCGTCGTATGCGCACGAGAATGGCGACTTCCAGCGGCGTTGGTGATGGCGATGGCAGCGCTCACGCACGTGGTGTACCCGCATTTGTACAGCCGCCTGCTTGAGGCGGATCCATGGCTTGTGTTGGCGTTGTCCGCACGGAACCTGCTCGAATTTGTGGTGCTCGGGTGGGCGGCGAGCCGGCTGTGGTCGGTCGGGTCCGCTGCCCCGGCGATGACCGATGAGCGCAGCATCCAACCTGCTTTGACTGTGAAGGAGTAGAACCATGCTTGTTGCATTCTCACTTGCGCCCTCCGGAGGCCGGGAGTCGGACGACTCGGTGCACCACGCGGTCGCGGCTGCAGTGCGCGTCGTGCGGGACTCAGGTCTGCCGAACCACACCGATTCGATGTTCACGACGATCGAGGGGGAGTGGGATGAGGTCTTCGCGGTGCTCAAGAAGGCTACCGAGGCGGTGAGTGAATGGGGGACGCGTGTGTCGCTGGTGCTGAAGGCCGACATCCGTCCCGGTCGCTCAGGTGAGTTAATCGGCAAGGTGGAGCGGCTGGAGGCCGCGCTTCAGGAGCCTGCCACCCCCCTCCGGCCCGATGCCGCTGCCGAGCCCTCGCAGGGCGCTTAGCTGGCGTCTGGTCGGGACGAGCGGTTGGCGCCCACCTCCGGCGGTTCGCCCGAGACCTGTTCCTTGGCAGTGCTTTCCGCTGCCCGTCTCGGATGGTTCGTCGCCCAACGCTTCCCGTAGTCTGTAGCGATGCCCTCCCTCATTGACGGGCCGACGCAGCTGTCGCCGGCCCGTATTCGTCTTGCGCTCCTGGCCCTCGCCTTGGGCGGCTTTGGCATCGGATCGACCGAGTTCGTGGCCATGGGACTGCTGCCGAACCTGGCCGCAGATCTGCTGCCGGCCGCATATGCGGCGTCTCCCGAGGCGGCGAACGCGCAGGCCGGCTTGCTCATTTCCGCCTATGCACTGGGGGTGGTCATCGGTGCGCCGACAATTGCGGCCGCGGCAGCACGATGGCCTCGCAAACAACTGCTCCTCTCGCTCCTGACGGCATTCACCCTCGGCACCGTCGCGTCAGCCCTCCTGCCTACGTTCGAGCTTGTGCTGGCTGCTCGTTTCGTCGCAGGCCTTCCGCACGGCGCTTACTTCGGGATCGCCTCTCTGATTGCGGCCGACCTGATGGGCCCGGGCAAGCGCGCCCGGGGAGTGGCGATCGTGCTTTCCGGCCTCACCATCTCCAATGTGGTTGGCGTTCCCGCCATCACGTGGCTCGGGCAGGTCGCGGGATGGCGCCCCGCCTACCTCGTTGTCGCCGCGATCTTCGCTCTGACCGTCATCGCGGTCGCCTGGGTGGTGCCGTTCCAAGCCGGGAACCGCGCAGCAACCATGCGCACGGAGTTGCGCGCCTTCGCACGTCTGCAGGTCTGGTTCGCTCTGTCGATCGGTGCAGTCGGATTCGGCGGGCTTTTCGCCGTCTACAGCTACGTGGCGCCCATCGTGACCGAAGTGACCGGGCTCGGGTCAGGTGCCGTGCCGCTTGTCCTCATCGTCGCAGGACTGGGAATGACCGTCGGGAACCTGGTCGGTGGCGCCCTGGCCGACCGGAGCGTGCGGCGCACCATGTACACATTCTTCGGCGTGATGGTCATCGCCCTCGCCGGCCTGGCGCTCACCGCGCATCTGCTCGTGGGCCTTCTGTCCGGCCTGTTCCTCGTGGCTGCGGCTGCAGCAGCTCTCTCTCCCACCATCCAGAGCAGGTTGATGGATGTCGCGCGCGACAGCCAGTCGATCGCCGCCGCACTGAACCACTCGGCGTTGAACATCGGCAACGCTCTCGGAGCCTACGCGGGCGGTCTCGCGATAGCGGCCGGCCTCGGCTATCTCGCCCCAGTCTGGATCGGCCTGGGCTTTAGCATCCTCGGCGTCCTGCTCGCAGTCATGACGTTCGCAATCGACCAGGTGCGCCGGCGCAACGGTGTCGTTGTTCCCTACGGAACTGCCGCGATCCGGGTGGTGGGATCACGGTAGGCAGTCAATCGGTCTGCAGCAGGATGCCGTCGTTGATGGCGCGCTTTCGCAAGGCGACCTTCGTTCCGACGTCGTATCCGGCCAGGCGGTACTTCTCCCGGATGCGCTTGAGGTAGGACTTAGCGGTCTCCTCGGAGATCCCGAGCTGATAGGCGACAGCCTTGACCGGTTCACCCGCACCGTAGAGCGCCATCACCCGTCGCTCCTGCGCGCTCAGCCGGGGCGAGCCGCCATCGGCTCCGGCGTTCAGGGCGATGTCCAGCTCCGCTGAGATGAACGACTCGCCCTGGTGGGCCGCGCGGATCGCCTCAACGATCATGCTCGCTTCCTCACTCTTGACGAGGTAACCCAGCGCCCCTGCTGCCAGCGCTTCACGAACCAGGGCGGGTTCGGAGTAGGTGCTCATCAGCACGGTCTTCACGCCGGTCGTGCGCAGGGTGGAGATCTTCAGCGAGATCGGGATGTTGTCCTTCAGGTCGAGGTCGAGCAGGACGACGTCGACCGGGAATTCGGGGTGGGTGAGGAGCTCCGGCCACGTGGTCACCGCAGCCACCATGTTGATGTCGTCCGCCGCATTGCGGATCCACTCGGTGAGAGCCCCGAGCAGCATCCGGTGGTCATCGACCAGGGCCAAACGGATTGAACTTCCGGCGTTCGTCACTCTTGCCTCCTCAGACAGTGCACGTGACGCCGCCCCCGAGAGTCAGGCGTCGGCGGGGTTGTCGACGCTGCACTCGATGTGAACCCGAAGGCTGCCATCACGGATGGAATCGACGTGAGGGCCGACCACACGGATAGCTTGCCATGTCTCTGGGTCAACACGGCGTCGTGGCACACCCGTGGTCATGATTTCAATCGGAAATCTCACTTTTCGGCGCGCGGCCCCGTTGGAAGCGGGAGATATCGGCCCGATGGCCAGGACGACGGCGGCATCGCTCGGGGTGTCGCCGCTGACGAGGAGCCAGATCGTGAGGAGCAGTGCGTCGCGTTGAGCGGGCGTGAGGAGGCCGGCAAGCCCACTCGGGTCGTTGACCTGCACGGAGGGGCCAAGGAACTCCGATTCAGTGACGGCGTGGTGGAGCCAGGTCTCCGTGCGACCTTCAATGAGGTGTAGCCGCAGCTGGGTCGCGAGGGATGCCGCTGTGTTCGCCCGCGCAGGACTCAAGGGCAGGGAAACCCGCTCCTCCGCCACGTCGTCGAGCAGTTGCTCAGCGCCGAGGTCGAGACGGGCCAGCTCCTCTGATGCGAGCATGCCCACAGCGAAGCGGGGCTGGGAGACTGTGCTCTGCACAAGCACGAGGTCGAGCTCGAGCTGCACCATCCGGCGGAACGACCGTACGATCGCCGCCGCAACCAGGGGCGGGACGGTCCCGATGGCGATGGTGAGGATCTCGGGGGCGAGCGTGGTCGGATCGGGGCGGCCCTCAGCCAGGGCGAAAGCAGTCATGAGGGCAGCCAGTGCCGCAGATGCCAGCACCAAGTCCCTGGTCTCCCGCACTGGCGCGAAAGCCATGATGAGAGCTCCGACGGCAGCTGCAGCAGTCGGGTACGCATCTGGATCGTCCGGTCCGAAGCTGCCCACCAGGTCGAGCACGGCGATGACCGTTCCGAGCGTCATCGCGATGAGGAAGGCGCGGCGCGGGGTCGACTTCAACCGCCGCTCGACAATGATCGCCGTGGCGAGGGACGCTGCGATGATGAGTGCCCACGCGAGCATTCCGAGCAAGGGCAGCGGATACCTGTGCCAGAGGATGAGGAAACGCACAGAAGGAAGACCACGAGTACCGACGCCAACAGAAGGATCCCGACCCCCAGGTGACGCACGCCGAGACCTGTGCGCTCCTCCCGGGCAGCGTTAACCGTTCGTTCCGGGCGCCGGAACGATGCCCGGAACTCGCGCCGCTGCTGTTCCCGGCGGTGGCGGCCCGCACGCCCGGTCTCGATGCGGAGGGGACTGTCCTCGATGGTGTCGCGGCTCATTTGGGGACCTCAAGGACGACGGTGGTGCCTGAACCGGGGGAGGAGAAGAGGCGGGCGTTGCCGCCGACGTCGCGAAGTCGGGCAACCACGGATTCCGCGAACCCAAGTCGCTCGGAGTCCACACCGCCGAGATCGAAGCCGATCCCCGCGTCCGTCACCATCGCGCGAACCGTGGTGTCATCATCGGTGATGGTGACGTCGGCCCTGTCTACGCCCGAGTGGCGCCGCACGTTTTCCAGGCACTCACCGAGGGCGAGGAGGAAGGAGTCGATCACATCGGTCGGCAGGAGGACCTGCCCGCTGCCGTGCCAGTCCACTTCCAATCCCATCCGGCTAAAGCGCTGCTTGACGGATTCCAACGTGTTGCCGAGCGTGGACTCCGTCGCAGGTTCAAGGGTGTACACGCCTGAGCGGCGGGGCATTGGCAGCCCGCCGAGCCTCAGTTGGCGCAGCAGTCGCGCGTCGTCACCAGCCTGTTGGCGAAGCGCGTCGGGACTCACGCCCACGCCCGAGTGGGCAAGGAGCGTGAGGGTCGCGAGGACGGTGTCGTGGAGTAGCCGGGCGTCCTGCCTGCGCTGGGCCTCTAGTTCACTGGCATGACGTTCGGCATGGTGGGCGCGGCCAATGGCGGCGATCCGCACCATCGCTCTGGGGATCGACTGGCCGAGCCACCAACCCGCCAGGAACGATGCGAACCAGCCACAGGCTGTCAGCACGACAGCCAGTGACGTTGAGCCGGAGGTGATCGTGACGGCGATCACGCTGGCCAGTGTGAGACCGAAGGCGGCTCCCAGCAGAACCGCGCGAGAGACGCTCACGACCAGGACCATTGCGACGCAACTCGTGGCCGATGCGCCGATGATGGCGATCACAGCCTCTTGCGCGAGATTCAGTCCCGCATCGGAGCCGCCCATGAAACCCACGACAAGGATCGCCGCGACGCCGAAGGCGACGCTGAGACCGGCCCACCGGAGTGCACCGCTTCGTCCCAGCAGATACTGCGACAGCGCCATCAGGGCAACGAGCCCCACGGCAGCCGGCAGCGCGTCCGCCCGAAGCCCCCCGGGGACGAGCATGCAGAGCACGGCGACAGCTGAAGCTGCAAGGCCCGTCAACCGGGCGGAGCGGCGCAGAAGCCGGTCACGCTCCTTGTAGATGCGTTGCATGGGCATAGAGCAGTGTCCTCTTGTTGTATCAGAAGGATAACCGCCGAGCTGACGCTAGCCCAGCAAGCGGCGTAGCTGCGCGCCCACCGCGTCGGACTCGATGAGGAACCCGTCATGCCCGAACTTGGATTCAAGGACGACCGGGTCGGCGCCGTCGATGTTGCCGGGGACGTGACGGGCTATTTCCTGCTGCCCCTCCACCGGAAACAGGCGGTCACTGTCGATCCCCAACACCAGCGTCCGCGCGTGCACCCGGGAAAGCGCGGCGGCCACGCCGCCGCGTCCGCGTCCGACGTCGTGTGAGTTCATGGCTTCGACAAGGGTGATGTAGCTGTTGGCGTCGAAACGGCGGGTGAACTTGTTGCCGTGGAAGTCGAGGTAGGACTCGACCGCGAAGCGGCCGCCAGCGCCGAGGGGGCTGATGGGGCTCTGCCAACTGCGTTCGAATCTGGTGTTCAACTCCGCCGGGCTGCGATAGTTCAGCAGGGCCATCCGTCGCGCCAGTGCCAAGCCCCGCGTGGGACCGTCGCCATCGGTGGCGTCGTAGTAGTCGCCGTGACGGTACAGCGGGTCGGTGCGGATAGCTTCAATCTGCACCGAGTTGAGGGCGACCTGGTCTGCCGTGGTCACCGGGGGTGCGGCCAGGATAGCCAATCGCTCTACCCGGTGCGGAAGTTCGACCGCCCATTCCAGTGCATGCATCCCGCCCATGGACCCGCCGATCACGGCAGCCCAGCGAGAGATCCCGAGGCGGTCCGTGAACGCTGCCTGCGCCGCTACCTGGTCGCGGATGGTGAGGTAGGGGAACCGAGTGCCCCACTCCGAGCCGTCCGGGGCCAGCGAGGACGGGCCGGAGCTTCCCTGACACCCGCCGAGCATGTTCGGGGCCACCACGAACCAACGGTTGGTGTCGAGCGCGAGCCCCGGCCCGATGATGTGACGCCACCACCCTTCCGTGACGTGCCCCTTCCCGGCGGGGCCGGTAGCGTGGCTGTCCCCGGTGAGAGCGTGCAGCACGAGGATGGCATTGTCGGACGCGGCGGACAAGGCGCCCCAGGTCTCGTATGCGATGCGGACGTTTCCGAGCGCACCGCCCGCCTCGAAGCGCAATGCGCCGACGTCGACGAAGCGGCGATCGCCTTCCGGGTCGCCGGGCCGCCACGCCCCGGTCGCGGGCGGTTTGCCCAGAAGTGAGCGTGCCTGCGCTTCAGTGATGAAGTTTGACGGGACTGTGTCTGCCGCTGATTGCCATTCCATACGCTTCCATTCTGGCGGCAGCGCGAATGCCCCGGCGGTTTGTTACGCCGGCCGGGGCATTCGCAGGGGGTGGAGCGGGCGTTACGCGCTCGCGCGTGACTTCTCGACGACCGCGCGGGCGGCGGTAAGGCCGACTTCGAGGTCTGACTTCAGGTCCTCGACGTTCTCGATGCCCACGGACAGGCGCACGAGACCGGGAGTGACGCCGGCGGTCAGCTGCTGCTCGGGGGTGAGCTGGGCGTGGGTGGTCGACGCCGGGTGGATGACCAGCGAGCGGACATCGCCGATGTTGGCGAGGTGGCTGAAAAGCTCGAGGTTGTCCACTAACGCACGCCCGGCTTCGACCCCGCCTTTCAACTCGAAGGACAACACCGCACCGACGCCCTTCGGGGCGTACTTGTTCGCAGCCGCGTACCAGGGGCTCGTCGGGAGACCGGAGTAGAACACCTGGGCGACGTCGGGGTGGTTCTCCAACCACTCTGCGATTTCCTGGGCGTTCTGCACGTGGCGTTCCACGCGGATGCTCAGGGTTTCGATCCCCTGGATCAGCTGCCAGGCGCTCGCGGGGGCGATCGATGAACCGAGATCGCGCAGGAGCTGGACACGGGCCTTGATGATGTAGGCCAGCCCATCACCGACTGCGGCCGTGTAGCTAGCGCCATGGTACGAGGGGTCAGGCTCGGTAAGTCCCGGGAACTTCTCAACATTCTTCGACCACTCGAAAGTGCCGCCGTCGACGATGACCCCGCCGATGACTGTGCCGTGGCCGCCGAGGAACTTCGTGGCCGAGTGCACGATGATGTCTGCGCCATGCTCGAACGGGCGGATCAGGTACGGGGTCGCGATGGTGTTGTCGACGATGAGGGGGACGCCGCCGCCGTGGGCGACACCGGCGACCAGCGCGATGTCGAGCACGTTGATCCGCGGATTGCCGATCGTCTCCGCGAAGAACAGTTTTGTGTTCGGTCGGAGGGCGCGGCGCCACTCCTCTGCGTCGTCCTGGTTCTCGACGAAGGTCGTTTCGATGCCGAGCTTGGCGAGCGTGTACTTGAAGAGGTTGTAGGTGCCGCCGTAGATCGAGCTGGACGACACGATGTGGTCCCCGGCCTGGGCGATGTTCAGCACGGCGAAGGTGGAAGCCGACTGGCCCGATGCCAGCAGCAGTGCACCGGTTCCGCCTTCAAGCGCCGCGAGGCGCTCCTCGACGACGGCCTGGGTCGGGTTCTGGATGCGGGTGTAGATGTTACCGAACTCCGCCAATGCGAACAGGTTCTGCGCGTGCTCGGCATTGTTGAAGACGTACGAGGTGGTCTGGTAGATCGGTGTTGCTCTCGCATTGGTGGTCGGGTCGGGACGTGCGCCCGAGTGAACCTGCTTGGTTTCGAACTTCCAGGACGCGGCGTTGTCGCTCATGGCTTGTCTCCTGTAGATGGTTCCGAGCGAGCGCGGCGGCTCCGTCGCTCTGTGGTGAGCCTATGGAGGGGGCCTACGCCTGGCAACGGACCCCGCAACACGGCGTCATGAAGGTTCGCCGGGCACCGGGGTGCCGGCCGCCGTGGTGTGCTGCGGGCGGAACAGCCATGGCGCCCTAGGTTCCACGAGCGGCCGGATCACTCTGCGCACGAGTGGCAGCGACAGCACCATCGCGACGAGAACACTGCCGAGGACAAGTGCCGGCAATACCCAGCCGGGCTGGGGGCCGTCGAGGACCCCGGTTTCCCGGAGCGGGTAGAGCACGAAACTATGCAGCAGGTAAATGTACATCGTTGCCGCGCCCAGGGCGGTGAAGCGTGTGCGACGCCGGGGGACCAGAAGAAGGAAGGCGACTGTGAGCGCAAAGGCGAGAAGGATCAGCCCCAGCCGGATGCCTCCCGCCCAGATCTGGTCGTAGCCGAACTCTGGATAGGCCTCGTTGTACAGCAGGAACCGGCGGATCTTCAGGGCGCGCAATGTGCCGATGTTCGTAACTACGATCCCGGCCAGTATGACGAACAGTCCCAGCGCACCGGCTCGCCAACGCCAGACGGTGTGGGCACCGAGCGTCAGCCAGCGCCCGGTGAGGCGCCACTGCCGCAGCTTCCAGCCGAACACGAAGAAGGGCAGGAGGCCCAGCGTGCGCGAGAGCGCGAATGTGCTGTCTACGGATCCGATGTAGCCCGCGCCGACGGAGATGATGATGCTCGCGACGAGCGGATAGCGGATGAGTGCCAGGTAGGGCAACGCCACGCGCCAGGCGGCGAGCGCGAGCAGGAACCAGAGGGTCCAGGAGGCGCTGGCGTAGTCGAGCCAGAATCTCCCGCCCAGAAGCCACCGGACCACCGTCCAGATCGTTTCGAATATCAGGTACGGGAAGATGATGTCGGTCAGCAGCCGCTGTAGTTGCCGGGCACCGGGGGGGCCGGCCTTGGCGAAGTAGCCGCTCACGGCGACGAAGACCGGAACGTGGAATGCGTAGATGAACAGGTACACCGCGTAGGCGGCATCCGATTCGGAGATCAGCTTCAGGATGGAGTGCCCGACGACGACGAGGGTGATCGCGAGCCAGCGGGCGTTGTCCCAGAGCGGGACCCGCCGTTTGGCGGTCGGGGAGGTGACGGTTCCTGGATCGCTCATCGAACCTATTCTCCCGGCAGAATGGAGCAATGGGTACGGGAACGCGAAGAGTCGTTGTGACGGGTGCGAGTTCGGGGATCGGTGCGGCCACGGTGCGTCTGTTCCGGGAGCGCGGCTGGGACGTCGTCGGAGTCGCCCGCCGGGAAGACCGCCTCGCTGCGCTCGCTGCGGAAACGGGAGCGGATGTCTTCGCCGCCGACCTCACCCTCCAGGACGATGTCGATGCCCTACGTGACCATCTTGCCTCCACCGGCCCCGTGCATGCCCTGATCAACAACGCCGGTGGCGCGCTGGGGCTCGACTCGGTTGAATCGTCGAGCATCGACGACTGGGCCTGGATGTTCGAGATCAACGTGCTCGCTGTGAAGCGCGTGACGAGTGCGCTTCTGCCGCTGATGCGGGACACCATCCGTGCGGGCGGGGGTTCGGCGGATATCGTCACCGTCACCTCGATCGCCGGCCATGTCGCGTACGTCGGCGGCGGAGGATACAACGCGGCCAAGTTCGCCGCGCACGCGATGATGGAGGTCCTCCGCCTCGAACTCAACGGCGAGCCCATTCGCGTGATCGAAGTGGCTCCCGGAATGGTGAAGACCGACGAATTCGGGTTGGTGCGATTCCGTGGGGACGCGCAGAAGGCGTTCGCCGTGTACGAGGGTGTTCCCGATCCCCTCACCGCCGAGGACGTCGCTGACACCATCGTCGCCAGCGTCGAGCGCCCCGCGCACGTGAACCTCGACCTCATCACGATCAAACCCGTCGCCCAGGCAGCACCCAGCCGGGTCGCGAGGGGGGCGCTGCTCCCGCGCGGACAGTAGGAGCCGTTTCTGCGCTTACGACGTCATCCTCGGGCGCCCGATCGAGTTCGCGCGCCCACCCGCGGCGCCCGAGCTAGGCTCGCTGCATGAGTGTGCACCTGATTGGCGGAGGCTGGACCCTCACGAATGATTCGCGGGTGTACGGGCCGTTCACCGGGGAGGCGACGACGAGGGCGCGCCTGTCTAGACCCGTCGCCGCAACCGGGGTCGACCTCTTAGGTAGTGGAGTGCCCGGTGGTACGTTCGGGGCTTGAGCGCGTCGGCGACACAGGGGGTGCGCCCATCCTCGGTGCCGTGCACGACGATTGGGCGGCGGAGCTCTCGGCGGTGGCTGCGCAGTTGTCCCAGGTGGAGGATTTCCTTCACGACGAGGTCGTCGCCGGACGTGCCTTCCAGCCCAGCGGGATGAACCTCCTGCGCGCATTCCGCTACCCTCCGGCGGATGTGAGGGTGCTCGTCGTCGGCCAGGACCCCTACCCCACGCCGGGGCATCCGATCGGTCTCGCCTTCGCCGTCGATGAAGACGTGCGCCCACTTCCCCGGAGCCTTGCGAACATCTACCGCGAACTTCGCGACGACCTCGGGGTTGCGGTGCCTGCCCACGGCGACCTGAGCCGTTGGGCCGGCAACGGCGTCATGCTTCTCAACAGGGTGCTGAGTGTGCAACCGGGAGTGGCGGGATCGCACCGGCGCCACGGTTGGGAGGCGGTGACCGACCACGCCATCCGGTCGTTGGTCGCCCGGCAACAGCCGCTCGTCGCGATCTTGTGGGGGAGGGACGCCGCGGCGCTTCGACCGCTTCTCGGGGACACGCCGGTGATCGAATCGGCGCATCCGAGCCCGTTGTCCGCTCGCCGGGGTTTCTTCGGGTCTCGTCCCTTCAGCCGGGCGAACGAGTTGTTGGCGGCGCAGGGGGCACAGCCGGTGGACTGGTCGCTCGGGTAACCTTGTAGCGACGAAAGGACAGGCACGGTGCTTGAGGAGGAATACCAGCAGCGTCGAACGCTGCCACGGCACCTGCGGACGGCCTCCGCGCCGGAAGCGCAGTTCGAGTACGCGTTGAGGGACGTGAGAGAAGCCGATCTTCCCTACATTCGGGAGATTTACAACTACTACGTCGCGAACAGCACGGTCACGTTCGACGAGGATGCGATGACCCTGAACGAATGGCGGGATAAGTTCGCCTACCTCGAACGGCTCAAGATGCCCTTCATCGTGGCCGAGTCACCTCGCGGCCAGATCCTCGGCTACGCCCTCGTCTCCCCGTGGAAACAGAAGAAGGCCTACCGGTTCACGGTGGAGAACTCCATCTACCTCGGGGCAGCGTCGACAGGAAAGGGCCTTGGCCGGGTGCTCCTCGCGGAGCTCATCGAGCGTTCCAGGGCGGCGGGTCTCAAGGAGATCATCGCCGTGATCGCCGACCAGGGAGCGGATGCGTCGATCAAGCTTCACGGCGATTTCGGGTTCGAGGAGATCGGCCGGATGGGCAAGGTTGGTTTCAAATTCGAGCGCTGGCTCGGCACCGTCCTGATGCAGAAGAGCTTGAAGTAAGCCGGTCCGAGCGGGCAGTGCTGCAGCCCTTACGTTTCCCGGAAGGCGCTGTTAGCGTGGAAGAACCACCCGCAGTCGGCCCCCGGGGTCCGCATCTCACGTGAGCCCGGTGACCGGCGTCAACGACCGCTGGAGGACACGTGAACGACGCACCGAGGCATGACGAACTCCCTCTGCCCGACTACGACCACATTCCTGTCGGCATGTTGGCGACCCGGATCCACTCGCTCGACGGGCAGGGAGTGAGCGCCCTCCTGAGCTACGAACGGGAGCACGGCAATCGGCTGCCCGTGGTTCAGGTCCTGGAGCACCGCCTCAATGCCCTGGGCCGTGGCGCAGAACCTGGCGGAACGATTCCGGACGAGTTACCCGAAGTCAGCCAGGGCAGGCATGAGCCCAGCGTGACTCCCGCGACCACGGGCCCGAAAATCAACCCACCCTCGCACGGCGACCCGACAAACCCCACCCAGCCGAGGCGGTAGCGAGGTCGCCGACGGTCACGACGCGCGCGGGATGCGCGGCACTCCCGCTGCTGCCGTCGCACCGCCAGTGGGACGACGGGTTGGGTCTCGGAACTAGGCTCGTCCCATGACCCAACTGCACGAACTGACCGCGCTCGATCAGTGGCAGGCCTTGCAGCGGGGAGAGGTCAGCCCGTCTGAGCTGACCGGTCACTACCTCGCCCGCATCGACGCGTTCAACCCGGCTCTCGGCGCTTTCGTCACAGTCACCGCCGACGCGGCTCTCGCTCGCGCCCGTCACGTCGAGGAGGTTGTGCCCCGGATCGCTCCGCTCTGGGGGCTGCCGTCGGCAGACAAGGACCTGCAACTCCGGGCCGGCGTTCCCACCGGGTTCGGATCACGGGCGATGGCCGGCTTCGTTCCCGACGTGTCGGATGACCTCGTTCACGACCTCGATGACGCGGGTGCGGTGAGCCTGGGCAAGACGAACACGCCTGAATTTGGCCTCGCCTCCTACACGGAGAGCCTCGCCGGGCCGCCTGCACGCAACCCCTGGAACCTCGCGCTCGGTGCCGGCGGATCGAGCGGTGGTGCGGCCGTGGCCGTGGCGGCGCGCATGCTGCCGTTCGCTCCAGGCTCGGATGGCGGAGGGTCCATTCGCATTCCCGCTGCCGCCTGTGGGCTCGTGGGCCTCAAGCCGTCGCGCGGGAGAGTTCCCTCTGCGTCCGGGATCGAACGGCTGGGTGGTCTGGGCGTGGCAGGTCCGCTGGCGCGCACGGTGGCGGATGCGGCATTGCTCCTTGACGCGATGATCTCACCGCGAGGAAATCGTCCCGACCACCACTTCGCCGTGCGTGCGCCGGGCGGAGACGGGCCGATGCTTGCTTCCGCGGTCCGCGGGGAAGGGCGATTCCAGGTGGGTGTGATGACGACATCGGCGTGGGACCAGGACGTCGATATCCAGCTTGACCCAGCGGCGCTCGCCGCCCTTCAGCTTGCCACGACCGAGCTGGCTGCCCTCGGCCACGGGCTCGAGGAGACGGCGCTTCAGCCCGACGCCGGCTATGCCCCCGCATTCCGGGTACTCTGGCAGGTCGGCGCGGCAACCATTCCGGTGGACGGTCCCGAGCAGGAGCAGTTGCTGGAACCGCTCTCACGTTGGCTTCTCCGTCGCGGCCAGGCCATCCCCGCGCTGGAGCTGGCACGGGCGCTCGCTGTGCTCACCGCATACGAGCGCTCATTCATCCGCCAACTTTCCCGGTTCGACGCGGTGCTCACCCCGGCCCTCGCGCTTACTCCCCGCCCGGTCGGCTGGTACGACCAGGTTGATGGTGAGCGCAACTTCGAGCAGCAGGTGAAGTACACCCCGTATACGTCGATGGTCAATGTGGCGGGGCTGCCGGCGATCGTGCTTCCCGTTCACCAGACGACTGAAGGCCTGCCGATGGGGGTGCAGCTGATCGGCCGTCCGGGTGGGGAGGCCACGCTGTTCGCTCTGGGCGCCCAGCTTGAGCGCCGCCTGCGCTGGCAGCTCCGAGCGCCGCAGGACCCGGCATCTGTCTGAGGACGCGTGCTGTGCCTGAGCGGGACATTCTGACCCGGGACTCCTGCGCGGCCCGCAGTCGCCGAGCGCTCCGTGGTTGTTTTGAATCATTCAAAACAACTGCTAGATTGGGTGCATGACCGGACACACTCTCGCCCGACTGCCTGAGCAGGCAGAACTCGACGGCGCGATTCGGGCAGCGGGACTCAAAGTGACCTCCCCGCGCGTGGCCGTGATGCGTGCGCTCGCCGACCTGCCCCATTCCGGCGCGGAGTCCGTCTTCGCCGCTGTTCGCCATGACCTGCCGGGAACCTCACTTCAGGCCGTCTACGGTGTCCTGGCCGCGCTGACGGAGGCGGGTCTGGTGCGACGCATCGAGCCCGCTGGGTTCCCGGCGCGGTTCGAGCGCAGGGTCGGGGACAATCATCATCACGCCGTCTGCAGCGGATGCCACTCGGTTCAGGACATCGACTGCGCCATCGGCGAGGCACCTTGCCTCCTGCCTTCCGACGACTCGGGCTTCGCGGTGCACTCCGCGGAGGTCACCTTCTGGGGTCTCTGCGCCGCATGCCAGGCCGAGGCAGCCGCCTGAACCGACACGACTTCTGTACCCACGGGTCCCCGACCGGGGCATCCGCAACCGAAAATTATGAGGAGCATCACCATCAGCGAGCCCACCACTACACAGACCGGGACCCCGGTTCCCAGCGACTCACACTCCCTCACCGCCGGGCGTGACGGCGTCACCGCCCTGCACGACCGGTACCTGGTGGAGAAGCTGGCGCAGTTCAATCGGGAGCGCATCCCGGAGCGCATCGTTCACGCCAAAGGCGGCGGCGCCTTCGGTAGCTTCGTGGTGACCGAGGATGTCTCCCGGTACACGCGGGCCGCCGTCTTCCAGCCGGGCGCGACAACTGAGACACTGCAGCGGTTCTCGAGTGTGGCCGGTGAGCAAGGTTCACCGGACACCTGGCGGGACGTGCGCGGCTTCTCGGTGAAGTTCTACACGACCGAGGGCAACTACGACATCGTGGGTAACAACACGCCTGTCTTCTTCATCCGCGACGGTATCAAGTTCCCCGACTTCATCCATTCGCAGAAGCGGCTTCCCGGCTCGGGCCTTCGCGACGCCGACATGCAGTGGGACTTCTGGACCCTCTCCCCGGAGTCGGCTCATCAGGTCACCTACCTCATGGGCGATCGCGGTCTGCCCCGCTCCTGGCGGGAGATGCCCGGGTTCGGTTCGCACACCTACCAGTGGATAAACGCCGCGGGAGAGCGCTTCTGGGTGAAGTACCACTTCACCTCGAATCAGGGCAACGTCGAGATCGAGGGCGCGGAGGCCGAGCTTATCGCCGGGGCAGACGCGGACTACTACCGCCGCGACCTGTACGAGGCGATCAATGCCGGTGACTTCCCGTCCTGGGACGTTCACGTGCAGATCATGCCGTACGAGGACGCGAAAACCTACCGGTTCAATCCGTTCGACCTCACCAAGGTCTGGCCGCACGCCGACTACCCCCTGGTGAAGGTTGGAACGCACACGCTTAACCGCAACCCGGAGAACTTCTTCGCCGAGATCGAGCAGGCGGCCTTCTCGCCGGCGAACACCGTCCCGGGCATTGACATCAGTCCTGACAAGATGCTGATGGCGCGTGTGTTCTCCTACCCCGATGCGCAGCGCTACCGCGTCGGCACGAATTACAACCAGCTGCCCGTGAACGCACCGAAGTCCCCGGTTCACAACTACTCGCAGGACGGTTCTGCCCGGCACTCGTTCAACTCCGCCTCGACGCCCGTCTACGCGCCGAACTCGGTCGGCGGCCCTGCCGCCGACGCTCAGGCTGCCGGCGCGGGCAGCTGGGAGAGTGACGGCGAGCTTGTGCGCGCCGCCGCGACGCTCCACTCCGAAGACAGTGACTTCGGCCAGGCCGGAACGCTCTACCGCGAGGTATACGACGATGCGGCTAAGGCTCGCTTCCTCGAGACCATCACCGGCGCTGTCGGGGGAGTCAAGGACGCCGGGATCCGAGACCGCGCCATCCAGTACTGGACGCATGTCGACGCGTCGCTCGGACTTGCGCTGCGTGCGGCACTGTCCTCCGCGACCACGTCGGCGAACGAGGCTGCCGAATACGTCGGCGTCGCCGAGTAGAAGGAACCACACACGAGCGCGGCTGGTCCAGAGGGCCAGCCGCGCTCGTCCCACCGGAGAGTCGTGCCGGGCGGGAGCCCATGATTAGCGGATGTAGCCGCCTTTTTCGAGCCCGGCCTCAATCTCGAACTTGTTTTTCAGCGGGTTGCGTCCGGCGATCAGGTAGAGCAGCGGGAAGACCATGCCATACCGCTGCCACTGGCGCTTGTGCACCGCCTCATGCTCCAGCACGCCAGCCGACACATTCTTGTCGGTGAGATAGCAGCCACCGACGCAGGAGCCACCGCGCCCGAAGGTCCAGGTTGGCATTCCGCGGAAGACGACGAGACCGTCGCGCCGTTCCACCCGCCCGGTGCTCCAGATCGCACCCCAGATCATCCCGACAGCGGTGGCATAGAGATAGCCGGCCCGGCTCACGGGGGAGTCGAAGAAGATGCGCCGCATCGTCTCAGCGTACGACCTCGCCAGGGCGCCCGTACTCCTCCAGCAGGCGCAGCCACACCTCGCTGAGCGTGGGGTAGCTGGGAACAGCGTGCCAGAGCCGAGCGATCGGCACTTCACCGACGATCGCGATCGTGGCCGAGTGCAGGAGTTCCGCGACGTCCTGTCCCACAAAGGTCGCGCCGAGAAGCACTTCCCGGTCGAGGTCGATCACGGCCAGTGCCCGGCCAGTGTAATCATCCGCTTGCTCGGTGGCGCCCGCCAGCCAGCTGAGGTCATACTCCACGACACGGATGCGATGGCCTGCCTTGCGTGCGGCAGCCGTTGTGAGCCCTACCGAAGCCACCTCCGGGTCGGTGAAGGTCACCTGGGGCACCACCGCGTGGTCGGCCGTGGCGGCGTGAGCGCCCCACGGGGAATCATCCACCGGTCGCCCGGCGGCGCGGGCGACGATGGCATCGCCGGCAGCGCGCGCCTGGTACTTGCCCTGATGGGTGAGGAGCGCCCGGTGGTTGACATCGCCGGTCGCGTACAGCCATTGTCCAGTGAGGTCGGAGGAATCATCCTGAACGAGAAGGGTGTCATCGACTGTGAGCCAGTCCCCATCGCGGAGGCCGATAACCTCGAGACCAAGATCGGTTGTGCGCGGGACCCTGCCCGTTGCAACCAGGACCTCGGCACTGGTCACCATCTCCCCGGTGGGGAGGGTGAGCTGCACGCTTCCGCTGCCGTCACGGGTGACGCTCACCGGAGTAACTCCTGTCAGCACTCTCGCCCCGGCTGCCTGCAGCGCCTCCCCGACCAGTTCGCCCGCGAACGGCTCCTGACCGCTCAGCAGGCCGCTTCGGGCGAGCACCGTGACGGCCGAACCGAGTGAGGTGAACGCGGAAGCCATTTCCAGGGCGGTTACGCCGCCACCGATGATGGCCAGGCTTTCGGGTACCTGCTTCGCCGCCGTGGCCTCGCGGCTGGTCCACGCATCCACCGTTTCGATGCCGGGGATGTCGGGCAGTATGGACGCCGACCCGGTGCTGATGACCACTGCGTGCGCGGCGGTGAGCACGGTCGTTGTGCCGTCTGCAGCGGTCACCGTCACTTCGCACGCCGCCGTGATTCGGGCATGCCCCCGGACCAGGTCGATGCCGGTCTTCTTCAACCAGTCCACCTGGCTTTGGTCTGACCAGTTGTGAACTATGGTGTCCCGCCGGCGGAGGACAGCCTCGACGTCGAGATCACCGGTCACCGCCTCGGCAGCCCCAGGAACGCGGCGGGCGGCGGCGAGGGCGGATCCGCTTCGAAGCAGCGCCTTGGACGGCATGCACGCCCAGTAGGAACACTCCCCGCCCACGAGTTCGGCCTCCACGATCACCGTCGTGAGCCCGCCCTGAACGGTACGGTCAGCGACGTTCTCTCCCACGGCACCTGCGCCGATCACGATCACATCGTAGGTTCGTGAAGTCATGGGTTGCTCCAGTCGCTTCGCTTCGGTCCCCTAGCTCGCAGCCTACCGCCGTACCGTTAGCGACCGAGGAAGGTGGCCGGGCGGCGGCTGAGGAACGATTCCATTCCGATCCGTGCGTCGTCGGTCCGGGCCAGACGGGTCAGCGCGGGTTGCAGTTCTGCGGCAGCGACTGCGTCGCCCTCACGGACAGCGGTGCGGGCGCTGGACAGTGCGGCCCGCACGGCGAGGGGTGCCTGCGCGGCGATCCGTTCCGCCAGGGCCAGGCCGCGCTCAAACTGACTTCCGTCGGGCACGACTTCCTGGACCAAACCGATGCGGTACGCCTCGGCCGCGTCGAACGAGTCGCCGGTGAGGATCCAGCGCATCGCGTTTCCCCAGCCGACCGCGCGAGGGAAGCGGATGGTAGCGCCGCCGAAGGGCAGGATACCCCGGGCCACCTCGATCTGCCCGAAGGAGGTCGATTCGGCGGCGATCGCTACGTCACTGGCGAGAATCAGTTCGATCCCGAGGGTCAGGCAGGTTCCCTGCACCGCAATGACGACGGGCTTCGTGAGCGTTTCGCCGCTGAGCTGCCACGGGTTGATTCCGCCCTGCGGCACGAAGTGTAGGCCCTCTGTTCCGAGCCTCCCGCCGATGTCGCCGAGGTCGAGCCCCCCGGTGAAGTGGTCCCCGACGGCATAGACCAGCGCCGCCCGCGCTTCCGGATCCCGCTCGAATGTTCCGTAGGCGAGGGCGAGTTGCTCGAGAAGGGCGAAGTCTGCGGCGTTGCGCTTCTCGGGTCGGTTCAGTCCGATCAGAAAGACGTGCCCGCGCTGTTCGGTCACAATCCTCGACGGCGCGGTCACGGTGTATCGGTCATTTCGTGAGGGCGCCGAGGATGCGCAGGATGCTGGGCAGATCCGTGTCAGCAGCGTCGGCAGAGGCGGGGGCGAAACCGGCGAGGGTGGCGCCCGCGAGCGTGAACTCTGAGCGGAGAGCGGTGATCGCTCCGGTGAGAGCTTCGACGCTGGCCCCGAACGGCAGCGGGTTGGCCAGTCCGGTGAGCGCCGACGGATCGAGGACGTCGAGGTCGATGTGCAGGTACACGTGGGCGGACCCCGTCGCCCGAACTGCGTCGGTCAGCGTTGCCCTGGATTCCACACCGTCCACCGGCACGTTGGCGATACCGCGCTGGGTGATCAGTTCTGCCTCGGGCTCCTCGATGTCACGCACGCCGGCGAGCACCACCCGCGCGGCGGGTACCACAGCGTCCCCTTGGAGGTGCAGTCCGTCGATCCCGTCGCCCATGATGGCTCGCAGGACCATGCCGCTGAAACCGCCCGATGGTGAGGATCCGGGGTCGTGGAGATCGGGGTGCGCGTCGAACCACACGAGGGCCAGATCCCCCGGATGTCTTCGGGCGGCGTTCTCCACCGCGGCAAGCGAAACGCCACAGTCGCCCCCAATCGTGAGCGGGATTCCGGAGGCGTCGTGCAGGGCGGTGTCCATGCGCTGGCGGACGAGGCGCAGGCTTGAGAACCGGTTGATCCCGGTTTCCATCGCGTCTCCCGCTTCCGCGGGCACCTCCACCGTACGGGTGCGGGAGCCCGGCAGGTCACCCCGAATGGCCTCGGCCCCGTCGCTCAGGCGCATCGCGCGCGGGGAGACGGAACCCTGCCACTGCGGTACGACGATGAAGGTGGAAGGCTCGGAAGGCATCCCGTCGCGTGATTTCACTGTTCGAGCGCGGAAGCGGATCCGGCTTTCAGTGCAGCGAGGCGGGCGTCGACCTCGGTCAGCTCCCCGATGTTCTCCAGACTCTCGAACTGGGCGTCGAGGCTCGATGCGGCGAGCTCGCTGGCGCCGCGTACCCGTGCCTCCTCGCGGCGGATTTTGTCTTCGAAGCGGCTGACCTCGCTCGTCGGGTCCATGATGTCGATGCTCTTCACCGCGTCCATGACCTGTGACTGGGCCTGCGCCGTCTTCGCGCGGGCAATCAGCTCGTCGCGCTTGGAGGCGAGCTGGTTCAGCTTCTGCTTCATGGCATTGAGGCCGTTCTTCAACTGCTCGACCACTGCCGTTTGCGACGTGATCTGCGGCTCGGCCGCCTTGGCTTCATTCTCTGACTGCAGCTGTCGTCCGAGAGCGACTTTGGCGAGATTATCGAACTTGTCGGCATCGGTGCTGTTTCCGGCGGCCCGGAGTTCATCACCTTTGCGGCTTGCAGCCAAAGCCTTGTTGCCCCATTCGGCGGCGGCGTCGAGGTCTTCGCGATAGTCATCCTCGAGAAGTCGCAGGTTGCCGATCGTCTCGGCGATCGCGCTCTCGGCGTCGGCGATGCTGTTTGTATAGTCACGCACCATCTGATCGAGCATCAGCTTCGGGTCCTCGGCTGAGTCGAGGATGGCGTTGATGTTGGCCTTCGCCAGCTGGGTGATGCGGCCGAAGATCGACTGTTTCGTCATGTGAAGTGCCCTTTCGAGGTTTCCGGGTGGTGTTGTGGAGCGCCGAGTGTTACGTGGTCGTGGTCCCTGCGGGTGGTGGTGGTCGTGTCGGTGCGTCGGACGGACGCGGGTGGGCAACGTTCAGAAGCGGCCCCCGCCGCCTCGGCGACCGCGTGTCCCCCCGCCTCCGAAGCTCCCGGGACTGCGGAAACCGCCGCCACCCCCGCCGAAGGACCCGCCGCCGCCGCGTCGGCCGCCGCCGCCTGTTCCACCACCGAACATGCCGCCGCCGAACATCCCTCCTCCGGAGCGGGATCCGCCGCCGGTCAGCACCTGATCGATCAAGATGCCACCGAGGATGGCGCCCATGGTTCCGCTTCCGCCTCGACGGGACGAGCCTGCGAACAGACCCCCGAGGTCGTCCTGATTCGGCGCCGAGAACCCGTCGACATCTCGTTGTGCCAGCGTGATGGCATCCGCCGCCAACGAGTTGGCCCGGGTGGCTGAAGCGAGCGCGGTCGCCGGGTCCACGTGGTCCTGGGATTCCGCCTGCGCGATGAGGCGATCCGCTTCCGCGAGTCGGGTGCGAGCCTCCGGGCCCACGGCTCCGCGACGGGCGGTGATGAAATCAGCCGCGGCAGAGACACGGCTTCGCGCTGACAGCAGAGTCTGCCCGAGCATGTCCCGGGAGCGTTGCGCTTGCAGCTGGGCGTCCCGCACTCCATCCAGCGCGGCGTCCATGTGTGTGTTGGCTGCTTCCAGTCGCTGCAGTAGCTCGAGGGGATTCGTCCTGCCCGCCGAACGGGCGTTCCTGGTGCTTGCGAGGACCTGCTGGGTGGCCTGAATCACCTGGGGGAGCTGCGCTGACGGTGCCCCCGACGAGGAGAGGCCACTCGCCGTGATGAGGTCGGTTTCCAGGTCCGCGATCCGAGAGTCGAGGATCTGGCTGGCTTTCAGAAGGTCGTCTCCCAGACGGTCGACGGCGCTGAGGAGCAGGGTCGCCTGGTCGACGGCTTCCTCCGCGGCCCGGATAGCCACGGCTGCCGAGCCAGCATCCCCCCGAGCGATGTCAGTTGTCGCCTCGGCGAGCGCCGCGTCGGCGAAGGCGATCCGGTCCCTGGCCTGCGTGGTGTTGTCTGCGACGGTGGCGATGGTGGCGTCGGTGTACGCGGCGGTCAGCCCCGCCAGGCGCGCTTCGGTCTGGGCGAGGCGGGCGTTCGCGGCTGCGGCCTCCGCGGTGATCGTCGACACAGCCTCCGGGGCGCGTTTCTCCAGGGCTCTGAGTTGGTCAAAAGCCGCCGCTTGTTCATCGAGCGCGGCGTTCGCGCTCTCACAGAGCTCGATGATCTCCTCGAACCAGTCGCGCTGTGTCTGTTCGCTGTCCGGCTCGGCGTCGTCGAGTTTCTGTTGCAGCGTGAATGCCCGGGTGAGCTCGTCTTTCGCCGTAGCGAGGGCGGCTCGGAACTCGCCTGTGGACTCCTCGCCGTATTGGGCGATTGCGAAGCCGAGCTCCTGCTCGCTCGTTTTGACGGCGTCGTCGGTCTGCACGAGAGCGCTGCCCGCGCGCTGCTTGAGTCGTGAAACCGGCTCCAACTCCGCGACAGGTCCGGGACCCGGCTCTCCGGGCAGGTGCGGTGCCGGAGCCTTGCGGCGCCGCCGCAAGACGAGGAACAGAACAATCACGAGCACGAGCGCAGCCAGCAGGATGAAACCGAGCAGACTGCCGCCGCCGCTGCTCCCCGGGCTGGCGCTCCCGGGAACGATGTCAGGCGACGTCACCGGTTCGCCGCGGATGCTCGCACTCAGGCCTTCCGCCGCGCCGATTGCGGCACCGGCCCAGTCGTTCTGCCGGAGCGCCGGCTCGACGGCGACCGTCTCGACCTCGCGCAACTGGGCGTCGCTCAGCGTATAGCCCGGGGCCACGGAGAGCTGGTACTCATGATCACCGGTCGCCACCGCCAACAGCACGTCGTCGGTTCCCATGCCGTTGATGTCCGCGGTCTGGTCCGCCCATTCCTCACGGTTCGAAACGCCCGTGAAGCTGTCGACATACGCGACGAAAAGGTCGGTGCCCGTCTCAGCGAAGAGCTTGTCGAGGGCCGCAGCGACCTCCTCTACTCGGTTCCCGAGCAGGCCGGTCTCGTCTGAGATGTGGCTCGACGCGAAGTCCACAGGGTCCGCCGCCTGTGCCGCGTTGGGGATTCCGAGGGCAAGGGAACCCGCGAGGAAACCTACTCCGATCGTCCACCGTGCCCGCATTGGCCTGCTTTCTGAGGTCAGTTCTGCAGCCGAGCCTAGAGGCCGCGTTTCGACTAAGTCTACGAAGGTTCGGCCACCGTCAACCCAGCGAGCCACTCTTTCTTCTGTTGCGGTCTGTTACACGCGCACTCGCGAGATCGGCGCGCGAAACTCAGACTGGGAATCCGACAATGACGGAAGCGGAGGTAACCATGACTTCAACGGATGGCGCCCTGCACCTCGCCGTCGTCGAGGTCACCGCCTCGCGGCCCGACCAGCCCGTGTACCACGCCAAGGTGCAGACCCTGATTGCCCGGGTGCTCGACGACGGCCGCGACGGTGGGTGGAGGGTCACCCGACATGCGGCCGCAGACGTCAGCACACCGGAACTTCTTGCGGCAACGGATGATGCCGACGCGATCGTCATCGTCGGGGGTGAGGACATCACGCCACGTTTCTACGGCGGCGAGCGGGGCTACGAAGGGGAGACCCGGCACTACGAGGGAGCGGATGCGGGGCAGATCGCTCTCGTGCGCCGCGCCCTGACGCGACTGACTCCGCTGCTCGGGATCTGCCGCGGCATGCAGATTGTCAACGTCGCCCTGGGGGGGAGTATCATCCAGCACATCGGTGACGACGGGCTCCATCGCACGCCGGACGTCCCCATCGATCAGATTCTTACCGCGCACGAAGTGGACCTCGTGCCAGGAACCGGCCTTGCCGGCAGCCTTGGCGGTTCGAGCGTGCTGGTTCAGAGCGCCCACCACCAGAGCGTCGGCCCGATCGGCGAGGATCTCCTCGTTGCCGCGTTCGCCCCTGACGGGCTCGTTGAGGCTGTCGAGCATGTTACTGCGCCCATCACGGGCGTGCAGTGGCATCCCGAGGCTCCGGACGCTCCTGCCGATCAGCTTCCCCTTCTCCTTGAGGCACTTCAGCGTCGCGTTCTTTCCCTCGAGGTCGCTGCCTAACTGCCGGTCTGAAGCGCCGCCTGTCCGACGTGCGCCGCTTCTCTATGCGGGCACGGCCACACGCGGACTTGAGAGCACCCGGTTGACAGGCGGCGGCCGCCGACCAGGCCAATGGCGGCCGCCGCGGCCGCACTTGACCGCCATCCCGCAGCGCCTTCACGACAAGCGCGGTTAAGATGTACCGGCCACGGTCGTTGGGTGCAGGAGATGGAGACACAATGGGTACCGCCCCGAGAACCGACACCCCGGCCCCTGACCTGCACGTTGCCGACCGGCACGATCTGATCCGCGTGCACGGTGCGCGCGAGAACAACCTCAAAGACGTTCATCTCGAGATCCCGAAGCGACGACTGACGGTATTCACCGGTGTCTCCGGTTCAGGCAAGAGCTCGCTGGTTTTCAACACGATCGCCGCGGAGTCGCAGCGGATGATCAACGAGACGTACAGCGCCATCGTGCAGGGGTTCATGCCGACACTGACGCGCCCTGACGTTGACGAGCTCGACGGGCTGACGACCGTGATCATCATCGACCAGGAGCGGATGGGGGCGAATGTGCGCTCCACGGTCGGAACGGCCACCGACGTGAACGCGTTGCTCCGCATCCTCTTCAGCCGACTCGGTTCACCGCACATCGGCTCGCCGCAGGCGTATTCGTTCAATGTCGCCTCCATCAGCGGAGCAGGTGCCGTCTCCATGGAGCGCAGCGGACAGGTCGTTAAAGCGCGTCGCAGCTTCAGTATCACCGGCGGAATGTGTTTGCGCTGCGAGGGCCGAGGCTCCGTCACAGACATCGACGTGTCGGCGTTGTACGACGACAGCAAGTCCCTCAACGAGGGTGCGCTCACCATTCCGGGCTACAGCATGGACGGTTGGTTCGGCCGCATCTTCACCAGCAGCGGCTACTTCGATCCGGACAAGCCAATCCGTACCTTCACGAAGCGGGAGCTCCACGATCTGCTGCGCAAAGAGCCCACCAAGATCAAGGTGGAGGGCATAAACCTCACCTACGAGGGTCTGATCCCGAAGATTCAGAAGTCGATGCTCTCCAAAGACGTCGACTCGTTGCAACCCCACATCCGAGCCTTCGTTGAGCGTGCGGTGACGTTCACGACGTGCCCCGAGTGCGGGGGAACCCGGCTGTCGGAGGCGGCCCGGTCATCCAAGATCAAGGGAATCAGCATCGCAGACGCCTGCGCTTTGCAGATCAGCGACCTGGCTGAGTGGTTGGGATCCTTCAACGACCCCTCGGTAGCTCCGCTGCTCGCTTCTTTGCAACGCACGCTCGATTCATTCGTAGAGATCGGGCTCGGCTATCTCTCCCTCGATCGCCCTTCGGGCACACTGTCCGGTGGCGAATCCCAGCGCATCAAGATGATCCGCCACCTCGGCTCCTCACTCACCGACGTCACCTACGTCTTCGACGAGCCGACGATCGGGCTGCACCCCCACGACATCCAGCGGATGAACAACCTGCTGCTGCAGCTGCGCGACAAGGGCAACACGGTGCTCGTCGTGGAGCACA
>JAODMM010000032.1 GCA_025465015.1 Cryobacterium sp. | reverse complement strand
GACGCCCAGCGATGCCGGGTTAGGACCGACCCCGGCATGGTCGAGTTTGTCGGCCCATCCGGCGTAGTAGAAGAACCAGGCCGCGACGAGGGGAACGTCGACGTCACGGCTTTCCTTGATCGGTTTGCCGTTGTCGAGACTCTCGGCGACGGCCAGTTCTCGGGCACGTTCCTGCACGAGACGGGCGATGCGGAACAAGTACTTTCCACGGTCGCTGCCGGAAAGTTTCGACCAGGTGCGCTCGTAAGCCCGGCGCGCGGCTCTCACCGCGAGGTCGACATCCGCTTCATTGGCGTGGGCGATCAAGGCGATCTGTTTCTCAGTGGCGGGCGAGATGGTCGGGAACGGGTTGCCGCGCCCGCTGAGGAACTCGCCGTCGATGAACAGCCCGTACTCCGGCCGCAGGTCGAGTATCGCCTGCGACTCCGGCGCTGGAGCGTAGTCAAGAAAATTCATGGTTCTGCTTTCGTTCAGTTGTAGAAGTCGAGGAAGTCGAGTGATTCGGGCCTGGAAGCCAGTCAGTCGATCGTCACGTAGTCGGCGCCGGAGTAATGGCCGGTGACCAATTTCTGCCGCTGCAGGAGAACATCGTTCAGAAGGCTTGATGCCCCGAACCGGAACAGGTTCGGTTGCAGCCAGTCCTCACCTGCGGTCTCGGCAACGGTCACCAGGTGCTTGATCGCATCTTTCGAGGTACGGATGCCGCCAGCGGGTTTCACCCCGATCTTCTCGCCGGTGAGGCGGTACCAATCGCGCACCACTTCCAGCATGGACAGGGTGGTCGGGAGCGTCGCCGCCGGGCTCACCTTGCCGGTCGACGTCTTGATGAAGTCCCCACCGGCAAGGATCGCCAGCCAGGAGGCACGCCGCACGTTGTCGTAGGTGTTCAGCTCGCCGGTTTCGAGGATCACCTTGAGGTGCGCGAAAGTGCCATCCGACCGACGGCACGCCTCCCTCACCGCGACGATCTCATCGAACACCTGCCCGTAGCGACCGGACAGAAAGGCACCACGGTCGATCACCATGTCGATCTCGTCAGCCCCGGCCGCGACGGCGTCGGTCGTGTCAGCGAGTTTGACGGTAAGGGATGCCCGGCCACTGGGGAACGCGGTGGCGACCGCTGCGACTTTGATCCCGGTGTCGGTGCCGGCGGCATGGGCGGAGCCGAGGGCTTCGACGGCGTACGGCACCATGTCGCCGTACACGCACACGGCGGCAACCCGGGGGCAGTCCGGATCGCCTGGGTCAGGAGTGAGCGCCTTGGCTACGAGTGAGCGCACCTTGCCCGGCGTGTCCGAGCCCTCGAGCGTGGTCAGATCGATGAGGCGGATGATGGTATCGATCGCCCACGCCTTCGATGTGGTCTTGATCGATCGGGTGCCGAGGCCGTTCGCCCGCTGCTCGAGCCCCACCGCGTCCACTCCGGGGATACCGTGCAGGTAGCGGCGCAAATTGGCGTCGGTGGCCTCGCCACCGAGGAGCGTGAGGGTGCGCTCTCGCGTGGCCAGCTGGGTACTAGTCATGAATGGTCCTTGCGGTCTGAGGGTCGTATTGGTGATGGGGTTCTGAGATCGGGACCCGGGATGTGTCCGACATCCGATTCAGTCGGTGATTGCACGGGCGGTGTGCTCGTCGGTCACGAGTACGGTGCAAAGCCCGCTCGACACGATCGCGCGTGCCACGGCATGCTTGCTGCCGCCGGAGATGACAGCGACGGCAGTGTCCGCCAGCCTGAGTTGTTCCAGCCCGATCCCGACAGTTCTGGCATCGAGCTCCGGGTCGACGATGTTGCCGGACGCGTCGATGTAGCGGCCGACAACATCTCCGACCGCTCCCCGGCGCACGAGTTCGCTCACCTGCGCCGCGGTGAGGTATCCGCTGTCCACGAGCGCCGAGTTCCCGTCCGCTTGGCCTGCGCCGTACAGGTAGGCGGATGCCCTGGCAGCGGTCGCCAGGACGGCCGAGACGACCCGATCGGACTCGATGGCCCGCTTCGTCTCCAGCCGTTCAAGAATTGCCGGGCTCGGCAGAAGTGTTGCCGCTCCGCTGGCCTTTTGGGCAATGGTGAACGCCGTCGCCGCGGCCGTTCCGGTGCGGGTGCTGAGGCTGACTCCACCGTTGACCTGCACGACATCAACGCCGTGCGCCCAACCCTGTGACAGGTGTGTGGCCACATCGTGCAGCGTACGCCCCCAGCTAACGCCGAGCGTGGTCGGGGCCGGACGGAGGTTGCTGAGGTAGTCCGCGGCGGCTTGCGCGGCGCGGGACTGCAGCTCTTCGTCACCGCTGGCGCCTGCCGCCGAAACCACGATGGCGTCCTTCAGCCCTGTTGCTTCCTTGAGCTGGCGCTCCATGGCGAGCCGTCTGGCTTGCGGGTGCACGATCTCGATGCGCACGAACCCGTCAACCCTCGCCTGGGCGAGGAGTCTGCCCACCTTCCAGCGGGTCAGACGCAGGATCGACCCGATTTCGTCTTGGGTCTTATTCTCCTCGTAGTACAGCTCGGCAGCGCGCACGGAGAGAAGCTCGTCGGTGGCGATGATGGGCGGCCTCCTCCGTGGTTCACCTGCCTGGTCAGCCTAAGTGCCCGCGTGCGCCGCCGCAACACCTGTAGGGGAAGTTGCTCATATGCGCAACGCCTGTCGGCAGCGCTCCTCCCGCCGCCCTCAGCAGCGCACCGGCAAACCCGCTCGCCGTGCCAGGTTGAGGGCTGACTGCCGAGCTTCCTCGACAACCTCCGCGACGTTCACGGTGAGCAATCCGCTTGCATCCTTCACGTACTGGCCGCGCACGATGACAACACGCGCTTCGTGATTACCTCCGGAGAGGATTGTGTTGACGGGAGGGTTGAGCGCACCGCCGAACTGTGGCGACCGCAGATCAAAAACGGCCACGTCCGCCGAAGCTCCGGGCGTCAATTCGCCGACCTTCCCCGCGAGACCGAGCGCACGGGCAGCATTGCGAGTGGCCATGCACCACAACTGCTCCATCGGCACCGCCGCCGGCTTCAGATACTTCACGTTCTGCAGCAGGAAGCATTCACGCAATAGCCCCAGAATGTCTACCGAGTCATTAACCATGGGGCCATCCGAGCCGATGGCCACGTTCAGACCTGCAGCGAGCCAACCGCGGATGGGCGGAATGCCGCCGGCGGTGAAGGCGCTGCTGGATGGACAGGTGACCACACTTGCTCCTGCCTCGGCCGCGAGGAGGATTTCGTCATCGCCCATCCACACCGCGTGCGCCAAGAGCGCACGTTCATGCAGCAGCCCATGTTTGGCACCCCACTCCACCTGCCCTAATCCGGTGCGCAACCGGAAGTCGGTGACACTTCGTGACAGGGTCCCTCCGGTGATGTGATCAGAGACGGGAACTGCGAAACGTCGGCTGAGTTCGGCCACCCGCCCCGCCAGCTCCGTCGTCATCGTGCCCTGGCGAATCCAGTGTTCCCCCGTTTCGATGGCCAATCCGACCGAGAAGAGCTCCTCTGCCCGGATGGGGAACCTCCGCAGCAGCTCCTCAACTTCCTGCCAATGCACCTGCGGAGACGTTCGGGTCGGGGTGGCCCTGATCTCCTTGCCGAAGATCTGTCGAATGCCGGTGGCACGAGACACCTCGGCTAGAGCCACCACCGAGTCCAGGTCCGTCTCCACCACCGAATGGTTGAAGAAGGTTGTGGTCCCCGTGGCCAGCATGTCAGCAGCCGCCAAACGCATGCTGATCAGGATGTCATCCGGCTCGAGAGCCTCACTTGCCGGGTGGAGCACCTCTCGGACCCAGTCCTCCAGATAGAGCCCGACGGAGAGACCTTTGAGTAGGTGGTACCAGTGATGCTGATGCGAGTTGATCAACCCTGGGACGACCAAACAGCCGTGCGCCTCCTCGACGTGGTTGACCTCGCTCGTTGCGGGCGCTTCCGAGAGGGGTCCCACCGCGGCGATGGTACCGTCCTCGATGAGGACATATCCCTCCGTGAGTACCGTACCCGCGGCGTCCATGGGCAAGACCTGTCCGCCGCGGATGAGGATTTTCACGCCTTGGCTGCCTCACGATCGAAGTGCTTCGGACCCTGCATGAACTTCTCGATCCACCAGCTGAAGAAGACATACCGCAGAACCTCGGCGCGGGTGGAGCCCAACTGACCGGTCTCAATCAAGTGATCCAGCCGGGCGATTTCGGCATCCGACAGCTGCACATCAAGCTCTTGCCTCTGGATGGGCACATTCGTGAAGGCGGGAACGTACGACTTATCGCGGGTGAGCTCGCGGTCCGCCTTGATCTGCTTCACCCGGAAGGTGGAAGGATCCCGCTGCGTTACATGTGCAGCCGCCTCAGGGCGGCTCTCCTGGCTCTCCAATTCCCCGGGGAGTGACTCATAGATGGCGATGCGCAACGGCTTGAGTTCGAAATTGCTCGTTGCCATCACGTCCGCACCGCAGACATTCGCGACCGCCAGGACATCGATCAAGGCAAGGATCTCGACGTAGTCGCCTCTCCTTGCGAGGTTGGGCGCGATGAACGGGTTGCCGCTCGGGTCGATGCCCGTGTTCATGAAGAAGTTGAAGGAGTCGTGCACGTCGTCGGGAGTGAGGCCAAACTCCCGCTGCGCCTCAGCCTGAATGTCGTGGCAGTTCGTGTGCACTGGGAGGCCGTACTGGTAGTCATACAGGAAGGCGCTGCACCGACCATAGAGGATGTCGTTACTGCCGAGCGTGTCCGTGACGAGCGCGGCAATCGGCCGGTCCCGGGGGGGAGCGGACCACAGCAGGGCTCCCGTGCTCGGCATGAGCCCATGCATGTGCCGGGTTCTGGCGGTATGGAAATGTTCCTTGTAGTCGTGCAGATTGAACAAGTTGAAGTCGGCGCACTGGCCTCCCTCGACCTGTTCGATACGCAACACCTGCCCACGGCGGAGCTCGACGCCCTTGCCGGTCCCTGGTTCCATCACGGTCTCGAAGACGAGTTCTCTCTCCATGGAAATCCTTCCTCCTGCGGCCGATCCGCCGCTGCTAATCGCGTACATGTTCGACGTGGGCGAAGCCGGCAGGTCCTCCCCTGCCGACTTCTGCCCGTCACGTGGCCGGTGTCTGGAAATGTTCCTCGTAATACTCGTTGAGGGCACGGACGATCAGGTCGCCGCGCCCGGAGCTGCCCTGTTCTTCGACGGTGCGATCGAGCAGTTCCAGTTGTTGCTGATTCAGACGCAGATTGACGTCATGTGTATTCACGCTTCATCCTCACTTTCCTCTCTGGCCGGGAGCAGATCCTCGGGGGGACCGAATTAAGCAGCAGGCTTCCAGCCCGCGGGGGAACGAATGTCATCGAGGTTGATGCTGTCCATCGTCTCGGGGGTGATTGCGACCAGGGGGATGTCGATGTCGGTGACAGTGGGCTTCTCCCCGTTCTTCAATGCGATGGCCAGCTTGACGGCTTCGCGTCCGATCAGGACCGGCTGGATTCCGACGTCGTACTGAATGCAGTTCTGCTTCATCAGATCTTCAGCCTGCTGACCGTAAACAGCGGTCAGCACCTTGGTCTCGCCGCACTTGTTCGCGGCCTGAACAGCCTTGGCCGCGCCCACACCGACTGTGTCGTCGGCGCCATACAGGAGGTCAAGGTCAGGGAATCGCTGCAGCATGTCGGTCGCGCCGTTGAGCCCTTCCGCGACGTCCGGATTGGTCGCCTTCTCTGCAACGATCTCGATACCGGCGCCTGCGATGTCCTCCTTGAAGCAACGCAACCGTTCCGTGGACCAGAAGGCCCCAGCCGGACCGGCCATGATGCCCAGGGTGCCACCGTCAGGCAGGAGTTCCTTCGCACCCACCGCCATGGCCTTGCCCACATCGCAATGGCCCGCGGCCGAGTAGCCCAGGCCGCCGGGAGCGGGGTCACCGGCACCGATGGCGATGATTCCCTGGCTGACGGCCTGCTTAAGAGCAGGTTCTGTAGCATTCGGGTCGGCAGGGTCGGTCATGATGATGTCGACCTGCTGCGTGATCAGGTTCTGGATCTGGTCAACCTGCTGGGAGATATTCCCGTAGCCTCCGGCGGAGAGAATGGTGACGTCATAGCCGGCAGCCTTCGCCTCCTCGGTGATGCCGTACAGCATCGAAGTGAAAAACGGGCCCTCCACCGTAGGCATCGCCACACCGATGGTGCCGCCTTTGTCCTTCGACCCGTCGTCGCTTGATCCCGGGGTGGGACTTCCGCTGCTACAGCCGGCCACAAGCAGACTGGCAGATCCGATAGCTACGAGCGCGAGCGCGCGACTCCTGTTTGATCTAATCATTGCAATACCCTTCGTTTTCATGGTGCAGTTGGGGGTGGGGCTGTGTAACGGTCCTCCTGTGTTTCACCGACACGACGCTGAGCCGGGTGGGACGCTGACGAGCACGGCCGGGTAGGCCGGGTAGACGGTCAGCCTTCGCCTCGGATGCGCCATTTGCGGCTCAGGTACTGGTCCCAGGCGATCGCGATGATCATGGCCGCGCCGATCACCATGAGCTGGGTGTACGAGGACACGTTTAGGAGGTTGAGGCCGTTGGTGAGCACGGAGACGAAGGCGACACCGAATGCCACGCCGATCAGGCTCCCGCGTCCGCCGAATAGCGATACGCCTCCCAGAACAACTGCCGCAACCGACTGGAGGGCCAACTCGGCTCCCAGCGTGGGCTGCCCGGATGCGACCCGCGAGGTGAGGATGAGACCACCGACAGCGGCGAGAACGGAGCAGATGATGTATGCGGCCATGATGGTCGCGTTCGTGCTGATCCCGGAGAGGCGTGCCGCTTCGGAGTTCCCTCCGATCGCGTAGATGTTGCGTCCCAGCCGGGTGGACCGGAGCAGGAAGAACGCAATCACGAATACGACCACGGCCAGTATCACCGGGATCGGGATACCGAGCAGCCTGTTGTACGCGAGCGAGGTGAAGACCTCCGGCAGGCCGACGATCGGAGTGCCACCGCTGACGTTAAGAGCCAACCCTGACGCGATTGAGAGCATCGCCAGGGTTGCGATGAAGGGAGCGACTCGGAGTCTCGTGATCACGAGGCCATTGACCAGTCCGACGATTGCGCCGACGAGCAGCGCGATGCCGATCGCCAGGATGAGTCCGTTGCCCATAGCCATGGCCGCGACGACGCTCACGAGCGCGACGGTCGATCCGACCGACAGGTCTATTCCGGCGGTCAGGATTACATAGGCCTGCCCGAAAGAGACACACGCCAGCGCGGCCGCCTGCAGGCCGATATTCTGCCAGTTCTGAGTGGTGAAGAAGACGTCGGAGACGATTGCGAACAGGATGATCAAACCGAGAACCACCACCGGTAAGCCCACCTGTCGAAGGTCGACCGATTTCAGCTTCTCCATGCGTCGGTGCGCGAGGCCTGACCCGCTCGGGCCTGAACCGTCGGCACTGCCGTTGTTTCGTTCCATAGTCACGACGCTCCTGCTCTTCATGAAGCGAACGCGGCGAACGCGTCCGAAAGGATTTGTTTTTCGTCATACTGCGGCCAGTCATATCGCCCGCGTATCCGCCCGGCAGACATGACGATCGTCCTGTGGGCGACGTTCATGACTTCCGGCAGTTCAGAAGACACAAGGATGATGGCTGCCCCCTTGGCTGCCAGCTCCTGCATGAGGGTGTAGACCTCGAATTTGGCGCCCACGTCGACGCCGCGCGTGGGCTCGTCGAAGATCAGCACTCGAGCCTCCGAGATCAGCGCCTTGGCAATGATGACCTTCTGCTGATTGCCACCGGAGAGGTTCGCCACTGCCATCTCAGGGCGTCCCCGCAGCTTGAGCGTGGTCGCCATCTGCGAGGTGACGCTGCGAATCTTCTGCCGGTTGACGACGCCCCTCCGAGTAAAGCGGGCGAGGGTCGACAGCACCATGTTGTCCCGGACTGGCAGATTGAGGACCAGGCCCTGCTCTTTGCGGTCCTCAGGAAGGTAAGCGATACCGGCCGAGAGCGCGTCCCGTGGTGACTTCACGCTCACCGGCTTGCCGTCGATCTCGATGGTCCCCTCATCCAGTGGGTCCGCCCCGTAGATCGCGCGCATGACTTCCGAACGTCCCGCACCGATCAGTCCGGCGAAGCCGAGGATCTCCCCTGCGCGGACCTCGAAGGAGACGTCCTCGAAGGCGCCCTCACGGGTCAGACCGTCCACACGGAGAACCACCTCCCCGAGCTGGTCGTTGCGCGGCGGAAAAAGGCTGCCGATGCTGCGTCCAGTCATGAGCTCGATCATCCGATTGGAGTTCAGGTTCTCGATCGGTTCGGTGACGACTTTCTCGCCCTCCCGGAGCACGGTTACGCAATCGGCGACCGCGCGGATCTCATCCAGCCGGTGGGAGACGAACAGGATTGCCGTTCCCTCGTCGCGCAACTGCCGGATGATCTCCAGCAGCCGTACTGCGTCTCTGGCGGGCAGTGAGGAAGTCGGCTCGTCCATGATGATGACCGACGGGTTGAGTGCGAGGGCCCGGGCGATCTCCACGAGTTGCTTTTGCCCAGTGGACAATTGCCCCGCCAAGGCCTTGAGTGGGATGTTGTCAGCGCCGACTCGAGCCAGCGCCGCCCGAGCCACCTCATCCGCCCGACGTGGAGACAGGAGCTGATTTCCTGGCCCGCGAACCGGCTCGTTACCGAGGACGACGTTCGCGGTGACACTCAACCACGGCTCGATCGAGAGCTCCTGGAAGATCGTGGCAATCCCACGGTTCCGGGCTGCGGCTGGGCTCTCTAGCTCCACTTCCTGGTTCCCGAGTAACAGCCGACCGCCATCAGGCTTCATTGCGCCCGACAGGATGCTGATCAGGGTCGACTTCCCAGCCCCGTTCTCACCGATCAGCGCGTGCACCTCACCCGGACGTAATTCGAGACCGACGCCATCGAGGGCCTTCACGCCGGGAAAACTCTTGCTGATGCCCTGGGCGGTGAGGATCGGTTGCGTGGGGTCAAGCATTGTCGACGGGGATGTAGGCGACCGCCTGCACCTCCAGACGCGCCACATCGGTCGGCAACAATTCGACGACGCGAACGCAGGTGCTTGCTGGAGGGATTTCGAAGAATTCGCCGCGGATGCGGTTGTAAACCGGGAAGTCGCGGAGGTCCGTGAAGTACTGGGTGAGGTTCACGATGTCGTTCAAGGTCCCACCGGCGGCGCCCAACGTACGCCGCAGCGACTCCATGATGTACCAGGACTGCGCCGCGATGGGGCCGTCTTTGGAGTCCACCGAGATCTCACCGGTCTGCCCGGCAGCTTCGCGCATCTCTTCCGGCAGGTCGGAGTAAGAACCGATCACCTTTCCCGACGCCGGGTCGACGGCGATGATGCCGGCGAAGTAGACGAGGTCCCCCGCTCGACGGAAGGGTGCATACCGGGCAAGAGGCAGAGCCGCATCGCGAGTATCGGGGGTGGACATTTTTGCTCCTTCTGCATGAGGACAGTGCTACCTGAGGTCTGGCCAATATCTTATAGGTTATCGTATGCGTGATCGCGACACATTTTTGTCGGCTTTATCTAAAGCTCTTCACTTGACGTTGAGGTCTTCGAAGTGGCGCAGGTGTGCCACCTGCGCTATATCGGAGTCGGCGTGGCTGCAGGCGCTCTCGGGGGCGTGGCAAAGCCACTCCTTCCATCCCGAAGACCCGCGCTCTCCCACTATCCCCTGGCGGCCCGCTCCCGCTGCTGGCATGAACCGGCCCCGGCCAGGTGCGACGTGCGGTCGCCCGTCCGGCAGCACCCCCGAGTCCGTGCGACCTCGGCTCCGAAGCAGCGCTTCCGCGGCTTCGTCAAAACGAGCCCTTAGGAATAACGCAGGTCGTCGACGGTTGCGAACCAGTCGAAATCCGAATCGGACGTATTGATGATCAGGCTCTGCGGCCGGGTGTACGCGTGGTACGCCTCCAAGCCGTTTT
>JAODMM010000242.1 GCA_025465015.1 Cryobacterium sp. | reverse complement strand
AGGCGACGCCGGCGGCGAGGAGCAGGTCGGCAGCTGACACGGGCGGTGAGCCTACTGTGACCGCACGCACATGCCTGCGGGGGTGATCCGGTGGGAGGCCCTGGTTCCGGATTTCGAATCCGAGGGTTTCTCCACGCCCCGGACCGGCATCACCTCGCGCGTCGATGTGCCGGGTCGCCGGCGCCGGCGACAATGCGGCGACAAGGCCGATCTGCGCTCCTGCAACCACCGCCGGCGCCGCCATCCGCCCCGGTCGACGCACCGCCACCGAGTGCGAGACGGTCCTCCGCACAACGGGAGCTCGGCCCGTCCGCCCACCCGCTCGCGCCGCGGTTCCGGCGTGCGACGAATTCCTTGACGCTTACCTGGCGAAACCCTAAACTCTGGCCAGTCGTGCGCTTTCAGCCTTGCTGTTTCAGCGCAACGTCGGTAGCGCCAAAGCGGCACCTCGCGAGGGTGGCCGCCAGGTAGCGCGTTGGTGACCCGGCGCTCGGTCGTATCTGGCTGGGTTGTCGCAGGTCTTCCTGGACAGGGAGCATACGTGGAAGCAATTGCAGTCACTCGCCTCGCGCACGTCGACGTGGCGGTGACGGATCTCGACAGGTCGACCGAGTTCTACAACGACCGTTGGGGCCTCCACCTCGTCGAGGAGCACGACGGCCGACGCTATTTCCGGTCGAACACGTCGGACTTCCACACGCTCTCCATCGGAAAGGGTGACCCCCGGCTGGAGCACCTGTGCCTGGAGGTGTCCAGCCGCGACGAGTTGAAGCGCGCGGAGGTCGTCCTCGAAGCCGCCGGAGCCGAGGTTCTCGCTCCCTACACCGAAGGTGCCAAGCCCGGTGTCGGGGCGTCGTTGCGCTTCAAGGACCCCAACGGCCTGGAGGTCGAGCTGGTAGCCGACGTGCAGCAGCTGAAGGAGGGCTATGGGGCGAGAGACGTGAAGCCGCAGGGCCTCAACCACGCCGTCCTCCGGGTGACGAAGTACGAGGAGACCAAACGCTTCTACCGTGATGTGCTGGGTTTCCGCCTCTCGGACGAGACCGAGAACACGATGGCCTTCATGCGCTGCAATCAGAACCACCATTCCTTGGCATTCGTGAACTCCGATCAGGCCAGCCTGCACCACATCGCCTACACGGTCGAGGACTGGTCCGCGCTTGCGGTCGGGATCAAGACGCTCGGCGATGCGGGCATCTGCCGCATCTGGGGCCCCGGGCGCCACGGGCCCGGGAACAATGTCTTCTCGTATTACCAGGACCCTGACGGGCACGTGGTGGAGTACACCTGCGAGCTGCAGCAGATCGTGGACGAGTCGGCGTGGGTTCCGCAGGTGTGGAAGAGGGGCCGGCCAGAAAAGTGGGCGGGTCTGGGACCGCCCGACATCCTTCACTGACATGCTGTAGCGGCGATGTCGGCCGTCGGCCGGGATGCAACGGAACGACCGGCGCCTGACCGCGGGCGCCTGAATCGGGAGTGCTCAGGGATGTTTATCGCGTGCACCGCTGACGGTGGGATCGGGCTCGTCGACGATGCCGGCAGCACATACTCGGACATGACGACGGTCGTGTCCGAGCGCTATCCCGGGCATGGGCAATCGAAGTTCTGCTGGCGATGCTTCTGCAAGCATTTCTCGGCCCTTCACGAAGAGATGCTCGCCGTGTATCCGAACAGTGAGCGGATGCCCGTCTCGTCGATTCTCCTGGCGAACCCGGTGGTTTCTCCGAGTAAGATTGTCGCGGCTTCGGCCAACTCTGTCTCACATGTGAAGGAGATGCAGGACCGTTCCCCGAAGGCGCCTCCGACTTCGTGGCTCAATGACTTCGACGTCTTCTTGAAGGCGCCCTCGTCAATGATCGGCCCTGGTGCGGACGTCCTGCTTCCCCCTGCCGTAGTCGCTCGCGGTGCGGAGGTCCACCACGAGGTGGAGCTGGCGGTGGTGATGTCTCACGGTGGATTCCGGCTCACGCCGGAGGAGGCGCGTGGGGCGATCCTGGGCTACACCATCGCTCTCGATGTGACGGAACGGGGACTCGGCGACCGCTCGCGGCGCAAGAGCTACGACACGTTCACGCCCGTCGGCCCCTGGATCCTCCCGGACGCCGATGTGGCCGATCCCAATGACCTCGCCATCACGATGTCCATCGATGGTCGGACGGTTCAGGAGACCAGCACGGCGGAACTGATCCACAACGTCGAGTCGATCGTGTGCTACGCCTCCGAGCGCATGACGCTCGAGCCGGGAGATCTGATTCTCACGGGGGCCGGGCCGGGGACAGGACCTATTCAGGCAGGGCAACGGCTCTCGGCGTACATCCAGAGCATCGGGACGCTCGAGCTCGGGGTGCAGATCGACGAGCGCTAGTCGGACTGCTCGGACAGCTCGGGCAGGGAGTGGCCGAGCGACTGATCTCGATGTCAGGAGGGGCCTCCGAGGTCGGGTGTGGGCGCCACCGAGCACCAGCACCGACCTGGGAGGTCCCTCGCTCTCCGTCGTGATGTGCCGCCGACGGAGACGGGGCGCCTTCTCCCGGCCCGCTGCATGCTCGATCCTGCCTGGGCGAGCCGACCGCTTCACCCCCCACGGCACGTCCACCGCACTGCTGACCCGAACTCGATCCAGCCCACGGGCCCGTCGACCTCGACCTCGATCTCGACGCGACCGGGGTGCGATGGCTGCACCGTCCGGGTCCGCGGGCGCCACGGCTCGGTGAATCATCGCGGTCACGGCGGCTATGGCGACCGGAAGGCGGACTCCTGAAAACTGCCGATGCCGAGGATCTGATGGATCTCCCAGTCGATGATCCGAAAGGTGCAGTCGCCTGCCGCGGTGTAGGGGTCACCTGCTGCTACGGCCTCGGCTTGAGCGCGCGAATCCGCACGGATGAGGTACATGCCGAGGCTCTTGTTGTCGGCCGGGCCGGACATGACGACGTGTCCTCGTTCGTGTTGCTCCTGCATCCACACGAAGTGGTCCGCCAAGGTCGCCTGGCGCTCACTCCGGGATCGGACATTGCTGCGCATGCAGAGGAACCACATCCGGGACCCATCTCTTCTCTGAGCGTTCACGAGGTTCCATACCCGACGGACCCGGCGCCGGACCGCCGTGGAGCGAGACGTCGCGCCGCCCCCTGGGCCCCGTGTGCGCCGGGCTCGTGCAGGAACCGCGGTCACCGTCGGCCACGTGCCGCCAGAGCCGGTCGAGGGCAGATCATGCCTGGCGGCCCGCCGCGGCGATAGACCCTCGACCACGCGGACCGGCCGGGATGGTGCATCGGTGCTCGTCACGGCCGCTGCGGTCACGAGCGCTCCGGGCGCCGCCCCCTGAGCGGCCGGAAGCCCTCCGTCCTCGTGGTGGGACATCGTGGTCGTCGAAAGCCCATGAGGCCCCGGGGTCGTCCAACCTGCGAAAGGCCTCGAAACCCGGATCGAGCTCGGCCGGACGGTCGAGAGGGCCACGACCATCGGCCTGTGTCCACCGACTGTCGCCGTCGGATTCGACCGGTGAGCAGGCGTCCTACGGCCGGTCATGTCCCGGTCGCTCGACGACCGGTGTCACTTGAGACATGGCGCGCAGCGCCACGAGATGGCAGGCTGCGCCTGCGACCGGGCTCACAGCCGGAAGTGCGGGTATCTGGAACGAAATCGGCTGCGCCGATAAGCAAGGTTGTTCACTCTCGGGCCGCCGGGCTCGCCCAGGGCCACCGTGCCCTTGTAGGAGTGCCAGTAGGGCTGAAAGCCCACCACATGTCCGTGCATCGGTATGCCTGAAAGGCCAGCGGGTCGCCCTGACGGCGATACCCGCAGTATGAGGAGGTAAGCGTGAAGGCGGTCGTGATTCATGAGTACGGGGGCCCGGAGGTTCTTTCCTACGAGGACGTCGAGGATCCGGTTGCTCAGATCGGTGAAGTCGTGCTTCGTGTCGAGGCGGTGTCGGTGAACCAGTCTCTGGACGTGAAGCTGCGGGCGGGTGGACGGAAGGCCGTCGTCGAGCTGCCGCACATCCCGGGTGTGGACCCCGCTGGTGTCGTGGTGGAGGTCGGCCCTGGTGTCCAGGGGGTGGCGGTGGGTGATCGGGTGGCGGTCGGC
>JAODMM010000218.1 GCA_025465015.1 Cryobacterium sp. | reverse complement strand
GGCCCGGGCGCCCTCGAGCGCGCTCGTGACGGTCTCGAGCAGTTCGTTCCACGACACGACGAACTTCGAGACGCCCTCAGCTTCGAGCAGTTCGGTCACTTCGTCATAGGAGATGCCCTGAGCCGCGATGGCGTCGAGAACAGCATTCGCTTCGTCGTAGGAGCCCGTGACCGTGTCGCCGGTGATGACGCCGTGGTCGAAAGTCGCCTGCATCGTCTTCTCAGGCATCGTGTTTACAACACCCGGGGCGACGAGATTCGTCACGTACAGCGTGTCGGGAAGGTTCGGGTCCTTGACGCCCGTGGATGCCCAGAGCGGGCGCTGCTTGTTGGCGCCGGCGGCGATAAGGCCGCGCGCGCGCTCACTGTCGAATGCCTGCTCGTACACCTGGTAGGCGAGCTGAGCGTTGGCGATGCCTGCCTTGCTCTTCAGGGCGAGGGCCTCATCGGTCCCCACGGATACCAGGCGCTTGTCGATCTCAGTGTCCACTCGCGACACGAAGAACGAAGCGACCGAGTGGATCGTCGAGAGGTCGATCCCGGCGGCTTTCGCCTTCTCAAGTCCGGTGAGGTAAGCGTTGATGACCTGTCGGTGACGTTCGAGGCTGAAGATCAAGGTGACATTGACGCTGATACCTGCGGCAATCGTCTCCGTGATTGCGGTGAGACCTTCCACGGTGGCCGGGATCTTGATCATCGCGTTGGGGCGATCGACCTTGGCCCAGAGCTGTTGCGCCTGTTCGACGGTCCCGGCCGAGTCATGGGCAAGGCCGGGCTCGACTTCGATTGACACGCGGCCGTCTAGTCCGTTGGTGCGGTCGTAGACGGGCCGGAAGATATCGCTGGCCGTCGTGACGTCGTGCGTGGTGATCTCGAAGACCGCGTCGTGCACACTGGTGCCGGCGGCGGCGAGTTCCGAGACGTGGTCTGCGTAGGCGTCGCCCTTGCTCAGCGCAGTCGCGAAGATCGTGGGGTTCGTGGTGACACCGACGACGTTGCGCTCATCGATGAGCTGCTGCAACCCGCCGGAGACGATCCGCTCGCGGGAGAGGTCATCAAGCCAGATGCTGACCCCGGCTGCGGAGAGCTGGGCGAGGGGAGTAGTTTCGGTCATTATTCGTCATTCTCCTTGTAGTGCGTCACTCGTGTAGGGCTGGGTATGTGCCGGGTCAGCGGGCAAGGGTGTCGCGTGCCGCCGCTACAACCGCTTCGGTCGTGATCCCGAATTCGCGGAAGAGCGTCTTGTAGTCTGCCGACGCGCCGAAGTGCTCGATGGACACGCTCTGCCCGCGGTCGCCAACATACTCCCGCCACGTGAGCGCGAGTCCGGCTTCCACCGAGACGCGCGCCGTGATGGCGGCTGGAAGAACCGATTCGCGGTATTCAGCGGACTGCTCACTGAACCACTCCAGGCTGGGTGCCGAGACGACGCGGGCATTCACGCCCTCGGCCTTCAGCTCCTCGCGGGCGGCGACGGCGAGCTGGAGCTCGGAACCGGTCGCGATCAGGATCACGTCCGGTGTCCCTCCGGGAGCTTCCGCCAGGATGTAAGCGCCCTTCGAGGTGTTCCGGGCCGATGCGAAGGTCTCGCCGGAGGCGTCGCCGTCCCCACGCTCGAAGACGGGGATGTTCTGGCGGGTGAGGGCGATCCCGGCCGGGCCGTTGCGGCGCTCGAGCATGGTCTTCCAGGCCCAGGCGACCTCGTTGGCGTCGCCGGGTCGGACGACGTCGAGCCCGGGGATGGCCCGAAGGGTCGACAGCTGCTCGATCGGCTGGTGAGTGGGTCCATCTTCGCCGAGGGCGACGGAGTCGTGCGTCCAGACGAAGATCGACGGTGCCTTCATGAGGGCGGCCAGTCGCACCGCCGGGCGCATGTAGTCGCTGAATATCAGGAAGGTTCCGCCGAAGGGGCGGGTGTTGCCGTGAAGGACGATGCCGTTCAGGATTGCCGCCATAGCGTGCTCACGGATGCCGAAGTGAAGGACGCGGCCGTACTTGTTGCCGCGCCACTCGGCTGTGGACCGCTCACTCGGCACGAAGGACTCCGCACCAGCGATGGTGGTGTTGTTCGACTCTGCAAGGTCCGCGGAGCCACCCCACAGCTCGGGGATGACCGGCCCAAGGGCGTTAAGGACCTTGCCGGACGCCGCCCGGGTGGAAACCTCTTTGCCTGCTTCGAAGACCGGGAGGGCGTCCTCGACGTCGTCCGGGAGGTCTCCGCTGAGGACCCGGTCGAGGAGTTGCTTCCTGTCAGCGTTGGCGGCAGCCCAGGCTTCGAACCGCTCGTTCCACTCGGTGTGCTGCTGCGTTCCGCGCTCCAGAGCCTTCCTGGTGTGATCGATGACCTCGTCGGCGACCTCGAACGTCCTCTGCGGGTCGAATCCGAGGACCTCCTTGACGGCGGCAAGTTCCTCGGCGCCGAGGGCGGACCCGTGGATCTTGCCCGTGTTCTGCTTCTTCGGGCTCGGCCAGCCGATGATCGTCTTGAGGACGATGATCGACGGCTGGTCAGTTACGGCCTTCGCCGCCTCGATCGCATCGTTGAGCTCTTGGATGTCTTCGACGTAGTCGCCGGTCTTCTTCCAGTCGACGGTCTGGACGTGCCAGTTGTATGCCTCGTAGCGCTTCGCGACGTCTTCCGTGAACGCGATGTCGGTGTCATCCTCGATCGAGATCTGGTTGCTGTCATAGATCGCGATGAGGTTACCGAGCTCCTGGTGCCCGGCGAGCGACGAGGCCTCGCTGGTCAGGCCTTCCTCCAGATCGCCATCGCTGGCGATTACGTAGATGAAGTGGTCGAACGGGCTGGTCCCCGGGGCCGCCTCAGGGTCGAAAAGGCCACGTTCGAAGCGGGAGGCGTACGCCATGCCGACGGCAGATGCCAAGCCCTGGCCGAGGGGACCCGTCGTGATTTCCACACCGTCGGTGTGGCCGTACTCCGGGTGGCCGGGTGTTTTCGAGCCCCAGGTGCGGAGGGCCTTGAGGTCGTCGAGCTCCAGGCCGTAGCCGCCGAGGTACAGCTGGACATACTGCGTGAGCGAGCTGTGACCGGCCGAGAGGATGAAACGGTCCCGACCTATCCAGGTGTTATCTGCCGGGTCGCGGCGCATGACCTTCTGAAACAGGAGGTAGGCAGCGGGAGCAAGACTCATGGCCGTGCCAGGATGTCCGTTTCCGACCTTCTCAACGGCATCGGCGGCAAGGATGCGTGCCGTGTCTACTGCCTTGTTGTCGATGGAGTCCCACTGCAATGCTGCCACTTGATCTTGACCCTTCTGGATGCAAAGAGGGCAGGCTGTCTGAAACCCGCTCCCCATTCGGTATAGCGCGCCTAAACATCTTCGGCATCGCGGTGGCGCGTGGGAGTGCCGAATTGCGGGCACCCTGATGCGTTCGCGTTGACTGGCGAGCACCTTCAGTATAGGGAACCGCTTCGTTGCCGTGCGGGGCTTGACACCCGCGGCGTCACATTGCCGGGCCGGGGAAGAGGTTCGACCCATGGCCTAGAATCGAATCAACCGAAAGCGCAAGAGGAGCAATGGACGTCGCCGTAGAGCCCCGAACCACGAGCGGACACCGTAGCCTTCGCCGAACCCTGTCAGCGTACATCGCGCTTACCAAACCGCGGGTCGTCGAGTTGCTGCTGGTGGTGACTGCACCCACGATGATTCTCGCGGCCGAGGGTATCCCCGGCCTCTGGCTCGTTCTGGCGACGCTCGTCGGCGGTTCCCTGAGTGCAGGCTCGGCAGGAGCGTTCAACTGCTACCTCGATCGCGACATCGACCGGGTGATGAACCGCACCAAGGACCGGCCTCTGGTCACCGGTGAACTTACCGACAGGCAGGCGCTCGTGTTCGCGTGGGCTTTGGGCGTGGCATCCATTGCCTGGCTGTGGGTTTTCACCAACTGGCTGGCCGCTGCCCTCTCCCTTGCCGCGATCCTGTTGTACGTCGTCTTCTACACGATGGTCCTGAAACGCCGAACGGCGCAGAACATCGTATGGGGTGGTATCGCGGGTTGCATGCCCGTCCTGATCGGATGGGCAGCCGTCACCGGCGACCTCTCCTGGCCGCCATTCATCCTCTTTGCCATCATCTTCCTGTGGACGCCGCCGCATTATTGGCCGCTTTCGATGAAATACCGCAGCGACTACCAGGCTGCCGGGGTGCCGATGCTCTCAGTGGTCCGTGGTCGGGCACAGGTCGGGCTCCAGGTGATCCTGTACGCCTGGGCCACGGTGGCGTGTTCGCTGCTCCTGGTTCCCGTTGCCGGTATGGGCCTGGTGTACAGTGCCGTCGCGGTGGTCACCGGCGGCTGGTTCATCTACGAGACGCACCGCCTCTACAATCTCGCCATCCGTCACGAGCACGTCTCGCCGATGCGTGTGTTCCACGGCTCGATCGCCTACCTCACGCTTCTCTTCGTCGCCGTCGGCGTGGATCCGCTGCTCCCCTTCTAGCCGACCGTAGACCGGCTTCCAAGAGACGTCCTCCGCGCGCCCGGGTACCGGTGCGGACTGGCCGCAGGGCGCAGGGCACCGGTGCGGACTGGCCGCAGCACGGCGCGGGCTTAGCGCGGCCCAGGTCTAACTGCCCAGAGCCGACTCGGCGCTGCGCGGAAGTACTGTGCCGGCATCGGCATCGGCTGCGGCGGGGCGCTTCAGGTGCAGCAGGAGAGACACCAACGCAGCCACGAGGGCGCAGGCGAGGACCATGTGGATACCGACGAGGAAGGGCGGCAGGCCGGTGCGAGCCTGCACGAGACCTACGGCCACCTGGACCAACTCCACGGCTAGCAGAAGGACGCTCCACCGGAGCACGGCGAGGCGGAGGCGCATTGCCGCGACCACCAGCACGACGGTGAGGGCCAGGGTGGCGTAGGCGGGCCAACTGTGCACGTGCTGCAGCACTTCCGGGTCCAGGCCATTGCGTGGAGCATCCCGGTCGCCGGCATGCGGCCCGGAACCGGTCGTCACGATGCCGACGAGGATCGTGACCGCAACGGCCAGGCTGGTCACCTGCGCGACGACGGAGTACCACCGCGGAACTGTGGCAGTGCGGGGGCCTGGGGCGGTGTAGACGCGGTAGACGAATGCCGTGCACAGGGACACTAGGATCGTCGACACCACGAAGTGCAGCCCCACGACCCAAGGGTTGAGACCGGTCCGGACGCTGATGCCGCCGATGAGGGCCTGTGCGGGGATACCGAGGCCCGCCAGCAGCGCGAGCCAGTAGAGGTCGGGGCGGGTGGCCCTCATCCTCACCACCGCCAGGAATGCCGCGATGGCCAGGAGGCCGAGCGCGACTCCGAGAAGTCGATTGCCGAACTCGATGAACCCGTGCACTCCCATCTCAGGGGTGTTCACCAGTGAGTCTTCGGTACAGGCAGGCCAGGTGGGGCAACCGAGCCCGGAACTGGTCAGACGGACGAGGCCGCCTGTTCCCACCAACAGAATCTGCGCGGCGAGGTAGACCCAAGCGAACACCCGGACCCGCCTGTCGATCGCGGTCGGCAACCAGCCCTGCATCCGTTTCACGTGCGTGTTTCCCTTTCGATGGCGTTCCCGCGTGCTTTTCGTCGTGAGTGTGCATGTGAAAACGCCGTGCAACCGCGACGATCGGCAGCGCGAGACTGTAGAATCAGGTGTTTCACGGACCGCAACCGCGTATGCCCCGCCGGGGCAATGGAGCGTAGCGTAGTCCCTGATCAATCTTAGGTACGCAACGTAGCCGTCCACACAATCCGTTCTTGACATGTGCTCCTAGCGGAGTCATGTCCGGGAATGGCCGGACTGATATCCGTGTTGATGTGGGTAGGAGAAGAGGTAAGCATGTCGGATGTATTGATTGACCGCCCGGAGCTCGCAGGGCTCGGAACGTACGAGTTCGGATGGGCCGACTCGGACGCGGCCGGGGCATCCGCCCGTCGCGGCATATCGCCGGAGGTCGTCAGCGACATCTCCCGGTTGAAGAACGAGCCGAACTGGATGCTGCAGCGTCGCCAGAAGGGCCTGTCGCTGTTCGAACGCAAGCCCATGCCGACCTGGGGAGCAGATCTTTCCGAGATCGACTTCGACAACATCAAGTAGTTCGTGCGCTCCACCGAGAAGCAGGCCCAGACCTGGGAGGACCTGCCGGACGACATCAAGAACACCTACGAGAAGCTCGGGATCCCCGAGGCGGAGCGCCAACGCCTGGTCTCCGGCGTCGCCGCCCAGTACGAGTCAGAGGTCGTCTACCACCAGATCAACGAAGAGCTCGAAGCTCAGGGCGTGATCTTCATGGACACCGACACCGCACTCCGCGAGCACCCCGAGTTCTTCGAGGAGTACTTCGGCACGGTAATCCCCACAGGTGACAACAAATTTGCCGCGCTCAACACGGCAGTCTGGTCGGGCGGGTCCTTCGTCTACGTGCCTCCCGGGGTGCACGTCGAGATCCCCCTTCAGGCCTACTTCCGGATCAACACGGAGAACATGGGCCAGTTCGAACGCACACTGATCATCGCCGACGAGGGCAGCTACGTGCACTACATCGAAGGCTGCACGGCGCCGATCTACAAGTCGGATTCGCTTCACTCCGCCGTGGTGGAGATCGTTGTGAAGAAGAACGCCCGCGTTCGTTACACCACCATCCAGAACTGGTCGAACAACGTCTACAACCTCGTCACCAAGCGTGCCGTAGCCGGAGAAGGCGCCACGATGGAGTGGATCGACGGCAACATCGGCTCCAAGGTGACGATGAAATACCCGTCGATCTACCTGATGGGCGAGCACGCCAAGGGCGAGACCCTCTCCGTGGCCTTCGCGGGTCCGGGACAGCACCAGGATGCCGGCGCCAAGATGATCCACATGGCCCCCTACACGCAGTCGTCGATCGTCTCCAAGTCGATCGCCCGTGGCGGCGGTCGTGCGGGTTACCGCGGGGAGGTACGGGTGGATGCCGCCGCTCACCATTCGGCGAACACCGTGCGCTGCGACGCACTGCTCGTGGACACGCAATCGAGATCCGACACCTACCCGGCTATCGACATCCGCGTCGACGATGTGCAGCTCGGCCATGAGGCCACCGTGTCGCGGGTGAGCGAGGAGCAGCTCTTCTATTTGATGAGCCGCGGAATGCCCGAAGACGAAGCAATGGCGATGATCGTTCGTGGCTTCATCGAACCCATCGCCCGGGAGCTCCCGATGGAGTACGCCCTCGAACTCAACAAGCTCATTGAAATGGGCATGGAAGGATCCG
>JAODMM010000213.1 GCA_025465015.1 Cryobacterium sp. | reverse complement strand
AGACGATGAGCAGGTATTCGCGGGCGAGGTACATCATCAGCGAGTAGATGTAGATCCCGGTCGCAAGCAGCAGCAGGTTGACCAGCACGAACACGATAAAGATCGCGCAGGTGAGGTAGAAGCCGATCATCAGTGTGCCGAGGGCGACGAGCGCGCCAGCCCCGGTTGAGCCGATGACCGCAGCGATGGCACCGAACGCGCCGATAGGAGCAAGCCACATTATCATCGCGAGGATGCGGAAGACGAGAACCTGGATCTGCTTCAGCCCGGTGAGAATCGGCTCGCCCGCTTTGCCCATCTTCTGCAGGCCGAACCCGACGAGGAGGGCGACGAACAGGGTCTGCAGGATGCTCCCGGATGTCAACGACGACAGGAGCGTCGTCGGGATGATTCCGAGCAGGAAGTCAACAGTGGTGTGCGACTCTTCCGTCGGCGCCTCGTAGGTCGCGCTCGCCATGTCGAGACCGTCACCCGGGTGCAGGATGTTCCCGACCACAAGGCCGATTGCCAGAGCGAATGTCGACATTCCGATGAAGTACGCAAGCGCCAGGCCACCCACCTTGCCGACGGTGGCCGCCTTGGCGATCGATCCGACCCCGAGCACGATCGAGCAGAAGAAGACGGGGGCGATCATCATCGTGATCAGGCTGACGAAGCCGCTGCCGATTGGCTTCAACGTGACCGCGAATTCGGGCGCGACCAGGCCGACGAGGATCCCGGCGAGCACGGCGATGATCACGAAGATGTAGAGGTAATGCGTGCGGTCGAGCCGCTTAAGGGTCTGTAGCGCCTTTGCCATGATGTTCCCGTCGTTGGGGCCGACACTTCTCCGGGTCGACGCTGATATGAGGTGCGTACAATCCTCTGGGGGGCGGATACAAGCGTCACCCTTGTGTTCATACTGTTCAGAGCGGAGGTCGTCATGGCCATCCCACCGCGCCACTGGAGCATCTCCGCCAGGCTCTTCGCCCTCCAGTTCGCCTTCATCCTGCTCATCGGAACCGTCGGGGTCGTTGCTCTCGCCCTTGACACCCGCGCCCGGGTGGACTCGGAGGCCGCCACCCGCAGCACGCGCGTCGCCTCGTCGATCGCCGAGAACCCGTTCGTCATTGATGCCGTGCAAGATCCCGATCCAACGGCGACATTGCAGCCCTACGCCGTGCGCCTCATGAACGTGTTCGCGGTCGATTTCGTCACGATCATGACCACGGACGGCATCCGCCTCACTCACCGTGACCCGGACGAAATCGGGAAACCGTTTATGGGAACGACCGCGCCCGCGCTCGAGGGCAAGACGTTCACCGAGACTTTCACCGGCACACTCGGACCCTCGGTGCGCGCTGCCACGCCGATCACTGCGGACGACGGGGAGATTGTCGCCCTCGTCTCCGTCGGCATCACGGTGGAGAACCTGACCGGAGCGTTCGGGCAGCGGATCCCCGCCGCGATCGGGATCGTGGCCGCCCTCATCCTGGTCGGAGCCCTCGCCTCCTGGCTACTCTCTCGGTACCTTCGACGGGTGACCTGGGGTCGAGGCCCTGAGGAGATGAGCCGGATGTTCGCCTACTACGAGTCCGTGCTGCACTCGGTGCGCGAAGGACTCGTGCTCGTCGACACCGGCGGTCGCATCGTTCTCTACAACGACCATGCAGCCGAGCTGTTGTCGCTCCCACTTGCTGCGTCCAACTCGGATGCTGTGCCACGGCGCGCGTCCGAGTACGGCATCCCCGCACCGCTGGCCGAGCTGCTCGAAAGCGGACGAAATGCCGTCGACGAGACCTACCTCACCGATGAGCGAGTTCTCGTGCTCAATCAGCAGCAGGCCGTCCCGCCGGACGGACGGCCGCGCAGTTTCGGCACGGTGACCACCCTGCGCGACCGCACGGAAATGCAGCTACTGACCGGCGAGCTCGCGTCGACGAGGACGATGTCCGACGCCCTGCGGTCGCAGACCCACGAGTTCTCGAACCGACTACACACCATCGTTTCATTGATCGAGCTCGGCCGCTCGGCCGAGGCGCTGGAGTTCGCCAGCGCGGAGAACGTGGTCAGTCAGGAGCTCGCCGACCGTGTTCTGGGCCAGATTGACGAGCCGGTTCTCGCAGCGCTGCTGCTCGGCAAGTCCGCACAGGCGCGGGAACGCGGAGTGCACCTGCTCGTCGACGTTCCTGTCGCGCTCAGGCAGACGGAGACCGACCCGTCGCTGCTTGTCACCATCCTCGGCAACCTCATCGATAACGCCGTGGATGCTGCCTCGGATGCGGGGAACGCCGCTCGAGCGGCCGTTGGGGCGAATGGTCCGGCTGCGGCTCCTGTGCCGGTTCCGGACGAGCCGTGGGTTGAGGTCTATCTCGCGCTCGACGATGGACGCCTAGTGATTCAGGTGTCGGATTCGGGACCGGGAATTCCTCCGGAAGATGTCGGCCGCGCTTTCTCGCGCGGGTACTCAACGAAGGAACCAGTCGAACACGGCAGGGGCGTGGGGCTGGCGCTCGTCAGTCAATCCGTGCGTCGCCTCGGCGGCACGATTGAAGTGGGTGAGGGTTCCGTCTTCACCGTCGAACTTCCGCGCAGCGAGGTGCTCCGGTGACCGGGGACACCATCGATCCGGGGAGCGTTCTCGGATCCGACATCCGGGTCCTCGTCGTCGACGACGAGCCGCTGACCGCGACCGCTCATGCCGATTACGTGCGTCGGGTGCCGGGGTTCAGCGTTGCCGGGATCGCTGCGACCGGCAGCGAGGCGTTGCGCCTGATCAAGCAATCGCTCAACTCGCCGGAAGACGGAATCGACCTCATCCTCCTCGATATGAACCTCCCCGACACCCACGGGCTGGAGCTGTGCCGTCGCATCCGTGCCGCCGGGGTGGAGGTCGACGTGATCGCCATCACTGCCGTCCGAGAGACGAAGGTGGTGAGAGCTTCCATCTCCGTGGGCATCGTGCAATACCTGATCAAACCGTTCGCCTTCGCTTTGTTCGCTGAGAAGCTGGGTAACTATCTCGATTTCCGGCGTAACTTCGAGGGTATCGAGACGTTGACCACCCAAACACATGTCGATCAGACTCTCGCGGCGTTCAGGAACCCGATCAGCACCCAGCTGAGCAAGGGGTTGTCCGAGGAGACGCTGCGCCGCGTCGTGGAGCTCCTGAGGGAAGCCTCGGCTGCGCTCTCTGCGAGCGAGGTCGCGGTCGCGCTCACCATCTCGCGGATCACGGCCAGACGGTACCTCGAATACCTGGTGGATGCGGGCCTGTCCGAAAGACTCTCCCGCTATGGGACCCCGGGTCGACCCGAACTCGAGTACCGGCTGGGCGGACGGTAGCACGTACCACGGAAAACGCTTTCGTTGCGCCCCAGGTCACCCCGCACGCGGCACAGCTGAGTTGAGTCCCCCTCGACTTAGGGTGTCACGACGTGGTCGCTGGCATCGGGTTCAAGCTCACTTTGTCCCGACCCGGGGAATCATCGGCTTGTAGATCACGTCGAAGTAGAGATGCCCGATGACGCCTGTTATCGAGGGGATCTGCCGGATACGATCGAGAGCCTGACGGAGCTCCACGTCATCGATGCAGGTGAGTTCGAACATCAGGTCGAAGGATCCCGTCGTCTCGGCGACATATGTCACCGCGTCGATTGCGATCAAGCCCCTGACGGCATCGAGAATCGGCGCGCCGCCGACGCGCGCTTTGCCCCAGAGCATCGATCCGTACCCCAGGATGCCGGCATCCACAATCGCGCAAATGCGAACGACACCTGCTTCGACCAGCCGCTTGAGCCGCGCTCTCACATGCGATTCTGACACCCCAAGCTGTTCCGCGAGCGCTTTGTAAGGTGTCCTGCCGTCTTCAGACAGGGCCAGGATCAGATCACGGTCGAATTGGTCAAGGGAAGTTGCGGGTGCTTCCGGATCCTCATACCGGGTTGCAGGGCGAGAGCGTCCCATCTTCTGATAGTGAAAAGCGACATACGGGGTGACCTCGATCAGTTCTGCCCCAGAAATCGTTTTGACCTCCTTCTCCAGAACGTCGCTGAGTTGGGAGAGGTTCTTGCAGACCAGGTTGGCCGTGATGTCGGACGGGCCGGTTGTTGTTACGACGTAGTCAACGCAGTCGAGACCCGCCAGGGATGCTGCGACGTCCCGCCGGCTCCGAGTTCCGTCGCTCTTGAACTCCGCGAATGCCATGACGTCGTAGCCGAGCAGCGCAGGGACCGTCACCGTCGTGATCCGTATGCCTCGCTCGTTCAGCAAATGGCTCACCGTCCGCCGGACAACCTTCTGCGACAGGCCCAGTTGGCGCCCTATGGATTGAGCGGATGCGCGACCATCGATCTGCAACGAGGTGAGTATTGCTTTCTCGGTCTCGGTGAGTGGCGCGGCGGCGTGTGGTTTCTGCCCGCCGGGTGACCCGGCATGCCCTGAGTCTGACATTGATACGTTCATGTTCCTGACTGTCGCTCGTGGGGCGCGTTACCGAACTGCCGCGGTGGGAGGAGCTGCGCCTTCCCTCTCATAGACAGTAATGCCGGACACGATCACGCGGTCCGCACGGATCTGCCTGAGCTGGTCGACGGTGACATCGTGCGGGTCTTCTTCGAGGATGGTGATGTCGGCGTGCTTACCCGCTGCGATCGATCCGATTTCCGATTCGCGTCCGAGCAGGGCCGCCGCGTCCAGCGTGTGCATCTGCAACGCCGTGTCGAGATCGATACTCTCCTCCTGCTCGATGATGTTTCCCAGGAAGGATTCGCGCTTGACACAGTTCCAGACCCCGAAGAGTGGATTGGTCTGCTCGATCTCGGACCCCATGTGCAGATCGGATGAGGCGGAGAGCCGAACGCCCGCGGCGAGAAGCGATCGGAAGGGGTGACGGCCGCGCTCTCCAGCACGGCCCAAGTACTCCGGTAGAAAATCATCGAAGTTGTAGAGGAAGCCCGGCTGAGGCGCGACGTGGACTCCCGAGTCGACCCAAGCCTGGATTGTCGCCGGCGACGTCACATAGTTCCCCGCGTGCTCGAGCCGCGTACGGAGCCGCCCCGTCGGCGAGGCTCCGAGGGTGTCAATGATCGCCCGTGCCGCTTCCTGCTGTGCGCGTTCCCCGTTCGCGTGCACCGCGAGTTGTAAGCCGGCGTTGGTCGCCGCACGGAGAATGTCACCGATACGCTCCCCGCTCAGGTTGATTTCTCCTCTGGATCCGGGCGAATGGGCATACCGGGGCCGGTACGGGGTCAAGGTCGCGGCATTGCGTGACGAGAATCCCCCGTCAGCGAAGATCTTGATTCCTTGGATGCTCGCCATCTCCGGGCGGGCTGACGCGAATTGTTGCGGCGCCCGGCACGCGTCTTCCAGCGTGAACGCTCCCGGGACCCAGAGGTAAAGGGAGGTCCTCAGGTTCAGCTCATCACGTTCGGCGAGGGCCATGAAAGCCGCTGGACCATCCGCGGTTTCGGAGATCTCCCCCACGCTCGTGACGCCATAACGAGTGAAGAGAGACGAGATCCCCGAGCGCAGTGTGCTCTCAAGCTCGCTTCCGGTCGGATTGGGCAGAGGAAGCACAGCGTCGAGTTCGCCGATCAGCCCAGTCGGTTCTCCATATGCGTCGCGATGGATGACCGCCCTGCCCATCATGCCTTCGCTGCGCGCATACGCTGCAACATTTGAGATCTCGAACGCTTTGGAATTGAGCACAGAATAATGTCCGCCGGCTCGAACAGCGATCGGTTGACGCGTGGACACCGTGTCCAGCTCCTGCCGGGTCGGGTAACGACCGTCGCTGAGCTTGATGTCCCAGAACAGGTTTGCTTGACC
>JAODMM010000206.1 GCA_025465015.1 Cryobacterium sp. | reverse complement strand
GCCGACCGGTTCGGCGCGCAGGTGCTCGTGCTCTCGCTTGATGTCAAGCGGTCCGGGCGCACGGACTCCGGCTTCGTGGTCACCACGCATGGGGGACGCACGGAGACGGACCTCGACGCGCTGGAGTGGGCAGCCACTGCCATCAGCCTGGGTGCCGGGGAGTTGCTGGTCAACTCGATCGACGCCGACGGCACCAAACAGGGTTTCGACACCGAACTTATCAGCCTGATGCGCCAGCTGAGCAGCGTTCCGGTCATCGCCTCGGGGGGCGCCGGACGACTCGACCATTTCCCTCCGGCCGTTGCAGCAGGGGCGGATGCGGTCCTGGCCGCGTCAGTCTTCCACAGCGGAGAATTGACGATCGGCGACGTCAAGCGCGAGCTATCCGACGCCGGAATGGTGGTGCGCTCATGAGTACGGATGACGTCCTCGACCGGGCAGTGTTCAACGCGGACGGACTTCTGCCTGCGATCATCCAGCAATGGGACACCAACGAGGTGCTCATGCTCGGCTGGATGGATCGCGAGGCTCTGCGCCGCACCCTCACCAGCGGGCGCGTGACCTTCTGGTCGCGCAGCCGCAAGGAGTACTGGCGCAAGGGAGACACCTCCGGTCACGTTCAGTTCGTCAAGCGCGCGGCCCTGGACTGCGACGACGACACCCTCCTGGTCAGCGTGAACCAGGTCGGAGCGGCCTGCCACACCGGCACCCGCACCTGCTTCGACGGGCGCGACGTCGACGTCGTGGTCCAGACCGACGACTGACGCAGGCTTCATCCCACCACCTCCAAGCCCGAGCACCAGGAGCATCCGTCATGACCAGAGTGACCGCCGGGTCGACCACCGCCGATCAGTTCGCCGACCTCATTGCTGCCCACCGGGTGATCCCCGTGATCCGAGAGCTGTTCGCCGACGCCGAGACCCCGGTGGGCATCTACCGCAAGCTCGCGGCGGGCGCGCCCGGCAGCTTCCTGCTGGAGTCCGCCGAACAGGGCGGCATCTGGTCCCGCTTCTCCTTCGTTGGCGTCTCATCGTTCGGGCTGATCACGCAGCAGGGTGACGATGTCGCGTGGCTGGACTATGGCGAGCCGGCCGAGCGCATCCTCGGCGACACGGTCGGTCTCGCGCCGCTGGCTACGCTCGCGCACCTCTTCGAGCGGTGGCAGACCCCGCGGCTTCCCGAGCACCCACCCCTGACCGGCGGGCTCGTAGGCTTCATCGGATGGGAGGCGATCCGGCAGATCGAGCGCCTACCGGACCAGCCACCTGCCGACTACGACATTCCCGGCCAGGCGTTCAGCTTCGTCGCCGACCTCGTTGTGCTCGATCACAAGCACGGAACAGTGCAGTTGATCGCGAACGTCCTGAACGACGGTACCGATGAGCCGGACGTCCTCTGGAACGCCGCGCAAGAACGCCTCGACGACCTGCAGTCACGGCTGGCCCGGCCGTCGGAAGCATGGGTCGGCGAGATCGACCTCCAGACCGAGCCCGACCCTACTCCGCGCACCACACGGGCGGACTTCCTGGCCTCGGTGGGGACAGCGAAGGAGCACATCGTCGCAGGGGACGTCTTCCAGGTCGTGATCTCGCAGCGATTCGACCTCGAATGCACAGCACACCCGATCGACGTGTATCGGGTGTTGCGGAGCCTGAACCCAAGCCCGTACATGTACCTGCTGAGCCTTGAGTCCCCCGACGGGGCCCCGTACTGGATCGTCGGGTCGTCACCGGAGGCACTCGTCAAGGTGGCGAACAACCGCGTCTTCACCCATCCCATTGCCGGGTCGAAACCGCGCGGGGCGACTCCGGAGGAAGACGCGGAGCTAGCCGACGAACTCGCCGGCGACGAGAAGGAGGGCGCTGAGCACCTCATGCTCGTTGACCTCGCCCGGAATGATCTGCTCAAGGTTTGCGTTGCGGGCTCGGTGGAAGTCACCGAGTTCATGCGCATCGAGCGGTTCAGCCACATCATGCACCTCGTGTCGTCGGTGGAGGGCGACCTCCTGCCCGGCCGCAGCGCCATCGACGTATTCCGGGCGGCCTTCCCGGCCGGTACCCTCTCCGGTGCGCCGAAGCCGCGGGCTCTGGAGATAATCGACGAATTGGAACCAGCGCAGCGCGGTGTCTATGGGGGTGTGGTGGGATACTTCGGTTTCGGCGGAGACGCGGACCTCGCCATCGCCATCCGCACCGCCACCATCGCCGACGGGATGGCCCGCGTGCAGGCGGGCGGTGGTCTCGTGGCGGACTCCGATCCCGCGTCGGAATACCAGGAGTCGAGGAACAAGGCCGCTGCGCCGTTGCGGGCCGTCGCTGTGGCGAATGCGATGCGGCGGGTCACGTAGATGGCCGACGGCAGACGGGTCAAGCTGCTGCTCACCCTGCTGGTGCTCGCGGCAAGCGGTCTCGCGCTTCTCGCCTGGACGCAGGTGTGGGTGACCGCGCAGGTTCCTGCGCATGGATCCGTGTTGCAGGAACTTCAGGTCACGGGATCCACTGCGGCGCCGGCCCTCACCGCCCTCGCCTTGGCCGGGCTGGCGCTCGGGGGGGCCTTGGCCATCGCTGGGCCGGTTATCCGGGTGGTCCTCGGGCTTCTCGAGGTTCTCCTCGGAGTCTCCGTCTCCCTTGCCGCAGTTTTGGCCATCAGCAATCCGGCGGCGGCGAGTGCTGCGGCCGTCACGGCTGCCACGGGGATCGCCGGAAGGAACTCGGCCGCGGGAACCGTGACCGACAGCGCCCTCACAGCCTGGCCCTTCGTCGCAGCAGGGGCCGGTGTGCTGATGGTTGTCGCGGGGGTGCTCGTCGTCGGTACCGCTCGACGTTGGCCAGGGCCCACGAACCGCTATCAGGCCACCCGGTTCGAGCCGGTCGACGGTGCCCGCACCGAGGGCGGCACCAGGACGGCCGCGTCCAGCGATACTGGGGCGCGGGGTACGAACGACGCCGTGGGTGACTGGGACGACCTCAGCCGCGGTGACGATCCGACAGCGTGACGTCGGCAGCGTGACGTCCGCTGCCTGAAGCCGACGGTGGGGCGCAGGCATCCTGGCGCCGGTGGCGCGACAGCAGGGCGGGCCCCAGGAGCTCACGCTGCAACCGCTAGACTTGTTCGCAACCCCTCAGAACTGTAAGGAGAACCATGAGCAGCGAGTCAGTAGATCCCGGTCACGGCCATTCGCCGGCGGCATGGACCGCTGTCACCATCATGCTCGTGGCGTTCGTCATCGGCACCGCAGCGTTCTTCTTCGAGCTGGCCTGGTTGGTCTGGGCTTCGGCCGGTCTCGTCGTCGTCGGACTCCTCGTCGGGTGGATCATGGCGAGAGCCGGGTACGGCTCCGACGCGACATCGGGTCACTGACCCAGTGCTCTCCGAGCTCCTCGCCGGGGCGATAGCCGACGCCGCCGAGCGTCGCGTCAACCGCCCCTATTCCGAGGTCGAGGCCGCGGCGCTCACGCGATCCCCGGCACTCGACGCGCTGCGTGCGCTTGCACCCGCCGAGCGCGTGAAGGTCATCGCAGAGGTCAAGCGTGCCAGCCCCTCCAGAGGACCCCTCGCCGACATCCGTGACCCGGCGGCGCTGGCAGTCTCCTACGAGACGGGGGGTGCCAGCGCAATCAGTGTCCTCACCGAGGGTCGCCGTTTCGCCGGGTCCCTCTCTGACCTCGAGCAGGTGCGCTCTGCCGTGTCCATTCCGGTGCTCCGCAAGGACTTCATCGGTGACCCCTACCAGGTGCTCGAGGCCCGAGCTGCAGGGGCCGACCTTGTGCTCCTCATCGTCGCCGCACTCGACCAGGACCGCCTGCAGGCCCTGAACGAGCTCATCGGAGAGCTCGGGATGACCGCGCTCGTGGAGACCCACAGCGCCGACGAGGTCACCCGCGCCCTCGACATCGGAGCCGCTCTCGTGGGCGTCAACGCCCGTAACCTCTCCACCTTCGAACTCGATCAGGACCTCTTCGGCAGCCTCGCCGACCAGATCCCGGCCGGCGTCATCCGCGTCGCCGAATCGGCCGTGAAGAACGCCGCCGACGTCGCCCACTACCGCGCGGCGGGAGCCGACGTCGTCCTTGTCGGGGAGGCGCTGGTCACCAGCGACCCCGTTCGCACTCTCTCAGAATTCCTGGTGGTCTGACATGTCATTGCGCACCCAACCCGGGCCCTACTTCGGCCACTTCGGCGGCCGCTTCGTTCCCGAGTCGCTGGTGGCCGCTCTCGACGAGCTGACCGCGGAATACGAACTCGCCCGGAACGATCCCGCTTTCGCCGCGGAGCTGATGGAACTCCATCGCAGCTACACCGGCCGCCCCTCCATCATTACCGAGGTGCCGAGGTTCGCCAGGCACGCCGGCGACGCCCGGATCATCCTCAAGCGGGAAGATCTCAACCACACGGGCTCGCACAAGATCAACAACGTCCTCGGCCAGGCGTTGCTCACTAAACGTATCGGTAAAACGCGAGTGATCGCCGAGACGGGCGCAGGCCAGCACGGCGTCGCAACAGCGACGGCGGCGGCGCTGTTCGGGCTCAGCTGCGTCGTTTACATGGGCGAGGTCGACACCGAACGGCAGGCCCTGAATGTGGCGCGCATGCGCCTCCTCGGAGCCGAGGTGGTTCCGGTCACGACGGGCTCGCGCACCCTCAAGGACGCGATCAATGACGCCATGCGCGACTGGGTCACCAACGTCGAGGACACCAACTACATCTTCGGGACCGTCGCGGGCCCGCATCCCTTCCCGGCCATGGTGCGTGACTTCCAGAAGATCATCGGGGAGGAAGCGCGGCAGCAGGTCCTCGACCTGACCGGCCGTCTCCCCGATGTCGTCGCAGCCTGCGTGGGTGGCGGTTCCAACGCCATCGGCATCTTCGACGCGTTCCTCGATGACCCCGACGTCGCGCTCTACGGCTTCGAAGCAGCCGGTGACGGCGCAGACACGCTCCGGCACGCCGCCACCATCACCAAGGGCCGCCCCGGCGTCCTGCACGGGGCTCGCAGCTTTCTGCTTCAGGATGAGGACGGCCAGACCACCGAGTCGCACTCCATCTCCGCAGGCCTGGACTACCCCGGTGTCGGGCCTGAGCACGCCTGGCTGGCAACCATCGGACGCGCCCGGTACATTCCCGTGACGGATGCCGCGGCGATGTCAGCTTTCCGCCTTCTCAGCCGCACGGAGGGGATCATCCCCGCCATCGAATCCTCGCACGCCCTCGCGGGAGCCTTGGAGCTCGGCCGCGAACTCGGACCGGAAGCGACCATCCTGGTGAATCTGAGCGGACGTGGGGACAAGGACATGGAGACGGCCGGCCGCTACTTCGACCTCCTCGATGAAGGGGCGTTGCAGGTATGAGCGCCGTCGAGAGAGCCCTTGCCGTGCGGCGGGCTGCCGGAACCGGTGCGCTGATCGGCTATCTCCCGGTGGGGTTCCCCAGTGTCGCCGAGAGCATCGATGCCGCTGTTGCCCTGGTGGAGAACGGCGTTGACGTCCTCGAACTGGGACTGCCGTACTCCGATCCCGTCATGGACGGCGCGGTCATCCAGGCCGCAACTCAACGCGCTCTCGCCGACGGTTTCCGACTCCGGCACGGCTTCGAGGCTGTGCGGGCGATCACCGCCCAGGTGAGCGCACCCGTTCTCGTCATGACCTACTGGAACCCTGTGGTCCAGTACGGCGTCGACCGGTTCGCCGACGACCTCGCGGCCGCCGGCGGGGCCGGTCTGATCACCCCCGACCTCATCCCTGACGAGGGCGGCGACTGGTTGAGTGCCAGTGAGCGGACAGGTCTTGACCGGGTCTTCCTTGCTGCTCCCTCCTCCTCCGACGCCCGGCTCCGGCAGGCTGTCGTCTCCAGCCGAGGGTTTGTCTACGCGGTGTCCACGATGGGGATCACCGGCGCCAGGACCGATGTCGACTCGGCCGCCCAGGTGCTCGTGGAACGCCTCCGGGACGCCGGGGCAGTGAATGCTTGCGTCGGGCTGGGAATCTCCACAGCGGCTCAGGTCCGCGAAATCCTCGCCTACGCTGACGGCGCGATCGTTGGGTCGGCTCTGGTCCGCGCCCTCGCTGACGGCGGCGTCGAGGCTGTCGGCGCGTTGGCGGCCGAGCTCTCCGCAGGCACCGTGAACGTGTCCCGCGCCGTCTAAGGTAAATTGGGCGAAGCGGGTGACCGCCGTCTTCTCGCGTGCGCGCGGGTCACAACGAAAGGTAGTACAGACGTGCCAGTGCTTCTGAGCATTCCGAGCCCCGAGTGGAGTTTCTTCGACCTCGGTCCCTTCCGGATCCACGCGTACGCCCTCTGCATCCTGGTGGGAATCATCGCCGCCACCGTGATGACCTCCCGGCGGCTGACAAAGCGCGGTGCCGAGCCTGGTGTTGTTCTCGATGTCATCCTCTGGGCAGTTCCCCTCGGAATCGTCGGTGCCCGCATCTTCCACGTGCTGACCCACCCGGGTGACTACTTCTTCGAAGGCGCCGACCTGCTGCGCACCCTCTA
>JAODMM010000156.1 GCA_025465015.1 Cryobacterium sp. | reverse complement strand
CCTGGTCGCGGACCGCGTCGCGTCCCGAATCTCCGCCCTGGACCCGACCCTGTGGGGCACGGATGCGGTGGCCGAGTCGTCGAAGCGGCTCGGCTGGACGGCTTCGTCGTCCAGCTCCCGTCCGCTTGTACGCGAGATCATCGCGCTCCGGGATTCTCTCCGCGCCAGCGGAGTGACCCACATCGCCCTGGCCGGCATGGGGGGCTCCTCCCTCGCGCCGGAAGTGATCACCCAGACGGAGGGGGTCGAGCTCACCGTGCTCGACGCCACCGCTCCTGGGCAGGTTCTCGCTGCGCTGCAGGACCGGTTGGAGGCCACTGCACTGGTGGTGTCGTCCAAGTCGGGGTCCACCGTCGAGACCGACAGCCAGCGCCGGGTGTTCGAGCGCGCGTTCCGCGAGGCCGGAATCGACCCCGCCGAGCGCATCATCGTCGTGACGGACCCGGATTCTCCCCTTGAAGCATCCGCTCGAGAAGCGGGATACCAGGTGTTCAACGCCGACCCGAATGTCGGTGGCCGGTACTCAGCCCTCACCGCATTCGGTTTGGTTCCCTCCGGTCTGGCCGGAGTCGACATCGACCGTCTCTTGGACGAAGCCGAAGCCATCGCTCCGGCGCTGTCCGCGGACTCGGAGGAGAACCCGGGACTCATACTGGGCGCTGCAATCGCCGCCGGGAATTCCCGCCGGGACAAGTTGGCGCTCGTCGCTGACGGCACGCCCATCGTGGGCTTCCCCGACTGGGCCGAACAGCTGATCGCCGAGTCCACCGGAAAGCTGGGCACCGGCATCCTGCCCGTCGTGCTTGAGCCCGACGCGCCTGAGCTGGGCTTCGGTCTCCCCGACGTTCAGCTCGTGAGACTCGTCGCAGACGCCGGCGAGGACCTTCTCGTCGCCGATGACAGCATCGACGAGATCCGGGTCAGCGGAAGCCTGGGTGCCCAGTTCCTGGTCTGGGAGTACGCGACGGCTGTTGCCGGCCGCCTTCTCAGCATCAACCCCTTCGACCAGCCGGATGTCGAGTCGGCCAAGATCGCTACGCGCGGGCTCTTGGACGCACGGCCGGAACCGGAACCGGCGGCGTTCGTCTCCGATGGCATCGAGGTCCGCGGGACCCCGCATGTGATCGGCGCCGCGAGCGACCTCGCATCCGCCATCGACGCCCTCCTCGAGGAACTCGGTCCCGACGGCTACGTCTCGGTCCAGGCCTACGTCGATCGCCTGGCTCTGCCACAGTTGGTTGGACTCCGCCCCGAACTCGCCCGGCTCGCCAAACGTCCGGTGACCTTCGGATGGGGCCCACGGTTCCTCCACTCCACAGGCCAGTACCACAAGGGCGGTCCCGCCACGGGAGTGTTCCTCCAGATTCTCGTCACCCCGCCGACGGACCTCGATATTCCCGAGCGACCGTTCACGTTCGGTGAGCTGATCCGGGCGCAGGCCAGCGGGGACGCCAGCGTCCTCGCCGCCCAGGGTCGTCCTGTGCTTACCTTGACGCTCACGGCGCCGGCGGAGAACCTTTCAACGCTTTTCGACGCCCTGCGCTAGGTCCGTCTTCCTACTGAAGGAGCTGCATGTCACCGGTGGAAATCACCCCGGAGTTCAACCCGTTGCGTTCACCGTCCGACTACCGCCTGAATCGCATCGCAGGACCCTCCAGCCTCGTCATCTTCGGCGTGACCGGAGACCTGTCACGTAAGAAGCTGATGCCGGCGGTATACGATCTGGCGAACCGCGGGCTTCTACCGCCGGGGTTCGCCCTGGTGGGGTTCGCCCGGCGCGACTGGGACAACCAGGATTTCATGCAGGTGGTCTACGAGGCGGTCAAGGAGTACTGCCGCACGGAGTTCCATGAGGATGTCTGGGCCCAGTTGGCGGAGGGGATCCGCTTCGTGCCGGGAACCTTCGATGACGATGCGGCGTTCGAGAACCTCAAGCGCACCATCGAGGAACTCGATGAGGTGCGGGGCACGATGGGCAATCACGCGTTCTACCTGTCGATCCCGCCCAAGGCCTTCCCGCAGGTCACGGAGCAGCTTCGGCGGTCCGGGCTTGCGGAACAGAAGGAAGGTCACTGGCGCCGGGTCGTCATCGAAAAGCCGTTCGGTAGCGACCTGTCCACGGCCCGGAAGCTCAACGACGTCGTGGAATCGGTGTTCCCCGCCGACTCGGTGTTCCGCATCGACCATTACCTGGGCAAGGAGACGGTGCAGAACATCTTGGCGCTGCGCTTTGCCAACCAGTTGTACGAACCCCTGTGGAACTCGAACAACGTCGACCACGTGCAGATCACCATGGCTGAGGACATTGGGGTGGGAGGACGGGCCGGTTACTACGACGGCATCGGCGCAGCCCGCGACGTCATTCAGAACCACCTCCTTCAGTTGCTCGCCCTTACTGCCATGGAAGAGCCAATTTCGTTCAACGCCGCGCATTTGCGAGCGGAGAAGGAAAAGGTGCTGGCCTCCGTCCGCCTTCCCGACGACCTCGCCACCGGCACTGCCCGCGGGCAGTATGTCGGCGGCTGGCAAGGGGGTGAAAAGGTTCCCGGCTTCCTCGAGGAGGAGGGCATGAACCCGGAGTCTGTTACCGAGACCTATGCTGCCCTCAAACTCACCATCGATACCCGTCGTTGGTCGGGGGTGCCGTTCTACCTGCGAGCCGGCAAACGTCTGGGACGTCGTGTGACAGAGATCGCGGTGGTCTTCAAACGCGCGCCCCAGTCCCTGTTCGCCGATGCTCTCACCGCTGAGCTGGGCCAGAACGCCCTGGTCATCCGGGTACAGCCCGACGAAGGTGTGACCATCCGCTTTGGCTCGAAGGTGCCCGGTGCCGGCATGCAAGTGCGGGACGTCACCATGGACTTCGGTTACGGGCACGCCTTCACGGAGGCGAGCCCAGAGGCATACGAGCGCCTGATCCTCGACGTACTTCTCGGCGAGCCGCCGTTGTTCCCCCGTCACGAGGAAGTCGAACTGTCCTGGAAGATCCTCGACCCGATCGAGGAGTTCTGGGCCACCCAAGGACAACCCGAGCAGTACCGGCCGGGAACCTGGGGTCCCCGCTCCGCAGACGAATTGATGGCCCGCGACGGCCGCACCTGGAGGCGTCCATGATTGTCGACCTGCCCAACACGACAAGCTCGAGAATCTCGAAGGCCCTGGTCCGGATCCGCGAAGAGGGTGGCGCGGTCGCCTTGGGTCGGGTGCTGACACTGGTCATCGCCTCCGAACTCGGACACGAAGAGGAGGCTATCGAGGCTGCGAATGATGCGTCCCGCGAGCATCCCATGCGCGTCATTGTCGTCTCCACAGTGCAGGACTCCCCCGACGGCGTGGCCAAGCCCGAGCCCCGGCTCGACGCTGAAATCCGAGTCGGCGGCGACGCGGGCGCGAGCGAGGTCATCGTGCTTCGCGCCTACGGTGACGCTGCCAGCGACCCCGAGAGTCTCGTCACAGGGTTGCTGCTGCCTGACGCTCCGGTGGTCGCGTGGTGGCCGGGCGTCGCACCGGAAATCCCGTCGGAATCACCGCTCGGGCGAATCGCCTACCGGCGCATTACCGATGCCTCGGCTCAGCCCGACCCGCAGGCAGCCCTCCACCGGCTCTGCGGCACGTACCGCCCCGGAGACACCGACTTCGCGTGGACACGGCTGACTTTGTGGCGAGCCCAGCTGGCCGCTGTGCTGGACCAACCGCCGTATCAGCCGGTGACGTCGGTGGAAGTCTCTGGAGCGCTCGACTCACCCTCGACGACGCTGCTCGCCGCATGGCTACAGCTCGCACTTCAGGTGCAGGTCCGGTACGAACTCACCCGCGGCCCTCTCTCGAACGGAATTCGCGGCGTGCACATGACACGCCCGTCCGGCACGATCTCGCTTGTTCGGGAGATTCCCGACATCGCGACCCTCACGCAGCCCGGACAGCCTAGCCAGGATCTGACCTTGAAGCGGCGAAGCCTTC
>JAODMM010000105.1 GCA_025465015.1 Cryobacterium sp. | reverse complement strand
CCGGTGCAGCCGGCGTCGTGATCGGTGCCCTCACCCGAAACGGCGAAGTGGACGTCCCGGCACTACGGCAACTCCAGGATGCCGCCGAGGGACTCCCGATCACCTTCCACCGCGCGTTCGACATCGTTCCGCGTCCGGCTGAAGCCCTCGACGTTCTGATCGACTGGGGGGTGGCGCGTGTGCTCACGTCTGGGCAAGCCAAGCGGACTGTCGATGGGTTGGCTGCGCTCGAAGCGCTGGTGAGCGCATCTGCCGGTCGAATCGAGATCATGGCTGGCGGGGGAGTACGCGTCGAAGACATCCCTGCACTCGCCGCGGTCGGAGTAGACGCGATTCATCTTTCAGCTCGGCGCGCCGCTATGGAGGCCACCGAGAGCGGTCCGGGTGGCGGAGCCGCCGGGTATGACGTCACGGATGAGGGTATCGTCGCGGCAGCACTCGTCGCGGCCCGCGCGCAGCAGTCTCACCGCTAGCCGGGGACAGCTCGGGGACATGACCTAGTCTGGGAATATGAGCACTGACCGGGATGACGATGCCCTGAGTTGGGCGGGCGAGAACGACCCGACGCTCATCCCGGGGGCAGGGACCGACCTGCCCGAGGGGTGGACGCGTGCGCAGGCCGAGACCCTCTCAACCGCTCCGGGTGCCGGGCACAGGAGCTCGCCGGCGGACCACGACCCTGAGCCGACGAGCCCCGCAGTCACGGCGGATCATGCCGGCGCGGCGGGCCGCACCGGCACCGCCGAACAGACCGACCAGGCTAGCCCCCTCACCCTGGTGACGATGGGAGTCCTCGGCGGCGTGTATTTGCTCTACACCGTCGGCTGGTTCATCGGCGCCTCCCGGATCGGCGTCCCCGCCTCCGACCCGGTGGCACAGTTCATGTTCTCCCTGGGGGCCTGGCTCGCGGTGGCGTCGCCTGTCGTATGGTTCGGGGTGACCTTCTGGCTCACTGTGTCCCGTCCGCGGGCGCGGATCCTATGGCTCCTCGCGGGTGCCGTACTTCTTGCGCCCCTTCCCGTGGTGATCGGCTCAGGAGGGCTCTCATGAGCGTCACACCCGCAGGGTCTGCTGCCTCGCAGGCTTCCGATCGCGTCCATTCTCTTCGCTCGCCCAGCTGGTTGTCGACCAGCGTCGCCATCATCTTCGGGCTCTTGTACGCCTACGACGCGTGGGAGGCGGTTGGGAACCTCGTCGGACTGAACGTCGCGGCTGGTGCCCTCGGCACCTCGCTCAGCGGATTCGGGTGGTCAGTCCTGCTCGGTGGCATCCTGCTGCCGCTCGTGGTCTACGTCCTCGCCCTCTGGATCGGGCGCAACCTGTCAGCGGGTCCACAGGCGCTGGTGCTGCTCGTCGGCTGGTGCCTTATCGCCGTTCTCTCACTCGACATGTTCGTGTCGATCGGTCTAGGCCGGCTCATCGTCTAGGGGTGCTGGGTCCCGCACGTCACCCTCGGTCGAGCCAGTAGAGTTGCTTCATATCGGGCGCCCCACGGTCGCGGCGCACATGTTCCGAGCCTGTACGCAACCGAAGGATCCGTTTCCGTGTCGAAACCCGTAGTACTGATCGCCGAAGAACTCTCGCCCGCCACCGTTGACGCCCTCGGGCCGGACTTCGACATCCGCACGGTGGACGGCACCGACCGGCCTTCCCTTCTCGCTGAGCTGGCCCACGCCCACGCGATCCTCGTTCGCTCCGCCACCAAGGTCGACGCGGAAGCCATCCAGGCGGCGCCCAACCTGAAAGTGATCGCTCGCGCCGGCGTCGGCCTCGACAACGTCGACATCAAGGCCGCCACGACGGCCGGTGTGATGGTTGTGAACGCTCCGACCTCCAACATCATCTCCGCTGCCGAGCTCACCGTCGGGCACATCCTGAGCCTCGCCCGGAACATCCCCGCAGCTCACGGTGCTCTCGCCCAGGGGCAGTGGAAGCGCTCGAAGTACACCGGTGTCGAGCTCTACGAGAAAACGATCGGGATCATCGGCCTCGGCCGCATCGGCGCCCTGATCGCGGCACGCCTGCAGGCCTTCGGGACCAACGTCATCGCCTACGATCCCTACATCACCTCCGCTCGTGCACAGCAGCTCGGTGTGCAGCCTGTCACCCTCGACGAGCTGCTTGAGCAGGCGGATTTCGTAACGATCCACATGCCGAAGACTCCGGAGACGACCGGCATGATCGGCCACGCCGAACTGGCCCGGATGAAGCCCACGGCTTTTGTCGTCAACGTCGCGCGAGGCGGCCTCATCGATGAGGAAGCCCTGTTCGAGGCACTCCGTGACCGCACCATTGCCGGCGCCGGACTCGACGTCTTCGTGAATGAGCCGCCGACGGATTCGCCGCTGCTCGGGCTCCCCAACATCATCGTCACGCCGCACCTCGGTGCCTCCACCGACGAGGCGCAGGAGAAAGCCGGCGTCTCAGTAGCCCGGTCGGTTCGCCTCGCACTCTCCGGTGAGCTCGTCCCCGACGCGGTGAACGTGGCCGGCGGAGTCATCGACCCGTACGTGCGCCCCGGCATCCCGCTGCTGGAGAAGCTCGGCCAGGTGTTCTCCGGCCTTGCGCAGCACAGCCCGCTGACGAGCGTCGATGTTGAGGTGCGCGGCGAACTTGTGGAGTACGACGTCAGCGTGCTGAAGCTCGCCGCGCTCAAGGGCATCTTCACGAACGTCGTGAGCGAAACGGTCTCCTACGTCAACGCGCCGCTCCTGGCCGAGCAGCGTGGCATCGCCGTTCGTCTGATTACCGATCCCGACTCGCCGGAATACCGCAACGTGATCACCCTGCGAGGCGCCTTGGCCGATGGAACGCAGGTTTCGGTGTCAGGAACTCTGACCGGCACCAAGCAGATCGAGAAGATTGTCGAGATCAACGGGTATGACGTCGAGGTCCCGTTCGCGAAGAACCTGATCGTCATGCTGTACACCGACCGTCCCGGCATCGTTGCTGTGTACGGGCGTGAGTTCGGTGACGCGAACATCAACATCGCCGGTATGCAGATCGCGCGCCACGTCGCCGGTGGCCGGGCACTCAGCGTCCTCACCGTGGACTCCCCAGTTCCCGTCGGCCTCCTAGCTTCTGTCCGAGACGCGATTTCAGCCGACGTCATGGTGGAAATCGACCTCACCGAGTAGCGCGAATCGTGCGGCACCGGCCAGGACCCACGGCCGGGGAGCTACGAAACCGCCCCAGCGGGCGACGATCCGCCTGCAGCCCGAAAAGCCCCGGACGACCTGTGTCGTCCGGGGCTTTTCGGGCTGCAGCGATCAGCGGATCAGATGTCGTCGACGCTGTTCTCGCGGCGGGTAACCCGCTCACCCGCCACCGGGTCGACAGCGCTGCGCGTCGTGCTCACGCTGCTGCGCTTCCTCGTCAGCAGTACGAGTCCGAGGATGATGACGACCGCTCCGGCACCCATCAGGATGTAGCCGACAAGGTCGAGGTCGATCCAGTCGACGGTGAAGTTGAGCGCCCACACGAGTATGGCGCCGACCACGAAAAGGAAAATTCCCAGTCCGAGACTCATTGGTGACCTGCTTTCTTTCGGTTGTCAGGTTTTGTCCAGCTTAGACACATCAATCGCGGCAGTAGTGTTTATCGACAGGTCTATTTTCACGCTCGGAGCCTCATGCCACGCCAGATCAAACTTGCTGTTATCCCCGGAGACGGAATCGGACCGGAGGTTATCGCTGAAGCGGTGAAAGTGCTGGACGCGGCCACGCAGGCTGATGACGTGCGCTTCGACACGACGACGTTCTCTCTCGGTGCCGACCGCTACCTCGAAACCGGTGACATCCTCACCGACGACGATCTGAGCGCCATCGCCGCCCACGACGCCATCCTCCTCGGTGCCGTCGGCGGGGTCCCCGGCGACCCCCGCCTTGCGGGGGCCAATATCGAACGCGGGCTGCTGCTGAGGCTCCGCTTCGCACTGGACCACTATGTCAACCTCCGCCCCAGCATCCTGTTCCCCGGCGTGACGAGTCCGCTTGCGGCACCCGGCAGCGTCGACTTCGTCGTCGTTCGGGAGGGAACGGAGGGCCCGTACGTGGGCAACGGCGGCGGCATCCGCCAGGGAACGCCGCAGGAGGTGGCCACAGAGGTCTCCGTCAACACGGCTTTCGGGGTTGAGCGACTCGTCCGATACGCCTTTCAGGTGGCCGAAGGCCGGGAGCGCAAGAAGCTCACCCTCGTGCACAAAACGAATGTGCTGGTGTTCGCCGGCAGCCTCTGGAAGCGCATCGTCGACGCCGTGGCCGAGGAATTCCCCGGCGTCACCGTGGACTATCTGCACATCGACGCGGCCACCATTTTCCTCGTGACAGATCCAGGTAGATTTGACGTGATCGTCACAGACAACCTCTTCGGCGATATCCTCACCGATCTGGCAGCCGCGATCAGCGGAGGCATCGGACTCGCGGCATCCGGGAACATCAACCCGGATGGACGTTTCCCTAGCATGTTCGAACCGGTGCACGGGTCAGCCCCCGACATCGCCGGAAAGCAGCTCGCCGACCCAACCGCGGCCATCCTCTCTGTCGTGCTCCTTCTGGATCACCTCGGTCTGGCGGATGCCGCATCCCGGGTGAGCGCGGCTGTCACGGCCGACATCGCCGCTCGCGGCGCCGACAGCGAAGCATCACATCGCAGTACCGCCAGCGTCGGCGATGCGATTGTGGCACGAGTGAAAGACAAAGGAACCAAATGAGCCAGGCACAAGCCACCGGTGAATCGACTCTGTCGTACCCCCTGCGTTTCGCGCTGACCCCGTCCACGACGGCGCGCGCCGAAGCGGAACGGGATGCGATCCTCGCCGACCCCGGTTTCGGAAAGCACTTCTCCGACCATATGGTGACCATCGACTGGACGCTCGATGCGGGCTGGCATGATGCTCGGGTGATGCCCTACGGCCCGCTCCAGATCGACCCGGCGTCGTCGGTGTTGCATTACGGCCAGGAAATTTTCGAGGGGTTGAAAGCTTACCCGCATGATGACGGATCGATCTGGACCTTCCGGCCCGAGCAGAATGCGCTCCGCCTGCAGCGTTCGGCGCGGCGTCTCGCCCTGCCCGAGCTGTCCGTGGATGATTTTATCGAGTCGATTCGTCAGATCATCGCCGTAGACGGCGACTGGGTGCCAAAGGGTGACGAGACTAGCCTGTACCTTCGTCCCTTCATGATCGCCAATGAGGTCTTCCTGGGGGTGCGGGCGGCGAATCGGGTGAGCTACCACGTCATCGCCAGCCCCGCCGGCCCGTATTTCGCCGACGGAGTCGCGCCGGTGAAGATCTGGCTCTCGACCGAATACTCCCGCGCTGGCCGCGGAGGGACGGGAGCTGCCAAGTGCGGCGGCAACTACGCGGCATCGCTGCTGCCTCAGATGGAGGCCTACGACAACGGATGCGCGCAGGTGCTTTTCCTCGACGGAGAGACCGGCACGCACATTGACGAACTCGGCGGCATGAACGTCATGCTCGTGTACGGGAACGACCGAATCGTCACGCCGCGTCTCACCGGCACGATCCTCGAGGGTGTGACCCGCGACAGCGTGCTGCAGCTTGCCCGGGACCGCGGCATGAGCGTGGAGGAGCGTGATGTGAGCATCGATGAGTGGCGGGACGGCGTCGCATCCGGGGCCATCACCGAGGTGTTCGCTTGCGGCACTGCGGCCGTGATCACCCCGATCTCGCAACTCAAGGGTGTGAACCTGGAGATCGGAGACGCGGATGCCCCGGCGGGGGAGATCACCCTGGCGCTTCGGCGCGAGCTGACTGACATCCAGTACGGCCGCATCCCGGACCGTCACGGCTGGCTCACTCGTCTCGATTCCTGACACACACTGGTGAATGAACCGGGACGCCTGGAGTCAATGGGGCGCCTCGGTTTGGCTTGCCACGAAACCGCATCGAAAGGATGACCACCCATGAAGGTTGCACGCTTCAGCCATGAAGGCACCATTGCCTTCGGGATCGTCGACGACGACGAACTTGTCGTCTTGAAGGGTGACCCGATGTTCGCCGGCTTCGACCCCACGGGGGATCGGGTGCCGTTGCATGTCGCCAAGCTTCTCGCTCCGGTCATTCCGCGCTCGAAGGTGGTCGCCGTGGGCAAGAACTATCGGGCGCACGCGAGCGAGATGGGGGGCGAGGCGCCGGGCGAACCGTTGCTGTTCCTGAAACCGAACACGTCCGTGATCGGGCCGGGAGAGAACATCATTCTGCCGCCGCAAAGTGAACAGGTCGAGCATGAAGGCGAACTTGCTGTAATCATCGGCCGCATCGCGAAGAACATCACCGCGGGTAACGCCCTTGATGCGGTCTTCGGTTATTCGGTCGCGAACGACGTCACGGCCCGTGACCTGCAGGCGAAAGACGGCCAGTGGGCTAGGGCCAAGGGCTTCGACACCTTCTGCCCACTCGGGCCGGTCATCGATACCGAGTTCGACGTCTATGGCGTGTCCATCGTGACGAGGGTCAACGGCCAGGAGCGGCAGTCGGGATCCCTCGATGACATGGTGCACTCCGTAGCCGACATCATCGCGTACGCGTCGAGCGTCTGGACGCTTCTTCCTGGTGACGTTATTCTCACCGGCACGCCGGCAGGAGTTGGTCCGATCGTCGACGGCGATACCGTTGAAGTGGAAATCGCCGGGCTCGGAACTCTGTCGAACCCGGTCCGCCGCCTGTAGGGAGAAACGCGAAGCGCAGCGCTACCGGCCGAGCACGCGCAGCGCATCGACCACGTCGTCCTCGTCGTTCCAGAGGTGAAAGGCAACCCGCGCCCGCCCGGCGCGGCTCGACGCGGTGATCCCGGCGGCGCTCAGCAGCGCCACGTCGTCGCCTGACAGGTCGGGCCAGGTCACAATGGCTTGCCCGAGGCGCTCCCGACCGAGCCCGTCACAGAAGGAATCGCCGAGGCGCACTGCGTGCTCCCGCGCCTGGCCGATGTCGAGCCGGGCGAAGAGGTCGAGTGCGGCACCTGCACCGACCCAGGCTGGCCAGGCGGGGGAGACGTCGAAGCGGCGCGCATCTGAGGCTAGGTTCATCTCCGGGCCGTAACAGGATGCCCACGGATCGTCACCGGCGTACCACCCGGCCTGTGCCGGGGCGAGCAGCGCCTCGAACCCTGGTGACAGGGTGAGGAACGCCGCGCCTCGAGGTGAACACAGCCACTTGTAGGCGTGGCAGGCGGTCGCATCGAATCGCGCGGCATCCGTCGGCAACCAACCGACTGCCTGGGTGGTGTCGCAGAAGGTGTGGGTGCCGTGCCGGGCCGACACGGAGAGGATGTCGTCGATATCGGCCAGCGCCCCTGTCGCCGACTGCACCAGGGAGAATGCGGCCAGCCAGGTCCGCTCCGTGATACTCGCCGCAAGGTCGCGGAGAGGCACGTGTCGAACGATGATGCCGCGGCTGCGCTGGGTGAGGAAGGGGAAGACCATCGAGCTGAAATCACCCTCGACACAGACGACTTCGGCCCCGTCGGGCACTGAAGCGGCGATGAGCCCCGCCATCACCGAGACTTGGGAGCCGATGGCAACGCGGTCCGGCGTGACGCCAACGATTCCTGCGTACACTTCTCGCACCTCGTCAGCGATGACACCGTAGCGCACCGGGCTCGCCTTCCCCTGGCCCCAAGCCACCGCGTCAGCCGTGAGTGCTGCAACGGTCACCCGGGTCGGGATGCCCACGGAACAGGCAGCCAGGTAGCCACGACCGGACGCGAACTCCGACCGCGCTTCCACAACCGACAATGTCGAACCAGACGTCATGGCTCAAGGATGGCCTTCCCCGGCCCATACGACAATGCACGCGCCAACTAGAATCGACCCTGATGCCTGAGACAATTTCCCACCCATTTTCCACCGCGACCGGGGCTGACGTGCGGGTGCGCTTCTGCCCCTCGCCGACCGGCACGCCGCACGTCGGCCTCATCCGAACCGCTCTCTTCAACTGGGCCTATGCCCGGCACACCGGCGGCACGTTCATTTTCCGCATCGAAGACACCGATGCCGCCCGTGACAGCGAGGAGAGCTTCGGCCAGATCCTCGAGGGTTTGCGTTGGCTGCGCCTGGATTGGGACGAAGGCATCGAGGCCGGTGGCCCACACGGCCCGTACCGGCAGTCTGAGCGCTACGGCATCTACCGCGACGTGATCGAGCAGCTGAAAACGTCCGGCCACATCTATGAGAGCTTCGCGACCGGTGAGGAGATCGAGGCGCGCAACATCTCCCTCGGCCGCGACCCCAAGATGGGATACGACAACTTCGAACGCGATCTCACCGAGGAGCAGAAGTCCGCCTACCGCGCTGAGGGCCGCCTCCCGGCGCTTCGGCTGCGTGTACCCGACGCCGATCTCAGCTTCGACGACCTGGTTCGAGGCGAGATCACGTTCCCGGCCGGCTCGTTCACCGACTTCGTCGTGGTCCGGCCCAACGGGCATCCGCTGTACCCGTTCGTGAACCCCGTCGACGACGCGCTCATGGGTGTCACCCATGTTCTGCGTGGTGAAGACTTGCTCTCCTCCACGCCGCGGCAGATTGCGCTGTATCACGCCCTCATCGACATCGGGCTGACGACCTTCGTGCCGCGCTTCGGCCACCTGCCCTATGTCATGGGTGAGGGGAACAAGAAGCTCTCCAAGCGCGACCCGGAGTCCAACCTGTTCCACCACCGCACCCGAGGATTCATCCCCGAAGGCTTGGTCAACTACCTCGCCCTCCTCGGCTGGTCACTCACCCACGACCGCGATGTCTTCTCCATCACGGAGATGGTGGCCGCGTTCGACGTCGCCGACGTCAATCCCAACCCTGCCCGATTCGACCTGAAGAAGGCCGAGTCGATCAACGGCGACCACATCCGCCTTCTCGACACCGACGATTTCGCCCGGCGGGTGGTTCCTTACCTGGTGGCAGCAGGCGTCGTCTCCGAACCGCTCAGCGCCGACCACCAGTCAGCACTCACTGCCGCAGCGCCACTCGTGCAGGAGCGGATCGCGCTGCTCGGCGAGGCCCCGGCCATGCTGGGTTTTCTGTTCGTGGATGGTGACGCCCTCGTGCACGAGGCGGATGCCCTCGCCTCCCTCCCGCGGAACGCGGCGGACATCCTGGAGGCATCCACGGTCGCACTCCTTGACATCCCTGAGGCGGAGTGGGCACACGAGCGTATTCACGCGGCTCTCACACAGTCTCTGATCGACGGGCTCGGACTGAAACCGCGCGTGGCGTTCGGGCCGCTCCGGGTGGGGATCTCGGGTCGGCGTGTGTCGCCACCCCTTTTCGAGTCCATGGAGATCCTCGGCAAGACCGAGTCGATCGCTCGCCTCGACACGCTGTCGGCCAATCTGGCGGCATGACCCAGACGCTGGACGTCGTCGTCATCGGAGCGGGCCCGGCTGGCCTCGCAGCCGGGCTCAGTCTCGTGCGAGCCCGACGACGTACCCTGCTGATCGACAGCAACCGGCCCCGTAACGCGGCCACCCTGCGCTCGCACGGGTTCATCACCCGCGACGGCGTCTCGCCGCTTGAACTGCGGCGCCTTGGGCGGGAGGAGTTTGCAGCGTACCCGGGTTCTGAGTTCCATTCCGGGCTGGTGCGCTCGGTGGTGCCGATCGCCGATCTCACCGGCGACGGGGCCCGCTTCGGGATCACCACCCGGGGGCTGCGCGGGGAACGGGGGCGGGAAGTGTCGGCGAGAACAGTCCTGGTCGCATCCGGTCTGCTTGAGACACTCCCCGCACTTCCGAGCATCCGCGCCTGGTACGGGACGAACCTGCACAGCTGCATCGAATGCGACGGCTATGAGAAGGCGGATGCCGCCCTGGCGCTTATCGGAGAGACCGACGACCTCGCTGAGCGGGCCCTTCTGCTGTCGCACTGGGCTCGGGATCTCATCATCTTCACGAACGGCATCGGAACCGTGACTGAGGCGGACGAAGCCGCCCTCGCCGACCGGGGCATCCGTGTCGACCGTCGTCGCGTTGCCGACATCGTCGGCGTGCAAGGTGCCATGACCGGCGTGCAGCTCGAGGACGGCGAGGTAGTCGAACGCGACGGCGGCTTTGTGCGCCCCCGCTGGACGCCGGCGATCGACTTCCTCGACGTGCCAGGACTTGAAACGGATGCCGGCGGGTTGCTCGTCGTGGACGTTCAGGGGCGCACCAGT
>JAODMM010000093.1 GCA_025465015.1 Cryobacterium sp. | reverse complement strand
TCGGTTTTACCACAGGCGCCACGATGGCGAATTTCGTCGGCCTCGCCGCTGCTCGACAGCACGTTCTCGAGCAGGTGGGCTGGGACCTTGCGGCGGAAGGTCTTTTCGGTGCGCCACGCATCCGCGTCTTCGTGGGTGCCGAACGACACGATGTCATCGACTTGGTACTCCGCTACCTCGGCCTGGGTGCCCCCATCGTGGTGAGAGCAGATCGGGAGGGGCGGATCCTTCCAGCGGCACTGGCTGAGGCCATGGATGATCCGAGGTACGCGAATGCCGCGAAGATCGTGTGCCTGCAGGCGGGCAATCTCCATTCGGGCGCCTTCGATCCCATGCAGGAGTCGGTGGCGGTCGCTCACGCTCGCGGCGCTTGGGCACACGTAGACGGTGCGTTCGGCCTTTGGGCGGCGGTGAGTCCCGCGCTCAGACACCATCTCTCCGGCCTCTCAACGGCGGATTCATGGGCAACGGACGGCCACAAAACCCTCAACGTGCCCTATGACTGCGGCATGGCTATCGTGTCGAGACCGGAGGTGCTTCGTCGCGTCTTCGGCGTACACACCAGCTACCTGTTCGGGGACGCAGAGGGCCCCGGGGACCAGTTCGCCAAGGTACCCGAGCTCTCCCGACGCGCTCGCGGCATCCCCGTCTGGGCGGCCCTGCGTTCCCTGGGTCGCTCGGGAACTCTCGCGCTGGTTGACGGGCTCGCCGCGCACGCGAAGGAGTTGGCCGACGGGCTCGCCGGGATCTCGGGCGCCGATGTGCTGAATGACGTGGTTTTCACGCAGGTGAGCGTAAGTTTCGGTGACGACGAGATGACCCGTCGGGTCACCGAGAACCTCATCGCCGATGGAACAGCCTGGATGTCGGGCTCGCGCTGGCACGACCGTGTCGTGCTCCGCATCTCGGTGAGCAACTGGTCAACAGACGCCGACGATATCGCGAGATCGCTCGATGCGGTGCAACGATCGGTCGACGCGGCCCAGCGATCGCTGACAGGTACCGACGCCGGAACGCGCGGCGACGTCTGAACTTGGCTGCCTGACCGCCAGGTTGACCCGAGGATGGCGGTACTCAGAGGAACGGCCCGTCGCGACGCTGCGACGGGCCGTTTCTCTTCAGGAAGTTCAGCCGAGGAGCAGCTTCGCGAGCTGGTCAGCCGAGTGGACCACTGCAGTGGCAGCAGCAGCCTCGGCCGGGGAGCCGTAGCCCCACTCGACGAGGATGGCCGGAACACCGTTTGCGGCAGCACCTTCCGCGTCGTAACCGCGGTCGCCCACCATGACGGGTGCTGTAAGGTCGACGCCTGCTTCATCGAGCCTGCGTAAGGCCTCGGCGACGATGTCGACCTTCGCGCTGCGGACTTCATCCTCGGACGCTCCCACCAAGACGGTGAAGTATTTTGCGAGATCGAAGTGGGTGAGGATCTTGATCGCGTTGAGCTCCGGCTTGCTCGTGGCAAGGGCGAGGGGGATGCCCGCTTCATGGATCCGCTCGAGCAGCCCTGCCACACCCGGGTATACGGCCGTGTCAAGGGATGCATCGCCTTGGTAGTCGGCGCGATATACCGCGAGAGCCTCGTCAGCCTCTTCGGGGGTCATTCCGGCGTACTCGCGGAATGCGGCTAGCAGGGGCGGACCGACATAGGCGAGGAGTTCATGAGCTGGCGGGACCGGGCGGCCAAGGAGGGCGAATGTGCGGGCGAGGGAATTCGTGATCGCGGGGGCGGAATCAGTGATGGTTCCGTCCAGGTCGAAGAGAATCGCGCTCCAAGTGCGCGTCAACGTCTGATTCATTCGCAACAGCATAGGTTGATTTCCTGTGAACGGTCACATGAGGCCCCGTTCTGGGGGTATGGTACCCATTCATCCCAGGCCATTAATGGACTAGAACAAGCGTGAGTGCGTGTCGTCCAGACCTCGCATCGCATCGTAGTCAAGCGTGAGACAGCGGATGCCACGGTCCTCGGCAAGTGTGCGGGCCTGCGGTTTGATCTCCTGGGCCGCGAACACTCCGGAGACCGGAGCGAGATGCGGGTCCCGGTTCATCAGCTCCAGGTATCGGGTGAGTTGCTCGACCCCGTCGATGTCGCCGCGGCGCTTGAGCTCGACAGCCACCGAAGCGCCCGTGGCGTCCCGGGCGAGAATGTCGACGGGACCGATCGCCGTCATGTACTCCCGCCGCACGAGGGTGTGGCCGTCTCCGAGCAGGCCGATGTTCTCCGCCAGGAGCTTCTGCAAGTGGGCTTCAACGCCGTCTTTGACCAGCCCGGGGTCGATGCCCAGATCATGCGCCGAGTCATGGAGCACCTCGTGGATTCTGACCATGAGCAGATCGGCGGTTTTGGCCTGGGTGACCTTCCACACGGAGCTGACTCCCGCCTCGGCCTGGGACTCGTCGGGCTCCAGCACGGACAGCGTGCACGGCGGGCTCATCCAGTTGAGGGGCTTGTATGAGCCTCCATCGGAGTGCACGAGCACACTGCCATCGGACTTGATCATCAACAGACGGGTGGCCAACG
>JAODMM010000070.1 GCA_025465015.1 Cryobacterium sp. | reverse complement strand
ACCGACGCGCGGGAACAGCTTGCGGGACTGGTCTACCCCGGATTTGTCAGCGCGACCGGTCTCGCCCAGCTTCGACATCTACCGCGTTACCTCGCCGGCATCACGTCGCGCCTCACCAAGATTCTCGACAATCCCGGCCGCGACCGGGTGTGGATGAACGAGGTCCAGATGGCGACGACGAGATTCACTGATGCCGGTGGCCGGATTCCGCTCCCGCCCGGGTCTGCGCCGCAGCTGGTGCGGGCCCGCTGGATGCTGGAGGAGCTGCGGATCAGCCTGTTCGCCCAGGAACTGCGCGCGGCGGAATCCGTCTCGCTGCAGCGGATCCAGAAGGTGCTCGCGAGCTGACCCATCGATGAGGGGAAGGGCGCTGTATCCGTCCTGCAGCCGGAGAAGCTAAAGCACCTTCGAGAGGAACGCCTGCGTCCGCTCGTGCTGCGGATTCGACAGGACCTCCCGCGGATCCCCCGACTCGACGACCACGCCTCCGTCCATGAAGACCAACGAATCGGCAACCTCGCGGGCGAAACCCATCTCATGCGTGACGACGATCATGGTCATGCCGGAGCGGGCGAGCCCCTTCATCACATCGAGCACCTCCCCGACAAGCTCGGGGTCGAGGGCGCTCGTCGGCTCGTCGAAAAGCATCAGCTTGGGCTCCATGGCGAGTGCGCGGGCAATGGCTACCCGCTGCTGCTGCCCGCCGGAGAGATGGGCGGGGTAATAGTCCGCCCGATCGGCGAGCCCAACCCGGGCCAAGAGCTCCATCGCTCGCTTCTCCACGACGGCTTTCGACTCACCCTTAACTCGGAGTGGCGCCTCCATCACGTTCTCGAGCGCCGTCATGTGCGGGAACAGGTTGAACCGCTGGAACACCATGCCGATGTCACGTCTCTGCTTCGCCGCGTCCTTCGGGTGCAGTTCGTAGAGTTTCCCGTTCGCCTCGCGGTAGCCCACAAGGTGTCCGTCGACACTGAGGCGACCGGCCGAGAGCACTTCGAGGTGGTTGATGCACCTCAGGAAGGTCGATTTGCCGGACCCCGACGGGCCCACGAGGCACATGACCTCGCCTCGCCTGACCTCGAGTGAGATACTCTTCAGCACCTCATTCGAACCGAAGCTCTTGGAAACGCAGTCGGCGAGCACCATCGGAACAGCCTGAGCGGATGCGGCACCCCGCGCGGTCGTGTCGGTCATCGCCTGCCTCCGTGTCCGGGGTTGAGGGGCGGGTCGCCCTTGCTCGGCGGGAGCACGACAGTGGGCTTATCCGCTCTCGACTCCGGCAGAGCACCTGTCAACGTGGGCACCTCGTCGTTGCCCTTGGCTTTGCGGTCTGGCCGGCGATCGCCGATTCCCCGGGCGAAACGCTTCTCGAGGAAGTACTGCCCGACCATGAGGATCGACGTGAAGAAGAGGTACCAGATCGACGCCACAATGAGCATGGGGATGGGGTTGAACGTTTCTGCTGAGATATCCCGGGAACGGGTGTAAAGGTCAAAGCTGAACGGAACCGCCGTCACGAGCGACGTCGTCTTCAGCATCGAGATGACTTCGTTGCCGGTCGGCGGGATGATCACGCGCATCGATTGGGGAATGATGACCCGCCACATCGTCTGCGACCAGCTCATCCCCAGGGCCGTCGCGGCCTCCTCTTGGCCGCGGTCCACGGACAGCAGACCGGCACGCACGATCTCGGCCATGTACGCAGCCTCGTTCAGGGCAAGCCCGATGATCGCGAGCGCGAAGGTGCTGAGAGCAACCTTCGTGTCGAAGGACATCCACGGCTCCGTGAAGGGGATACCGACGTCGATGGTCTGGTAGATGATCGACAGCAGACCCCAGAAGACCAACTGCACGTAGACGGGGGTTCCGCGGAACACCCACAGGTAGAACCAGGCGATGCTCTTGACCACCGGGTTGGGTGAGAGCCGCATCACGGCGAGAACCACCCCGAGCACGATGGCGATCACCATCGAGTAGACCGTCAGCTGCAAAGTGGTGAAGGCAGCAAGGGAGATCCGCCGGTCGAAGACATACTTGCCGACCGATTCCCAGTCGTACGCCGGCCTCTGGGCGGCATCGATCACGAAGAGGGCGAACGCGAGGATCAGCACGACGGCGAAGACGTTCCGCCACGGGTGTCTGAGGCGGATCGCTTTGATCGCTGAGGGTTCGGCAGAACCGCCCGGCGGCGGGGTGTCCCCCACCGCCGGGCGGTTCGCATCCCGGGACATCATTTGTTAGCCGTTCGCAGCCGCGTTGATCGTGATCTCATCGATGCCGCCGTCGGCGACTCCCCACTCGTCGAGGATCGCCTGGTAGGAGCCATCGTCGACCATCGACTGCAGGGCGGCCTGGATAGCCTTGGTCAGCTCGGAGTCCTTCGCGACGACGATGCCGTACGGTGCGACATCGAAGGTCTCGCCAGCCGCTTGAAGCTTGTCTTTGTTCTTGGCGATCGCGTAGAGGGTGACTGGGGAGTCAGCGCTGAGGGCATCGGCCTGGCCGAGGGCGACCGCGTTTGTCGCGGCATCCTGGGTGTCGAACTGGAGTTTCTCGATCGCCGGCTTGCCAGCGGCGACGCAGGCTTCGCTCTTGGCCGGGACCTCGTCGGTGTCCTCATACGTAGTGGCCTGCACAGCGACCTTCAGTCCGCAGGCGTTGTTGGGGTCGACGTCATTTCCAGCCGCGGAGGCCCACTGGATGCCTGCCGTGTAGTAGTTGACGAAGTCGACCTGCTCTTCGCGCTCGATCGTGTCGGTGAACGAGGATTGGCCGATGTCGGCCTTGCCACCGGTGACGCTCGGGATGATGTTGTCGAACTTCGACACCTGGTATTCGGGCGTCAAGCCGAGCTTTGCAGCTACGGCGTCGACGATCTCGATGCCCCAGCCGATCGGGTTCCCGGCCTCGTCCTTGAACTCGTTCGGAGCGTAGGTCGGGTCGGTGCCGATGCGGAGCTTGCCCGAGTCGGCAATCTCGGCCGGCAGGAGGGCAACAGCTGCGTCATCGATGCTGATGTCGCTGGCAGGTGCATCGCTCCCCGACCCGCTCGTTGCGGGCGTCGAGTTGTCGACACAACCGGTGAGCATGAGGACTGCCACGGCTGCGAGTGCCGGTAGTGCGTGTCTGGCGCGCATTGCTGATCCTTCTTGGTGCGGTCGGATGATGCGGAACGAGTCCGCGAACGGATGACGACAGACTTCACCCTAATACAGAGATCAGCCCCACCTTTTCGGCTGGGATAACGTTTTGTGCCCCGTGTTCCGGGGTCACAACCGCCTCGCCTGCCGCCTCCGACCGGCCTGCTTTGACGCACGGCGGTAGGCAACTATGGTCGAATCGTGACCGTCGATCACCCTGTCATCTACTACACCTCACCAGATGACCCGCTGGCGGCACCGCTGGTGGATGAACTGTCGAGAGAGTACGACGAGCGCTACGGCCTCAACGACGGGATCCCCTCATCCGCCGAGCTCAGCCGGTATCCCGCCGAGCTGTTCCAGCCTCAGCACGGCGGAGCGTTTCTGCTGTTGATGCTCCACGGGGCCGCGGTCGCGGGCGGGGCCTTCCTGCGGATCGATGAACGAACCGTCGAGGTGAAGCGGGTGTGGACTCATTCCGGGTACCGGCGGCGCGGCTACGCCCGGTCCGTGATGGCCGAACTCGAGGCAGAGGCCGCCCGCAGGGGCGCGACTGAGGTAGCGCTGACTACGGGCGCCCGACAGCCGGAGGCAGTGGCGCTGTACCTCTCGCTCGGCTATGAACCGAAGTTCGACCTGCACGGTGACCTCGAGGAGATTTCGTACCTGCGGTTCGTAAAGCCCCTCCCCGAATAGGTGCGGTGCGGACACTTCCGCCTTCGGTTAAGGGGCAGAGAAGTGAGCGACGGTCGCAGTGACCAGTCCCGACGCGGGAAGGCCCAAGGCGAACAAGTCGCGCAGGCCCGGGAGGAGAGCGGCAGTCCCGCTGCCGAGCGCGGCATCTTCCGCCAGGAGCTGGGCGGCATGGAGGGCCTCGATGGCGAGGACTTCAGCGGTCAGACGGATGCTCCGCTGCAGCAGCTGCAACGCCAGCGGTGCATGGGTGGCCTGATCTTCCACCCCGGAAAGGGACGCCCCAGAAACGCTCGCCGGCGCGGCCAGGTGGCGCAACTCGGCGAGCGTCGCAGCTGCGGAATACCCGAGAAGGCCGGGCACCGGCGCGACACCCGCGACCCGCAGGGGTCTGGCGAGGTCGGACAACAAGGCTATCCGGCGTTCACTGGCAGACGCGAGATGCGCCAGCACCACCCGTAGCGAATCGAGCACGACAGCGAGGGAGACGATTTGGAAATTGCCGCCGGACAGCATCCGCCCCGAGTCGATGTCGACGAGCGGGTTTTCGGAGCGTGCGTTGAGTTCGGTCTCCAGATCGGCCGTCAGCCCGGCAACAAGGTCGCGCAATGCCCCGTGCAATTGCGGGGTTGTGCGCACCGACAGGGGGTCCTGCACGGTCACGCTGCGCCCCGGTTCGGCGAGCGCGCTACCGCTGAGCAGTGCCCGAACGGATGCCGCAGCGTCCGCCTGCCCGACACGCCCGGTCGCGGACTGCACCGCATGGTCAAAAGGACTGAGGTTGCCGCCAGATCCGTTCGCTCCCAGGGCTTCGAGGGTGAGGGCCACCGTTCGGTCTGCAGCTCCGGCGAGCGCCGTGAGTTGCCGCACGGCGAGGCAGCCGACTCCTGTGCTGTAGGAATTACCGCTCAGCAATGCGAGCGCTTCCCCCGGCGCCAGGTTCACAGGGGTGAGCCCCGCGACCGCGAGAGCCTGAGCCCCGCCTCTCACATTCCCGTTGACGGAAGCTTCTCCGGTACCGATGAGAACGGCGGCCACGGCGGCCAAGTGGCTGAGGTCGCCCGCTCCGACGGAGCCCCGCGTTGGCACGACGGGTTCGACTGCCGAGTTCAGCAGGTCGAGGTAGGACGCGGCGAGTTCCGGCCGAACGCCGGCGCCGCCCCGCGTGAAGCTTGCGAGTCGCGCGAACATGAGCGCCCGCACCTCGTCGCCCGGAAGGGGCTCGCCGATCCCACCGAGATGGTTAGCGATGACCTGCTTCTGGAAGTCGATGAGTTCGGCCTCCCGGAGGAGCATGTCACGACCGGCGCCGAGTCGCGTCGTCAAGCCGTAGACCGGCTGCCCGCTGCCGATGGACGAGTCGACGACGGCACGGGATCGGGCCAGAAGTTCGCGCGCATCGGAATCGATCCGCACGGGCGCGCCTGAGGCCACGGCTGCAACATCCGCAACACTCACCCGGCCCCCGCCAAGCGTGACTGCGGTTTCCGGCTCGCTCGTCGCACCGCCGGACGTGGGGCCAGCCGTAGCCATTAGAAGTCCCGGAGGTTCGCGCGGAGCCCTGCGTCGCCGAGTTCGGTGCGCAAGAGCCCACGGCGGCGCAGCGCGGGCACCAGTGGGTCGAGTGTGCGGTGCACGTGCGCGGGATGCACCTGACCGGTGAACAGGAAACCGTCCCCTCCGACAATGGCTGCGATTTCACCGAGCCGGTCGGCTACCTCGTCGGCTGAGCCGATGATGGCGAGGCCGTCCTTCTTAGCGCGTGCCTGCAGGACCTCCCGCAACGTCGATCCCGCCGGGGCGGATCTCAGAAAATTGTCGAGGGTGCCTTGGTTGCTGTTCGTAGTGAGTTCGGGCAAGGGTGCGTCGAGGTCGAACGTCTTGAAGTCGACCCCGGACAGGTAGGAGACCCCCTGCAGTGCCTCGTCGATCGCGGCCTGGGTCAGCTGGGCTCGGCGGGTGCGCACGGACGCTGTCTCCTCCGCATTAGCGGTCACTATCGGGTTCACGACGAACAACACCTTGATGTCACTGGGGTTACGCCCGTGGGACGCGGCGACCTCACGGATGGAGTCGCGGTACTCCCGCATCCGTTCCGGCGTCGACGCAAGCGCGAGCACGACATCCGAATTCTTCCCAGCGAAGTCGCGGCCACGACCCGATGCCCCAGCCTGAACCATCACCGGCTCCTGACTGGGGGGCACCGTGTTCAAGGGTCCGCGCACCTGGAAGAAGCGGCCTCGGTGGTTGATCGGACGCACTTTGGTGTAATCGGCGAAGACACCGTTCCGGGTGTCTTCGAGGACGGCGTCCTGGTCCCAGCTGCGCCAGAGTTTGCGCACCACGTCGACCCATTCGTCGGCTCGGTCATAGCGCAGGTCGTGCTCCACCTGCTTATCGAGACCGTAATTCTGGGCCGCGAGGTCACTTCCGCTGGTCACCACGTTGAAGCCGAGCCGTCCGCCCGCGAAGTGTTGCAAGGTCGCCAGAAGCCGGGCCGCCGTGAACGGCTCGTAGAAGCTGGCGGAAAGAGTCGGCACGATGCCCAGTTTGCTGGTCGTGGCGAGAAGATACGGCACAAGGGGCACGGGGTCGTGCTTAGGCACGAACCGGGCGTTGGAGAGGTTCACCTCGGCTGTTCCGCCGTAGGTGTCGGGCACGGCGACCCCGTCTTCAATGATGAAGAGGTCGAGGCCGCCGCCCTCGAACAGGCGTGCGGCATCCTGGTATATCGTCGGCTGCTTCCAGTCGTAGCCGATCCCGTAGGTGGGATCGCCCCAGCCCTGCACCCCGAACCCTGCGCCGAGGAACCAACCGAAATGCTGCAGTGTCACGGTGTCTCTCCCTGTGCCGCAAGCCCTTCGCTTTCGAGCCAGTGCGGATTGAATGCCTTGGTGAGGTAGTTGAGCCCGGTGTCTGGCGAGATCACCACAACGACGGATCCCGGTGGCGCGGAGCGCGCGACATCGAGCGCTACCGCAACGGCAAGGCCCGAGGAAGGCCCGAGCAGCAGTGACTCCTCGCGGGCGAGGGAGTGCACCATCTCGTACACCGGGCTGTTGCCGAGGGTGTGTACCTCGTCGAGGATGTTCCGGTCGAAGGTGTGGGGCCACCAGTCACGCTGCCAACGGGTGCCGACGCCGTCGACGAGGATCGGGCCATCCGGTTCCCCGGCGTAGGTGGACCCGCTTGGGTTCGCGCCGATTACCCGTACCGCGCCGGCCGATGCCTCTTTGAGGAAGCGGCCGGCCCCGCTGACCGACCCCCCCGTGCCGATCGATGCGACGAAGTGGGAGACGCGTCCGGCGGTCTGATGCCAGATCTCGGGCCCCGTGGTGCGGTAGTGGGCAGCGGGGTTGTTCCGGTTCTCGAACTGCTTCGACTGCCAGGCACCCGGGATGCTTCCGGCGATTCGTTCCGCCACAGCGCGTGCATTGTCGGGGCTCTCCGGCGGGGCGTCCCAGTCGGCTTCCACAAGTGTGGCGCCGTAGGCCCTCAGCATCTGGCGTTTTTCAGCGGAGATCTGGGCCGTGTGCACGATGACAACCGGGTGCCCGGTGAGGCGCCCGATCAAGGCCAGGCCGATCCCTGTATTACCCGACGAAGATTCGACGATCGTCGCCCCGGGCACCAGCTCCCCTGACGCTTCAGCCTCCCGGATGATGTTCAGCGCCACCCGATCCTTCGCGGACCCGCCGGGGTTGCGCCCTTCCAGCTTGACCAGAACCCGGGACGGCAAGTTGGCAGCGAGGTTTCGAAGTTCGACCAGCGGCGTGTTTCCGACCAGCTCGGCGGCGGAACTCATCACGTCCTCATGCACGGGTGTCGGGGAGGGTTCCCTGGGTGGTTCCGACACCGCGCTGCCGTCCCGATGTCCTGCAGTCGCGACACTGCTCCAGTCGACGGTGATCACGCGTCAATCGTAAGTCCTGCGCTCGCGCGCGTGAGTATATAACGACGACCTCCCCATCCCTCCTTCCCGTGGTCATCCCGCCGCTCAGCGCACGCGAACCGTCACCGTCAACCCCTTGCCGAGGCGCGCCAGCGTGCCTAGCATCAACGCAAAACCATTTGGAGTTGAGGACCATGACTGAGTCCCTGAGCGGCGACGACACCACGAGTGCGACGGATGACAGCTCCGTCGGCTTCGGCAACCGGCCGGAGGAGTTCATGCACGACCTCGGCCTCGACCAAAGCGGTGGATCGGACGGTGTCGCGGAGGCAGGTGCAGGCGATGAGGCCGATGCCGATGCTCCCGACTTAGACCGTGCCGACTCTCGTCCCGCAGACCTCGACGCCGGTGGCACACCCCTCGCCGGCGACACCGGCAAACATATCGACGTGGACCGTGAAGCCACCGGCATCCCCGGCGCACCCGGAACCGCGGCAGGGCCTGATGAGGAAATGCCCGATTGAGCTCACGCTCGCGGAGCGGTGGACCACCGGGACAACCGGCGGGGTACCGTCCCTGAGAGGCCGGACAGCGGCATCCGCCCATAGACTTAGGTGATCGTGAGCAGCTACTGGGATCTCCTGAAGACGCCCGGCGTTGCCCGCATCATTGCCGCACAGCTGACGGCGCGGTTCCCGTTCGGGATGCTCTCACTAGCCTTCCTCATCCATATCGAGCGCGTGCACCACTCGTACGGCGCGGCGGGCTTGGTGCTCGGCGCCATGTCCGTCGGGCAGGCCATCGCCGGCCCGCTGACCAGCCGGCTGATGGGTCGCTGGGGTATGCGACCGGTCATCTCCGCGACCATTACGGTGTGTGCGACGTCGATCATCCTGATGGCACTGCTCCCGCTGCCGATCATCGGCTTGGTCCTGATCGGGTTCCTCGCCGGGTTGTCGACACCGCCCATCCAGCCCGCAGTGCGCACCATCTACCCGAAGATGGTCAATTCCCGGCAGCTCACCCCCCTGTTCTCCCTCGACGCGTCAGCGCAGGAGATCATCTGGGTGCTCGGACCCGTCATCGCCACCTTCGTGGCCATTCAGATCGGCTCGGTGGTCGGCATCCTGGTCGCTGCCGCGTTCCTGATCGGCGGCGGTATCTGGTTCCTCGCCTCGCCAGAGGTCGGTCGGGTGCGCATCCCCCGCAGCCGCCGAAAGGTGGGCGTCGTACTCACCCGGCCTGCGGTTCTCCTGAGCACTGTGGTGGGCTTCATGCTTGTCGCTGCCTGCGCCGCGGTAGAGGCGGGCGTCGTGGCCAGCTTCGGGCACGGCAGCGCGGATTCGGGTTGGGTCCTGGCCGTCTTCGCCAGCGGATCGCTGATCGGAGGCCTCTCCTTCGGCCATATGCCGATCGGTCCACTCGCTCTGGCCGGACGCATGCTGATCGTCACCGCCGGCATCGGCCTCGCCAGTTTATCGCTCAACTTCTGGTGGCTTTCCGGCATGCTCCTCATCGCCGGGATCGGCATCGCGCCGGCCCTCGCCGTGCTCTTCGGAATCGTGTCGGCGAGCGTCAAGTTCAGCGAGACGGCCGAGGCATACGGCTGGATAGGTACCGGTCAGCTCATCGGAGCAGCCCTCGGTTCGGCGATCGCAGGGTTCGTGATTGACAACTCCGGCTCCTCGGCCGCGATGCTCGTCGCCACCGGATTCTCCGCGCTCGGCTTTGCTATCGCCGCCCTCGGGCGGCGCTGGCATCCGGACCTCCGCGGTCGCGACCCCTCCCCGATACCCGACACCGAGCCCGTGCCGGTCCAGCCCTCCTAGCCGTTCCCCCTACACCCCCCAAGGCCTACCTCCCGAGGCCTGCCTCCGGGTTCCGCTAGTCAAACCGCGTCTCGCTGTCGCCCTTGCGCTGGCGCAGCACGTTTCGGCTAGCGCAAAAGCCGCAGTGGAGTTAACTAACGGCATGACGACCTCGCCAGAACTTCCGATGAACGACGGCCGCAGCATCCCGCAACTCGGACTCGGGGTGTACAAGATCCCCGACGACGCCGCATCGGATGCGGTGCAAACGGCCCTCGAAGCGGGTTACCGCCACATCGACACGGCTGCGCTCTACGAGAACGAGCGGGGCGTCGGTGAAGGGCTGGCTCGCGCGGGGCTACCGCGCGAAGACGTCTTCGTCACCACGAAGGTTTGGAACGACCGCCAGGGATTCGACGAAACTCTGCGTGCATTTGACGAGAGCCTCAGGCTTCTCGCCACCGAATACGTCAACCTGTACCTGATCCACTGGCCAGCCCCGTCACAGGACCTCTACGTCGACACCTGGCGAGCCCTCGAGACGTTGCAGGCGGAAGGTCGGGCGCGCTCGATCGGCGTGTCGAACTTCCACCCTCACCACCTCGACCGACTTCTCAACGAGACGGATGTCGTTCCGGTGATCAATCAGGTCGAGTTGCATCCTTGGTTGCAGCAGATGCACGTCCGGCGCTACGACCAGGACCACGGCATCCTCACCGAGGCGTGGTCACCGCTGGCGCGCGGCCGGGTCGTCGGAGACGGCACCCTCGATCGCATCGCCGGGAAGCACGGAAAGACGCCTGCCCAGGTGGTGCTCCGCTGGCACGTTGAGCTCGGCAACGTCGTGATCCCGAAGTCGGTGACGCCGTCACGCATTCGGGAGAACATCGACGTGTTCGATTTCAGTCTCGATACCGACGACCTCGAGCAGATAACCGCACTTGAGGTGAATGTGCGCACCGGGGAGAACCCCGACGACGTGGGGTAGCCTCGCCGAGCCCTACCAGCGCGGGTGAATGCCCTCCCGCAACAGGCGGTCGTAGATGTCCTGCACCCCGGTGTTGAACTCCACCGAAAGTGGGGCCGCGGAACCTGCCGCAGCGTTGGCCGCCGCCTGAGCCACCGACCGCGCGCCCGGTATCACTGAGCTGACACCGTCGATCTGGGCGATCCACGCCAGCGCGGCCTGGGCCGGAGTGAGCCCCTCGGGCACGAGTGCGGCGAACTCAGCCGCGGCCTTCAGGCCGGTCTCATAGTCCACCCCCGAGAACGTCTCTCCCACGTCGAAGTGACTGCCGTCCCGGTTGAAGTTGCGGTGGTCGGTGGGTGCGAATGCCGTCTCCCGGGTGTACTTGCCGGAGAGAAGGCCGCTCGCCAGCGGAACCCGAGCGATGATGCCGACGCCGGCTTCGCGCGCGGCCGGGAGCACGGCGTCCAGCGGCTTCAGCCGGAAGGCGTTCAGAATGATCTGCACTGTTGCAACCCTCGGGCGAGCGATCGCCGCCAGGGCCTGATCCGTCGTCTCAACACTGAGACCGTAGTCCGCGATCACCCCGTCGTCGACGAGCGTGTCGAGCGCGTCGAAAACCTCTCCCGACTCGTAGACGGCACTCGGCGGGCAGTGCAGCTGCACCAGGTCGAGGGTCTCTGTGCGGAGGTTGCGGCGGGAGCGATCGGTCCATTCCCTGAAGTTCGCCAGCACGTAATTTTCAGGCAGTTGCTCCCTCCGTCGGCCCATCTTCGTGGCCACGGTGATCTCAGCGCCGGCAGCATGCTCACGGAGGAAGTGCCCGATGAACTGCTCGCTGCGGCCGTCGCCGTAGACGTCCGCGGTGTCGAAGAACG
>JAODMM010000081.1 GCA_025465015.1 Cryobacterium sp. | reverse complement strand
GCTTTCTTCGCAGCCGGTGCTTTCTTCGCAGCCGCCTTCTTCGCCGGCGCCTTCTTGGCCCGAGGCGCGGCCGGCCCCTTCGCCCGCTTGTCAGCAAGAAGCTGCACTGCCCGCTCGAAGTCGACTTCTTCGGGGGTCTCTGCCTTGGGGATGGTGGCGTTGGTGACGCCATCCGTCACGTAGGCCCCGAAGCGACCGTCCTTGATCTTGATCGCCTTCCCGCTCTCGGGATCAGGCTCCTCGAAGTCCTTCAGTGCGCTCGACGCACCGCGTGCGCCGTATTTGGGCTGCGCGTACAGGTCAACTGCACCTGCCAGGTCGATTTCGAAGATCTGGTCTTCGCTGGGAAGCGTTCGGGTGTCGGTGCCCTTTTTCAGGTATGGACCGAACTTGCCGTTTTGTGCCGTGATCTCGTCACCCGTCGCCGGGTCGGTGCCGACCACTCGGGGAAGGTTCAGAAGCCGAAGAGCGGTGTCAAGATCGATCGTCGCGAGATCCATAGACTTGAACAACGACGCGGTGCGAGGCTTCGGCGCTGCGGCTGCCTTCTTCGCCGGAGCTTTCTTTGCCGGCACCTTCTTCTTCGGCTGGGCGTTGGTCACCTCGCCGGTCGCGGGGTCGGCGATTTCTTCGCCGTCGCCGTCGGCGCCACCCCCGGCCTCGGCCAAGGCATCCGTCTCGGGTTCCGGATCTACCTCGGTGACGTAAGGACCGAACCGGCCGTCTTTGGCAACGACGGATTTTCTGTTCTCCGGATTGATCCCGATCACACGGTCGGTCACGACCGGTGCCTCGATGAGTTCCCGGGCCTTGGCAGCGGTCAACTCGTCGGGGGCAAGCTCCGGCGGAATGTTCACTCGACGTGGCGTCTCATCGGATCCGGCATCCGGGTTGGTCACTTCAAGGTAAGGGCCGTACTTCCCGATGCGAAGAGTGATGTCGTCGGCTATCGCGATCGAGTTGATCGTTCGGGCGTCGATTTCGCCGAGGTTGTCGATGACCTGTCGAAGGCCGCGATGCCGTTCGGACCCGAAGTAAAAGCTGGTGAGCCAGTCGACCCGCTCCGCGTCACCGTCGGCGATGCGGTCGAGGTCGTTCTCCATCTCAGCGGTGAAATCGTACTCGACGAGGTCGCCGAAGAAATCCTCGAGTAAACGGACGACCGAGAACGCGATCCAGTTCGGAACGAGCGCCTGACCGCGGGGGGTCACATAGCCACGCTCAGTGATGGTGGAGATGATCGACGCGTAAGTCGACGGCCGGCCGATCCCCAGCTCCTCGAGCTTCTTCACCAGGCTCGCCTCTGTGTAACGTGCGGCGGGGGTCGTCTCGTGCCCTTTAGCTTCGACGTCGACCAGAGTGATGGTCTGGCCTTCCTGCAAGGGAGGGAGCTTCTTCGATTCGGTGGCATCCGTCGGGGCGTTGCGCTCCTCATCCCGCGACTCCTCGTAGGCGAGGAGGAAGCCTCGGAACGTGATCACCGTGCCGCTGGCGGAGAATTCGGCCAGCGCACCAGATGCAGCCGGGTGAGCCGACTCGGTGGTCGGGCCGGCAGTGATGGTGACGGATGCGGTCGAACCTGTCGCATCCGCCATCTGGGATGCGACAGTTCGCTTCCAGATCAGGTCGTACAGCTTGTAGTCGTTGCCGCGCAGACTGGAGGCCAACGACGCCGGCGTGCGGAAAGTGTCTCCCGACGGTCGGATCGCTTCGTGCGCCTCCTGCGCGTTCTTGCTCTTGCCGCGATACAGCCGCGGGGAGTCGGGGACGGTGTCGTGACCGTAGAGCGACGCTGCCTGGGCGCGTGCGGCGGCGATGGCCTGCTGCGAGAGCGACGGGGAGTCGGTTCGCATGTATGTGATGTACCCGTTCTCGTACAACGACTGAGCGACGCTCATCGTCTGCCGTGCGGTGAAGCGGAGTTTGCGCGCCGCTTCCTGCTGCAAGGTGGAGGTCGTGAATGGGGCGGCGGGGCTGCGGCGGTAGGGTTTTGACGCAACCTTGGTAACCGTCAACGGGACTCCAGGCTGCTGCAAGGCCGCGGTCAGGGCGCGGGCAGATTCCTCATTGAGTGCCGCCGCCTGCACCTTCGGCTTGAGCTCACCTGAGTCTTCAAAGTCGGCTCCGGTGGCGATGCGCTCGCCATTCAGTCGTACGAGGCGGGCTTCGAAGCCACCGTCAGCGGCCTTATCGGGCGAAGCGGATGGCGCGAGCCGGGCGATGAGATCCCAGTAGCTTGCGGAGACGAACGCCAGGCGTTCCCGTTCACGGTCGACCACGAGGCGCGTCGCAGCAGACTGCACGCGTCCGGCCGAGAGGCCGGGCCCGACCTTCCGCCACAGGACAGGGGACACTTCGTAGCCATACAGGCGGTCAAGGATGCGCCGAGTCTCCTGGGCGTCAACGAGCGCGGTGTCGAGCTCGCGGGTGTTGTCCTTCGCCCGCAGGATGGCATCTTTGGTGATCTCGTGGAAGACCATACGCCGCACCGGAACGGTGGGAGAGAGCACCTGGAGCAGGTGCCATGCGATGGCTTCCCCCTCCCGGTCCTCATCAGTGGCGAGCAGGAGTTCGTCGGCGTTCTTCAGAGCACGTTTGAGTTCAGAAACTGTTTTCTTCTTGGAGTCCGAGACTACGTAGTAGGGCTCGAAGCCGTTCTCGACGTCGACCGAGAACTTGCCGAGGGAGCCCTTCTTGAGCTCCGGGGGCAGGTTTTTTGGCTCGACGAGGTCGCGAATGTGGCCGACCGAGGACAGCACCTCGTAGCCGTCACCCAGGTATTGCGCAATCGACTTCATCTTCGTCGGCGATTCGACGATGACCAGCTTCTTAGTGCCTGGCACCAGACTCCTTTTAAATGTGATGACCCAGAATTGGACCAAGGCACACCATACACATACGAACAGAGTGGTCGCCTAATCCAGTCTGGCGCACTTTCGGTCATGCGTTTCCCCAGACAGCTCTTGCCAGTTCCCCCGTGGTGAGGACAATGGAGCCATGGCTACAGCATCCCGAGCAACGTATACCGCCAAGCTCACGGACGGGCCCCTGGAGGGCAAGACCGTGACAATGGAGTACCTCGAATCCGGTGACCCGAAGCCCCGTATCGAGATTCCCGCTGACTCTGGCGCCAAGCGCTATCTCTACGCGCGCGGCGCGGGACTAGAGTTCGAGGGCTCCGATCAGCCCACGGCGGTGGACTACCGCTATCTCGAGGCAGTATTCGGGTAGCCCCTTCCGCTCCAACCGAAGCGGGCTAAGCGTCGCCCTCTATAACGCCCGTCACGGCGGTCCCGCTCTCGCCTCCGATCGGACCATAAAACCAAAGGCGGTCCTTCCGACGGTGACGGATACCACGAGTCCGTCCACCGAACAGTCGACGACGGCGGCGCCGTTCACGGCTGCCGCCTGCGCCGCGACTTCACATGGAACGCCTGCTGCTGCCCCTGACACTGTGTCCGCCGCCGAAAGCGCCGCAGCGTCGGCCGCGTTCTGCACTGATTGAGCAATAGGAAGCACGGACAGCACCGAAACCATCAGTCCCGAGGCAAGCAGGGAAGCCCCCATTACGGCTACAGCGAGGACCGAACCCGACATCAGAGGCCACCGGCCAGCGCGCAGGAAAAAGCCTCAGCCCGCAATCCGAAGACGGCGATCGGTCCGTCCCCAGCGGGTGCGCCAAGGCGTGCGCAGACGAACTCACCGCGTCGTTCCACGCTGTATGTTGCTCCGGACACGGACTGCTCGGCCAGCGCGGTGACGTGACTTGCACTGTCTCCTCTCGCCAGCGCCCGCGCAGTGTCGGCAGCGGCATCCGTCAACCGCACCTGCTGTCCGACGAGCTGGACTGCGCCCAGGCAACATCCCAGGATCAGAACGACGGCAGGCATGACGGTTGCGAGTTCCGCAGTGACGCTACCTCGTTCCTGGTCAGCCGACCGTGAGGGCATTACGCACCAGCTCGGTGAGGATTCCACGCACCTCGTCACCGCGCAGGATCACGATGAGCAACCCTGCGAAACCTACCGCTGCCATGGTGGCAACGGCGTATTCGGCGGTGGCCGCGCCCGCATCGCCACTCAGCCGGTGGATGCTGAGGAAGCGACGGAGGGGTTGCCGGCGGCTGAGGGGAAGCGGTTGCAGCGCCTTTTGCCTGGCAGGCAATGTCACTGTCTCTGCAATTCGATTCATGATATGAACTCCTTTCGCGTCTGATGACGCGGTCGTGGTGACGCGAGCGGGACCAGCTTGCGGGAGAGTGGGCTCCGGATCGAGGGGGCTTCAGCATTCGTGCAAAACATCACAGGACGGCGAATGTGGATGACAAGACGGCCAACAGGAGGGGCACGACCCCGACGAGCATGAAGGCGGGCAGCACGCACAGGCCCAAGGGAAGCATGAGTGTCACGGCGAGGGTGGCGGCCTTCCTTTGCCCGTCGCTGCGCGCGTCCCGGCGAGCCTGGTCCGCCTCACTACGCAACAGCTCCGCCGCAGGGACACCGGCCCGGGTCGACAGCGCGATCACCCTGTCGATGCGGCCCGTGGACTCCCCTGGTAGCCCAAAGCGCTCTCCGCTGCTTCGGGCAAGGGCGACAGCCCGGTCGACAGAGCCGCCACCGGCCATGCCTATGGCAATGAGCTCGAGCGCGATGCCCGGAGCTGCATCCTGCGTTTCTGCGCGCCGGAGGAGTCGTCGGTTCCAGCGGGCGCCGCAGAGCAGGAGTAGGGCAGCAGCTGTCAGGCACAACAAGCCGGGGACTGTCGCAAACAGCGTGTGCAGCGTGTCGAAGCCCATCAACCCGCCGAGGAGGATCCCCGCGACCGGGAGGACCATGACCATCCTCGCTGTGGCGGCGGGCCCGGCCAGGGCCACCTCAAGGTCGCGTTGCAGCTGACCGAACTCGCGGAACGAGCTCGCAATTCGTCGCAGGCAATCGGCCAGTGGAGATCCGGCACCCGTTGCAACCGCCCATGCTGCCGCGAGCGCCAACCAAGCGTTGCCGGCGTGTCCCCCGATTTGGCGCGCCTCAACAGCGATGCCGTCAGCGACGCTATCGCCGCGGGGTCCAGCGAGGGCCGCAGCGCGCACGACTCGAGCGCCCGCGGGTTCTGCAGCCGCCCCTTTGGTGCCGCGGGCACCGCGGGCGCGAGAGTCTCTGACAGCACCGACCGTCACTCCGCGCACTTCTGTGGTGCGCAGCTGCTGGTCAGCTGGAAGGAGGTAACTCCATGCCGACACTGGAGAGACACCCGCCGCGAGAAGCACCGCCAGCTGCTGCGCAATCCCGGCAACCTCGTCGATCTCCTGTCCCACGGGAAACCGTCGGCGCACTCTCATGCCTCCTCCATCACGAGGCGACCAGAAGGTTCCACTGCGAAGCGACCGATTTGAGCAACGCGGCGGATCCCGTCGGCGCGTTCTAGGTGCAGCACGAGCGTGATCGCACTCGCAGTTTGCCGGGCTACCGCTTCCGGGCTCATCGCCGCCAGTGCCCCGAGAGCCTCAAGCCGCGCCGGTACATCTTGGAGGGAGTTCGCGTGCAGAGTGCCTGCCCCGCCGTCATGACCGGTATTCAGCGCCGCCAGCAACTCGCGGACCTCCGCTCCCCGGCATTCTCCGACAACAAGTCGGTCCGGGCGCATGCGCAGCGCTTCGCGCACGAGGCTTTCCATACGGACCCGTCCTGCTCCCTCCAGGTTGGCCTGCCGCGCTTCAAGAGCGACGACGTGCGGATGATCTACTCGCAGCTCAGCGACGTCCTCGATCACCACGATCCGTTCGCCCCATGGAGCTTCGGACAGCAGCGCCGCGAGCAGCGTGGTCTTACCGCTGCCCGCGCCGCCGGTGATGAGGATGTTCTCGCGACCGATAACCGCCGCACGAAGGCGAGAAACAAGGTGCGCAGCGGCGGTACCGCTCCCGCAGAGACCAGCCTCGGCGAGCTCCGCCAGTGAAAGCCGGGCCGCGTGAGGCAGGCGTATCGACAGCAGGGTACCCGTACTTGAAACCGGTGGGAGCACGGCGTGCACACGGATGCCGTCAGCCAGTCTCACGTCGACGCATGGGCTGGCCTCGTCGATATGACGGCCGCCGAGAGCGACAAGTCGCACAGCGAGATCCCGCAGAGATCTCTCGCCACACTCCCAATCAGGCTGGCGGGCCGGCCCTCGCCCGTCATCGACCCACAGCCCAGCCTCACCATTGACGAAGACGTCGGTGACCCCGGGCCGGGAAGCATAGGTGGCGAGCGGGCCGAGGGCGGAGAAATCTTGCGAAACGTGAGAACCAGGCGAGGGACTCGGGAAATACAGCGAAGCGGATTGTGCGGACGCAGACGGCGTGACAGGAGCCGGTTCTGCGGGAGATGCCACAGCTGCCGGCACGGACCCACCCGACCTCGCTGCCCCCGATGGTACCGATCCCGATCCTGAGGTCGAGGAGAGCGTTGGGGCGTCGGTCGATTGCTCGAGTGCTGTCGACGGGAGGCGAAGCAACATGCCTTCCCCCGCCGCCACCGGCACGCTCCCTCTGTGCACGGTCGGTGGAC
>JAODMM010000037.1 GCA_025465015.1 Cryobacterium sp. | reverse complement strand
GAACTCTCCGGCGGGACCATAATCCGTCCGAACTCCTGAACAACTGACCCGATCCGAAGGCAACCGTCAGGCGAGTCGGATCAACTGAAGTTGAGCGAGTGGCACGAGGCGGTACTGCTCAACCTGACCCCGGCGTCGTTGAGTCCCGGGCGGGTGCATCGCGAGGTCGAAGTGGTCTCGCCCCACCCGGTCGATCGTTCCGCTCAATCGTCCCGTCGCCGTTTGAACGTCAACGCTCTTGCGCCGCCTGCATAGGTCACGGAGCACGAACGCCAAACCGATACGATCGACCACCTGCGCCAGTGTTTGCACTGGGGAGTTCAGGGAATCCGCCACATCGTCCTCCGTCAGCACGACGGCGGCGATGGCAACGAACGGGACCACGCATTGTGCGCTGGTGCCGCTGTGGTCGATGAGGTCACCGGCGAGCCAGTCTTTCCCGAACGCGGACGGACGAACTGTGATCCCCTGCCCCGCCGTGAGCACAACGCTCAGCATTCGCGGGTCCTGCCGTCCGCCACTACGAGCCAGGCTTAGCAGACGATCGCGGATGGAGAGCCTGCCCAGGCGCAGCCGCTCTTCTTCGGCGCGCAGGTCGATCTCCTCGGCATTGAGCTCGTGCTCGAGCTGCCCCTCGAGGTCATCGAACAGGTTGTCCCAGCGCACACCCCGAAACTAGTGCCCCTGCCGTCCTGCCCAGAGGTTATCCACAACTTCTATAAGCGCTAGACACTGTGCGGCTGAGGCTGCTTGAGTTCTCAGACGGACGTCACCCCCCAAATGGGGGCGCGTCTCGGATCCAACCGCAGCACCCGACACGCTCTTGAGATCACTGCAACGGAGTATCCATGACTTCACTGCCCGCCCCGGCTCGTGCCCAGCACCCCTCAGCACGGCTCGCGCGCCCCGCTCAAGCGGAGAGACGGCGCACGAGGGAAACATTCCAAGAGGACGACTTCTTCGGGCACCAGCCGAGCAGTCGCAAGGAACTGCCCGATCCCGAGCCGTTGCTCATCAACCTGACCCGCTGCGTGATCGAGGTACTCGCGGGTGCTCGCGAACTCGACCAGCTGGCGCGGTGGGTGAGCGACGACGTCTATCGGCACCTTCTGAAACGTGTGGTGCTTTCAGCCCGGGCGCGCGCGGTCAAAGGGCAGCCGGCACAGCGGCCCACGTTCGTCATTGGGCGGATCATGATCTCCGAACCGCGCGACGGAGTGGTTGAAGCCGTCGTCATCGTGCACACCCGCGCCCGCGCCCGCGCGGTAGCCATCCGGCTCGAAGGCATGGACAGCCGCTGGCGCGCCAGCGCGGTTAACGTCCTCTGACGGTGCCGTCCGACGACGCGCCTCACCGCGTTGGCGGCAGGTACCGCCGAGGTCGGTCCTACTTCTTCTTCGGTTGGGCGCGGCGCTCGGCACGATTGGCCGGGGCAGTGTCGGCCTCCTGAGCACGCTGGCCGAAGGCGCCCCGCTGGGTGCCGGTCGCGGCGGGCAGCGCCTCGGAACCGGCAGCCTCGGCGGTTACTGCTGCGGCCCGCCGTGCGCGCTCTGTTGCCGCCCGCTGCACCTGTCCACGTTGGTTGCGAACCTCGACCCCGCCTGCATCGCTCGGCGCGGTGTAGCTGAGCTTCTCGTCCTGCGTTTCAGCGGGAGCGAGACCCTTAGCCGCGACCACCGGCGTGGACACCTGGCCCGGAGCCTGACTAACCTCGACCTCGAGGTTGAACAGGAACCCGACCGTCTCCTCACGAATCTGCCCCATCATCTGTTGGAACATGGCGAAGCCCTCACGCTGGTATTCAACAAGCGGGTCGCGCTGCGCCATCGCCCGGAGGCCGATGCCGTCCTTCAGGTAGTCCATCTCGTAGAGGTGGTCCCGCCAGCGTCGGTCGATGACCGAGAGCACAACACGGCGCTCAAGCTCGCGCATGGCGGCAGAACCCAACGACTCCTCGCGGCGCTGGTAGGCGAGCTTCGCATCGGAAATGATCTCGCGACGCATGAAGTCGCGGTTGATCTTCCCTCGGTCGCCTGCTTCTGCCACGACCTCGTCGATCGTCAAACCGAGCGGGTAGAGAGTTTTCAGTTCGGTCCAGAGGGCGTCGAAGTCCCAGTCGTCCCCGTTGCCCTCGCCGGTGTGTACCTCCAGCACCTCGTCGATGACATCCTCGAGGAACTTCTGCGTGCGCTCGTGCAGGTCGTCGCCCTCAAGAATGTGGCGTCGGTCACTGTAGATAGCCTCACGCTGGCGATTCAGAACGTCGTCGTACTTCAGAACATTCTTGCGGATCTCCGCGTTCCTGCCCTCGACCTGCGACTGGGCGCTGCGGATTGCGCGGCTCACAACCTTCGATTCGATCGCCATGTCATCCGGCACCCCCTGGCGTCCCATCAGGCTTTCCGCAGCGCCGGCATTGAACAACCGCATCAGGTCGTCGGTGAGAGAGAGGTAGAAGCGGCTCTCCCCCGGGTCTCCCTGGCGGCCACTGCGGCCACGCAACTGGTTGTCGATGCGTCGGGATTCGTGGCGTTCCGTACCGAGCACGTAAAGTCCGCCGGCAGAGATGACCTTCTCGGCCTCCTCGGCCACGCCGGCCTTCACGGTTTCGAACACGTCGTCCCATGCGGACTCGTATTCTTCCGGCGTCTCGACCGGGCTGAGCCCGCGGGAGTTCATCTCGGCCACTGCGAGGAACTCCGCGTTGCCGCCGAGCATCACATCGGTGCCGCGCCCAGCCATATTGGTGGCGACGGTGACAGAGTGCAGACGGCCCGCCTGCGCCACGATGGCCGCTTCCCGGGCGTGATTCTTCGCATTCAGTACCTCGTGCCGCACACCCTTTTTCGCCAGGAGTCGGGACAGGTATTCGCTCTTTTCGACGCTCGTCGTTCCGACTAGGACCGGCTGGCCACTCTCGTGGCGCCGAACGATGTCTTCGACGACTTGCTGGAACTTGGCCTCTTCGTTCTTGTAGACGAGATCCGACTGGTCGATACGCTGCATCGGTTTGTTGGTCGGTATGGGCACGACGCCGAGCTTGTAGGTGCTCATGAACTCGGCAGCCTCAGTCTCGGCCGTGCCGGTCATCCCCGAGAGCTTGGAATAGAGTCGGAAATAGTTCTGCAGCGTCACAGTGGCCAGGGTTTGGTTCTCCGCCTTAACGGCGACGCCTTCCTTGGCCTCGATTGCCTGGTGGATGCCCTCGTTGTAGCGACGCCCCATCAGGATGCGTCCGGTGTGCTCATCGACGATCAGAACCTCGCCGTTCATGACGACGTAGTCCTTGTCCTTCTTGAACAGCGCGTTCGCTTTGATGGCGTTGTTAAGGAACGAGATCAGCGGAGTGTTTGCAGACTCGTACAGGTTGTCGATACCGAGGTAGTCCTCGACTTTCTCGATCCCGGGTTCCAGCACACCGACGGTGCGCTTCTTCTCGTCGATCTCGAAGTCGACGTCGGGGACAAGCCGCTTGGCCAGGCTCGCGAATTCGTTGAACCAGCGGTTTGCCTCACCGGACGCGGGACCGGAGATGATGAGAGGGGTTCGAGCCTCGTCGATGAGGATCGAGTCGACCTCGTCCACGATGGCGAAATAGTGACCGCGCTGCACCATATCCTGGGCCTGCCATGCCATGTTGTCGCGCAGGTAGTCGAACCCGAACTCGTTGTTCGTTCCGTAGGTGATGTCGGCGGCATACTGCTCGCGCCGCTGCTCGGGGGTCTGGCCGGCAAGGATGCACCCGGTGGTCATCCCGAGGGCGCGGAACACGCGGCCCATCAGCTCGCTCTGGTAACTGGCCAGATAGTCATTGACCGTGATGATGTGCACACCCCGGCTGGTAATGGCGTTCAGGTAAGCGGCTGTCGTCGCGACCAGGGTCTTGCCCTCACCCGTCTTCATCTCGGCGATATTGCCGAGATGAAGGGCTGCGCCACCCATCATCTGCACATCGAAGTGGCGCAGCCCCAGCGTCCGGGTCGAGGCTTCGCGGACAGCCGCGAAAGCTTCGGGCAGCAAGTCATCGAGCGATTCCCCATTGGAGTAGCGTTCCCGCAGCTGCACAGTTTCGTTCTTCAGCTCCTCATCGCTGAGATGACCGAAGTCCTCTTCCAGTGCATTGATGGCCTTCGCATAATTCTCGAGACGGCGCAGGACGCGTCCCTCGCCAACACGAAGTACCTTTTCCAAAATTGAGGCCACGGATGCACTCCATTAGTCGTCTCGGCGCATGCACACGCCTGTCGTCCGCCCGGACGCACGTAGCACCGGGCTAGCCGGCAACTATAGCAATAGTACTTGTTCAGCGACTTCGCTCGCGGGCCATGGTGGCTGCCTCCTGCAGCTCGTCGGCATCATCGTCAAGGGCGATCACACCGTAGTCCCAGCCCTTCCTGCGGTAGACCACACTTGGACGAGCGGTTTCCGCGTCCTGGAACAGGTAGAAGTCGTGTCCGACCAGTTCCATGAAGTAGAGGGCATCATCGACGGTCATAGGTGCAGAGGCAAAGACCTTCGTCCTGATCACGACAGGCGAATAGTCCTCGGGTGCCTCGCCCTCCGCCACTTCCTCGGGGATGATGATGGGGATGGCCCCGGTGCGGACCCGTTCCAAGGTCTCCGGGCCGGCAGGGGTGATGTCGACCTCGCTGAAGCCTGCGGCAGATGCGTCGTGCAGGGACGTCGGTCGGTGT
>JAODMM010000025.1 GCA_025465015.1 Cryobacterium sp. | reverse complement strand
CGCACCACCCATGTGGAACCCTGCGGCACGCGCGGCTTGAACATCATCCCCCAGCCCAGTTCGGACGGCGTCTGGTCACCCTTGACGTTGTTGCATCGCAGGCAACACGCCACCAAGTTGTCCCAGGTGTCCCTCCCCCCTCGCGAGCGCGGAAGAACATGATCGATCGTGCTCGCCGACTTCCCGCAATAGCAGCAGCGATGGTCGTCGCGGCGCAGCACCCCGCGCCGGCTCACCGGGGCGGGCGACGACCGCGGGATCTTGACATACCGAGTGAGGAGGATGACACTCGGCCGTTCCCAGGAACCGGACGCCGCCACGACCGGATGTCCCCGGTCGCTCTCGACGATCGTCGCCTTTTGGTTCATCACCAGGACAAGTGCCCGCTTGAACGACACGACGGCAAGGGGTTCATACCCTGCGTTGAGGACCAGTGTGCGCATGCGCTCCCTCTCGAAGACGGCTGGACGGCTTCCAGCCATTCGAACGATTGCTTGATGCAGGGAGAGGGAAGGCAAACAAAAAGGGCGCAGTCACCATGACACGCCCTCACGGCCGCGATGCGGCTGAGACATATTTGACTGCTGTGCCAGTGCGCGGTGACTCCAGACGCATCCATGGTGTGGATCGTGCGTAGCTCGTGCATCGGCTCTCCCTGGAACAAGCAGAACATCAGGGGAACAGGTTAACCCACAATCGACGCACCGCGAAGAGCTGGCGCGCCGATTGCATGCGGCGTCACGACCCGTTCATCCCCGCACGGTTCAGATGCCGATCCGAACGATGTGATAATCGCTCGTCCAGATCGGCTGCACCCGTACCGACGCTCCCTCGTATGGCGCGTGCAGGATATTACCGTTGCCGGCATAGAAGCCGTCGTGCCCGTCCATGATCACCAGGTCACCGGGGCGTGCATCCGCTTCTGAGATTCGAGTACCTGCCGCTCCCTGCGCCGTCGATGAGTGTGGCAGGCTCACGCCGAACTGCGCGTACACATACATGACGAAGCCCGAGCAGTCGAATCCCGCCGGAGTGGCGCCTCCGAAGACGTACGGCACACCCTGGTACTGCATTGCGACATTGAACACCGAATCCAGGCTGTAATCGGGGTAGGCGGGGGTCGCAAGGTAGTCGGCAGCCGTGGGGCCGGTGTAAGCCTCCCCGTATGCCGCCATCTGGGTGGCGACTTCCTGTCGCCTGACTTCCGCCTCGGCGGCTGCCGCAGCAGCTGCCGCCGCTGCCTCCGCAGCAGCCTCGGCCGCCGCTCGTGCCGCAAGTTCCTCTTCGGAGGTGGCGGTGAATCCGTCTCTGGCGACCGTGATGCTGGCCGCCTGAGCGTCAACGGCGAGGTTCTGTGCGCCGGACTCGGTGAGCTTCGTCGCAGGCGTTGCCCCGAATCGTGCTTCGCTCTCTCCCGGGGAGAACGCGTATGCCGGGAGCGCCATAGTGGCCACAAGGCCGCCGGCGAGCGTCATGACGACCAAGTTGCCGATGGCTCCCTGTCGGCGTCTGCTCCCTTTCGGGCGGCGAGGTGCTTCTGGTGGAGCAACCTCTGCCTGGATGACGGCGAGTGATGTGTCGTGCCCGTGTGACCCCAGACGGGATCGCTTCGTACCGTATGCAGCCAAAGTCAAGACCTCCGGCGCCTCGACAACCCTAGGGAGTCGCCCCGTCCTAAGCGCTAATCGGGTGTGCTGGCCGGGGACAAGAGACGGGCCGAGAAGGCGTCTTGATCCGGGTCCTTCGGCCGACTTCCAGCCTGCGAACAGGTTCGAGGCTACGACAGGACCGCCCGCTTGTCACCCGTTTCTAACAAATTGATAACGGATTGCGGCACATTCGGAGGGTCTAGAGGGCCTCACGCTCAGGTGTCGCGACGAAGATGTGGCTTGCAACCTCGTGCGGCAACTCCAGTCCACCGCTGTAACCCTCCACCTGCACGAGCACGTACGCGCCAGCCGCGGAGAAGGTCCCGGACTCACCCGGTAACACCCCACTCTGCTTCAGCTGCCCGAGCAGCTCCGGGTCGAACTGCACAGGCTCACCCAGGCGACGTATTACCGCGGTCACGGGCACACGGGACGCCGCTACCACATCCACAACACTGGTGACCCCCGCCATGAAGGCCACGGCGGGTGAATCGCCCAGTTCGTCTAGGCCGGGAATTGGGTTACCGTACGGCGACTCCGTCGGGTGTCCGAGGATCTCAAGAATCTTCCGCTCCACCTGCTCGCTCATGACGTGCTCCCACCGGCACGCCTCGTCGTGCACATATTCCCATTCCAGACCGATGACATCGCTCAGCAGGCGTTCGGCCAAGCGGTGCTTGCGCATTACGTGCACGGCCTTGCTCCTGCCGTTGGCCGTCAGCTCAAGGTGACGGTCGCCCGAGACGATCACCAGACCGTCGCGTTCCATCCGTGCGATCGTCTGAGACACCGTGGGTCCGGAATGTCCGAGACGCTCGGAGATTCGGGCGCGGAGGGGAACGATGTTTTCTTCCTCAAGGTCGAGGATGGTGCGGAGATACATCTCCGTGGTATCGATCAGATCTGTCATCCCCAGCCTCTCACTCGGCCGCATCCGCAACGCAAACAACCGTCACAACCCTACCCGCCGTTACCGTGCCATCTAGAATTGCTCTTATGCCGGACGTGACCATCCCCTCTGAACTGCTGCCTGCCGACGGAAGATTCGGGTGCGGGCCCTCCAAGATTCGGCCGGAGCAGCTCAGCCATCTGGCTCACGCCGGCGCGCAGGTGCTCGGAACCTCCCACCGGCAGGCGCCGGTGAAAGATCTGGTCGGCCGCATCCGTTCAGGCCTCGGCGAGCTATTTCGCGCCCCAGAGGGGTACGAAATCGTCCTCGGCAACGGCGGGTCCACCGCGTTCTGGGACGCGGCGGCCTTCTCCCTCATCGAACGTCGCAGCCAGAACCTGACCTTCGGTGAATTCGGCCAGAAGTTCGCCAAAGCAGCAGCGGCTCCCTTCCTCGAGGTACCCGACGTTATCTCCAGTGCGGCCGGATCACGGAGCGAATCCATCGTCACCCCGGGGGTCGACGTGTACGCCTGGCCGCAGAACGAAACCTCGACCGGGGTCATGGCGCCGGTGACCCGCATTCAGGGCGACGATGGCGCCTTGACGGTGATCGATGCCACCAGCGCGGCCGGAGGGATCGACTTCGAAGCGTCCCAGTCCGACGTGTACTACTTCGCTCCCCAGAAGAACTTCGCCTCCGACGGGGGGCTCTGGCTTGCGCTCTTCTCCCCCGCGGCCGTCGAGCGGGTGGAGCGGGTCGCGGCGAGCGGGCGCTACATTCCCGAGTTCCTCAGCCTCAAGAACGCCATCGACAATTCTCGCTTGAACCAGACCCTCAACACGCCCGCCCTGGCGACTCTGCTGTTGCTGGAAAACCAGGTGGAGTGGATCAACGGCAACGGCGGGCTCTCCTGGGCTTCCGCCCGCACCCTCGAATCATCCTCGCTGCTCTACGACTGGGCGGAAAAGGTCGACTATGCGAGCCCCTTCGTCACCAATCCCGCCCACCGTTCCCAAGTCGTGGTCACCATCGACTTCGATGACTCGGTCGATGCCGCGGCGGTCGCTAAGATTCTTCGCTCCAACGGCATCGTCGACACCGACCCGTATCGGAAACTGGGCCGCAACCAGCTTCGTGTGGCCACCTTCACGGCCATCGATCCCGCGGACGTGCGGTCGCTGATCTCGTCGATTGAGTATGTGGTCGAACACATCGGGCGCTGAGAAGCACCGTGCGCCTGTGGCTGAAGGACACCGAACGCCGGCCTGATCCGGTGCCGGTCAGGACCGATGCCCGAAAAGCCTACGCGGTGGGCACCCTGGCCTGGCTAGCGGTTCTCGTCGTCCTGCTCGTCTTCGCGCGTGAGCTCCTCGAGAGCGGCCGCGGCTGGTGGCTCTGGTGCGCCGGCCTCGGGCTGGCCCTCGGCCTTGGCGGTCTCATCTGGGTGGGATTCCGGCGGCGCTAGTACGTCGGCATCTACCTCGATGTCGCCGTCGAGTACGCCCTCAAGCACGTCATCCAGCACATCGTCGAGGTCATCCTCGATCAGCTCGTCGTCGTCGAGGTCGTCGTCATCGTCATCCAGGTCGTCATCCAGGTCGTCATCCAGGTTGTCATCATCAGACTTGTCAGTGAAGCCAACCGATGAAGCCTCTTCAGCGGAACCAAAGTCGGTGAGGCGGTCAGACCAGGGCACCCACTCAGGCGCCAAGAGGGCTTCGTCCCCGGGCATGAGTTCCGTCTCAAGCACGGACGGCTGCGATTCCCCGTCGAGTCGCGACAGAGTGACCGTCCAATTCCAACCCGGGTACCCGCTCATCGTGCATTGGAACAACAGGGACAGTACGTGCTCCCCTTCGACGAGGTAACCGACAGGCGCGCCAATGGTGTCCGCCGGGGTGAACGCGAGAAGTGCCGCGCGTGCCACATCGACCGAAGCGAGGAGGACTCCATCGGCTTCGGCTGCGGGCTCCGTCTTCACCCCATCTGGCCCCGAGTCAGCTGTCACTGCATCAACGCCAGCGTCGGCTGCGGTCGTCTCCGCCGCAACATCGTCTTCCGCGTCAAGCATCCAATTCCTCGGCGACCTTCCGCAGCATTGCGGCGATCTTCTTGCTGTGTGAGCTCTCCGGATAGCGACCGCGCCGCAGGTTCGCTCCGATACCGTCGAGCAGCTTCACCAGGTCCTCAACGATGATCGCCATGTCATCGGCAGGCTTGCGGCTGAGCTTCGCCAGGCTCGGCGGTGCTTCCAGCACGCGTACCGATAGCGCCTGAGCCCCGCGTTTACCATCGGCGATGCCGAATTCGAGCTTCGTGCCCGCTTTCACGCTCGCTCCGGCGGGAAGCGCTGATGCGTGCAGGAAGACCTCCTGGCCGTCATCGGAACTGATGAAGCCGAAGCCCTTTTCCTCGTCGTAGAACTTGACCTTGCCGGTGGGCATGTAAACCTCGCTGTGTTTTCGGGCGCGCACGATGCACGGCTATCGGAACCTAGCTTATTCGGTCCCGCCGGCCCGTGCCCCGTATCCTTGACTTGTGAGCACTCCCCCTACTGCGTCCGCCGGCCGGCTCGAACGCATCCTGGCGTACATGGTCGCCGGCGTGGTCGGGCTGTCCATCCTCGCCTTTGTCACCGTCATCGTCGCTACAGCGGCTGGCGTGGGCGCTAACGACGCCTTCAGCCAGGGCCCCTGGCCGTTCATCATCACCCTGCCGCTCTTCGGCTTGCCGGCCGGCTTCTTGCTCCTGATAGCGCTGATGATCGCGAGCGCGCTTCGGCGTTCACGCGACGCACGGCAAGACCGGCTCTAACCGCCATGCTCACGCTCGCCACACGTCTTCGAGGGATGGATGACGCGCGGCTGCGCAGGGCGATCGAGTTACGGGGAATCCAGCCCAACGGCATCCGTGATTTCTTCGACCTCGCCGAAGCCTTCCTCGACGCAGATTCCCTGCAGCGCACCCTCGCGCACCTGGACCGTCATACCCTCGCCCTGCTGGCCCTGGCCGGCGAGTCCACCTCGGTGGCCGACCGTGCCGCAGGCGAGGAAGCACCCACCCTCGGTGAGCTCGCCCGGGGATTGTCCCAAGCGCGTGGGCAGGGCGGCGCCGACGCTGGGCTAGTCACCGTGGCGGATGTCGCAGAGCGTGCCGCACTGCTCGACTCCCTGCTGCTCGCAGCCCTCATCGATGACCGCCTGAGTCCCTACGACGGCGTCACGGCGCAGCTCCAGGCCTGGCCGGCACAAGGCCTGCCCGGCGCAGCCGCGCTTGCTTCGGAACCTGCTCCGTCGGCCCTCCCGCAGGTGTCCACCGAAGAGGTGCGCGTGACCGACGGGCTTGCCGCCGAACGCGCCTTCGCGGCCGTCTCCTCGATCGCCGAACTCGTGAACGAAGTCGCCCGCGAGCCGGCCCGTGAACTCAGCCGCGGGGGTTTGGGGCTTCCCGACAGCAAACGGTTGGCCGCGGCGATGTCGGTCGATCTGGAATCCGTCGGCGACCATGTGGCTATCGCCGCGCGAGCCGGTCTCGTGGGCAGGGAGACCGGCCATTGGATCGAGACCGAAGCCGGCGTGTCCTGGCTGCAGCGGCCCACGAACGAACGGTGGGGCGTGCTGGCTGATTCGTGGCAGGCCGCACTACCGGTGGACGTCCGCCGAATCCTCTCCGACCGTCCCGGCCTGTCCTGGGGCGACGGTCTGCGGTCCTTCGTCACGTGGCTTTATCCGGCGGGCGGATCCTGGATGGACGAACAGATCAGAATCTTCACCCGGGACGCGGAACTTTTGGGAATCAGCGCCCATCAGACGACGAGCACGGCCGGCGCCGCCGCCCTAGCCGGCGATATCGACGCCGCCGTGGCCACCATGAGAGGCGTCCTGCCGCGAGAAGTGGGGCAGGTCTACCTGCAGCACGACCTGACGATCGTCTCTCCCGGCCCGCTCTCACCGGCGATCGACGCCAGGCTTCGTTCGCTGGCTGACGTGGAGAGCCGCGAATTGGCGTCGAGTTACCGCATCAGCGCGACGTCCGTGAACCGGGCCCTCGCGGCCGGCGAGACCGCCGAGTCGCTTCTTGAATTCCTTCGCGGCATCTCGCTCACCGGGGTTCCGCAGCCCTTGAACTATCTGGTTCAGGAGGCAGCCGCCCGGTACGGACGGGTGCGCGTGGGGCACGCAGCGACGAGCGAGCACCCTAACCGAACCTACGTCCGATCCGATGACCCGGCCCTCCTCGGCACCATCGCGGTTGACCAGACGCTCGCCTCTCTCGGCCTGGTCCCCGCCGCCAACGGGCGCCTGGTCAGTCGTTTCGCCCCCGACGCTGTTTTCTGGGCATTGACGGATGCGCGCTACCCGGCGGCGGCCGAGAACGAGACTGGCGAGATTGTGCACCTGCGCCGGCACACGGTGGCCCAGCCCGCTCCCGCCGCCCAAAGCGACGCGGCCGGTGCGTTGATCGAGAAGATCCGTGCCGCAGATGGCGGCGAGAGCGAAGCGCCGCACGCGTGGCTGGCGAGGCAGCTCGACGTCGCCATCCGCACGAAACAGACGCTCACCGTGAGCATCGCGACGCCAGGCGGCGCAGTGGTGGACTATCTACTGGAACCGGCAAGTATCGGCGGCGGACGTTTCCGAGCTCGGGACCGCCGGGCGGATATCGAACGGACGCTTCCTCTCTCCAGCATCGTCCGCATCACTCCCGCCCCCTAGCATGCGAGGGGCTGGCGGTTGCGGGCGTAGGATTGAGGGCTATGTCCGATGGCCCCTTGATCGTCCAAAGCGATCGCACCGTTCTGCTGGAAGTTGCGCACCCGCTCGCCGATGACGCGCGCCACGACCTGGCCGTTTTCGCAGAGCTTGAGCGCGCGCCAGAGCACATCCACACGTATCGCATCACCCGGCTGGGGCTTTGGAACGCTCGCGCGGCCGGCCATGACGCCCACGACATGCTCGACACCCTCGAGAAGTACTCGAAGTTCGCTATTCCCCAGACCGTGTCGGTCGACATCACCGAGACCGTGGGCAGGTACGGGCGCCTCGTGATCCGTCGGGACGACGACGGCGCCCTCATCCTCACCAGCGACGACCAGCCCGTGCTCACGGAAGTGGCGAACGCCAAACGGATCTCTCCGCTGCTGATCGGCCACCCGTCGCCCGACACGTTCTTGGTCGAGCCCTGGGCGCGGGGTCAGTTGAAACAGGAGCTCGTGAAACTCGGCTGGCCAGCTGAGGACCTCGCTGGCTACACTCCGGGAACGCCGCATCCGATTGACCTCCTCGAAGAGGGATGGAGCCTCCGCGATTACCAGAACAAGGCGGTCTCGAATTTCTTCGAGGGCGGCTCCGGGGTGGTCGTGCTCCCATGCGGGGCGGGCAAGACGCTCGTCGGAGCGGGGGCGATGGCGACCGCCAAGACGAACACGCTGATCCTCGTCACCAACACCGTGTCGGCCAGGCAGTGGCGGGATGAGCTTCTAAAGCGCACCACCCTCACGGCGGAGGAGATCGGTGAGTACTCCGGCCAGCTCAAAGAGGTGAAGCCGGTCACCATCGCGACCTATCAGATTCTGACAGCCAAGCGTAAGGGCGAGTACGCTCACCTGGAACTGTTGAACGCAATGGACTGGGGCCTCGTCGTGTACGACGAAGTCCATCTGCTGCCGGCGCCGGTCTTCAAACTCACCGCAGAGCTGCAAGCGCGACGCCGCCTGGGCCTCACGGCCACACTAGTCCGCGAGGACGGCCGGGAAGGTGACGTGTTCAGCCTGATCGGCCCGAAGCGGTTCGATGCGCCCTGGAAGGAGATCGAGGCGCAAGGCTTCATCTCCCCCGCTGCATGCTACGAAGTGCGGATCGACCTGCCTCACTCGGAGCGGCTGAGTTACGCCGCTGCACCGGATGACGAGCGGTACAGGATGGCCGCCACTGCACCGGCCAAGCTCGACGTGGTCAGGCAGCTGGTGCAGAAGCACCCCGGCGAGCGGATCCTCGTCATCGGGCAGTACCTCGACCAGATCGACGAGCTGGCGGATGCGTTGAACGCCCCGAAACTCACCGGAGCCACCCCCATCGACGAGCGTGAGCGACTGTACCAGGCGTTCCGGGTTGGCGAGGAGAAGGTACTTGTGGTGTCGAAGGTGGCGAATTTCTCGGTCGATCTGCCGGAGGCGACGGTCGCCATCCAGGTATCGGGCTCGTTCGGCTCCCGGCAAGAGGAAGCCCAGCGACTCGGCCGCCTGCTCCGACCGAAGGAGTCGGGCCTGACAGCGAATTTCTACACGCTCGTCGCCCGGGACACCGTCGACCAAGACTTCGCGCAGAACCGCCAGCGCTTCCTTGCCGAGCAGGGCTACAGTTACACCATCCTCGACTCCGGTGATCTCGCCGCCTAGCCGTTCTGCCGGGTTCCGGCCCGGTCGTAGCGCAGGAAGAGCATGTCCCCGACCGGGATGGCGTGCCGTAGGGTCATCCGGCGGCGAGTTTCCGTTTGGCCGTGCGCAATCCGGACGGCCGGTCCCGCCTCCATCACCGGCGCGATGGTCAGGCACAGTTCGTCCACGCAGTCCGATACGACGACGCTAGAAGAGTCAGCATATTTTGTCAAGATCCATTAGTTTTAGACGTAGACTGTGGCGATGAACGCCAGGACATTCCAGAAGCTGCGGCCACTGGAAGAGAAAGTTGCCGCCGTGTCCGCGCTTGCCGAACCTGCGCGCCGGGCGCTTTACGGTTTCGTCTCCCGAAGCGAAGACCCGGTGAGCCGGGACGCCGCCGCCGAAGCATCCGACCTGTCCCGAAGCACGGCGGCCTTCCACCTCGACCGGCTCGCGGCAAGCGGTCTCCTCGAGGTGGAGTATCGCAGGCTGAGCGGAAAGGCCGGCCCGGGTGCCGGGCGGCCGGCGAAACTGTACCGGCGGGCACGTGACGAAGTAGTGGTCTCGCTTCCCGCACGCCACTACGACCTGGCTGCTGACCTGCTGGCGCAGGGCATTGAACGGTCCATCGAGACCGGCCAGCCGGTTCGATCGGCGCTGCGAGATGTGGCGGCAGAGGCCGGGCACGAGCTCGGAGCATCCGTGACGTCGCTTCCACAGGCTCTCGAAGACAACGGATTCGAGCCCCACAACGAGGGGAACGATATCGTTCTCGGCAACTGCCCCTTCCACCGCCTCGCGCAGAAGCACACGGAGATCGTGTGCGAGCTGAACCACGAACTGATCCGCGGAATCGGCGATGGTGCCGGCGACGTGAGTCACGTTGTCAGCAGCGATCCGGGGGCGGGTCACTGCTGCGTCCGGGTCGGACGGGTCATGAACCCCTCGTGACTCCTCCGCACACCGGAGGCTTTCAGGCAAGCCCCAGCTAACGCGCAGATACTGGTGCCATGACCGATGGCCCTCGAATTCTCATCGTTGACGACGAGCCCAACATCCGGGATCTCCTCACTACCAGCTTGCGCTTCGCTGGATTCGCTGTGCGCGCCGTCGGAAACGGCGCCCAGGCGATCTCCGCCGTCCTCGAGGAGGAACCGGACCTGATCATCCTCGATGTCATGCTCCCCGACATGAACGGCTTCGGAGTCACCAAGCGATTGCGCTCAGCGGGATACACTGCGCCGATCCTCTTCCTGACGGCCAAGGACGACACCGAAGACAAGATCACCGGCCTCACGGTGGGTGGTGACGATTACGTCACCAAGCCATTCAGCCTGGATGAGATCGTGGCTCGAATTAAGGCGATTCTGCGCCGAACAATGCACGCCGACGAGGACGCGGTAATCCGTGCCGGTGAGCTCACGATGGACCAGGACACCCATGAGGTCTTGGTGGGGGACGAGCCCATCGAACTCAGTCCCACCGAGTTCAAGCTGCTGCGCTACCTCATGCTGAACCCCAACCGGGTGCTGTCAAAGGCGCAGATCCTCGACCACGTCTGGGAATACGACTTCAACGGTGATGCCGGGATAGTCGAGTCGTACATCTCCTACCTCCGGCGAAAAGTTGACTCCCATTCATCAGAGCCGCTGATCCAAACCAAGCGTGGGTTCGGGTACATGTTGAAGGCGGCCAAGGTCTAGTTCCCAGGCTGCGGACATACACTGGGGCCCTGATGCACGAGTCTCTGACAGAGCGGTGGAGCCAAATCTCCCTCCGCACGAAGATCACGGGTGTGACCGTGCTCCTTCTGACACTTGGACTACTCGTGTCGGGCATCGGGACCATGGCGATGCTTCGCCAGTACGTGATCCAGCAGGTGGACGACCGCCTGCAGACTGAAGCCCAGAGCGCTCTGAACGGCTCTCCCATCAACGCGCTCAGCGGCGGAACAGCCGACAGCCTCTCTTCCGACTATTACGTCGCCCTGTACGACGAAGACGGTGAGATTATGGGCCGCACCTGGCGGGACCGGCCGCGGCACGAGCTCCCTGTGGTCGATTTCCCCCTCGATCTGCAATCAGTCACGCAGTTCAACGGCCAGACCCGAGAGCTGTACAACGAATCCCAGGACATCGCATTCCATGGGGTGACCGTTCCGGTCGTCATCACTCCGCAGGGTACCTATGGCACGCTGCTCATGGCCGTGTCGCTGCAACCCACCGAGCAGACCATGGCGACCTACCTCACGATCTTCCTCGGATTCGGTCTTGGTGTGGTGCTGGTGGGCGCGTTGCTCACCCGCCTGCTCGTGACGACGACCTTCGCCCCGCTGAGGGAGGTGGAGCGGACGGCCGCCGCTATCGCCGACGGCGACTTCAGCCAGCGTCTGGGCGGAGCGACGCCCAACACGGAAGTAGGCCGTCTCAACCGCTCCCTCAACACCATGCTTAACCGGATCGACCGGGCATTCAAAGACCGCGCCCGCACGATCGAGCAGATGCGCCGCTTCGTCGGTGATGCGAGTCACGAACTGCGTACCCCCCTGGTGTCCGTGCGGGGATACGCCGAGCTTTACCGGATGGGGGCTCTGCAGACCCCGGAAGAGGTTGCCCAGGCAATGGAGAGGATCGAGAAGGAAGCCATCAGAATGGGCGGCCTCGTCGAGGACCTTCTCGAGTTGGCGAGGATCGATGAGGCCAAACCGCTCGTCCTCGCGCCCGTGGACTTGCTTTCCCTCGCTGCGGACGCCGCCTTGGATGCCATGGCTTCCTCACCCGGACGTTCGGTCTCGGTCGTCGCGGCGCCACCTGAAAACACCCGAGGCGGGGAAGACACCGAGCTCGCCCCCCCCTCACACGGCGAAAAGGAGCCTGCCCTCGTCGGCCCGCCTCCCGCGCGCGCGACGACAAGCGCAACAGAGCGGGCTGCCCCGGCAGCCAACCTTCCCAGCCCGATCTCCTTCGCCGGTGCCGCACTCGCACGGCTCCGAACGCGCAGGCCCAAACGAGTGGATTCCACCGCCCCGGCGTCAGAGGCAGCACCGGTTTCCCCCTCGCCACTTCCCCAAGCGGTCGTCATGGCAGAGGAGAACAAGCTTCGCCAGGTGCTCACCAACCTCATGGGTAATGCGCTGCGGTACACCAAGCCGGAGAGCCCCGTAGAACTCGAGGTGGCAGTCGACCCGTCGACGCAGCGAGCGTCCATCGCCATCATCGATCACGGGGAGGGCATCCCGCCGCAGATCCGAGAGAAGATCTTTCAGCGGTTCTGGCGAGCCGACACCTCGCGCACGCGTGAGACCGGTGGCAGTGGCCTGGGGCTCGCGATCGTGGCATCGATTGTGGCCAGCCACAACGGCACGGTCGAAGTCGTCGACACGCCGGGCGGCGGTGCCACCTTCAGGGTCTGGCTTCCGCTGGCCGGATCCCCCGCTGCACCGCAACGGATGACACCCTCGGGCGTCTAGTCGGTTGATTTGCAGCTCGACGGCAGCTAGTCGGCAGCGGCAAGCTCGTTCCCTGCCGCCACGCGGTCAGGTGCCGGGTAGGTGACCCGCACCCCCTCCACCACGGCGAACGAGGTGAGTAGGTGAGGCTTGGCGGACCTCTTCGTCATGATGTCCAAGACAAGGAACCCACGAACGAGCAACGCGTCACCGATCAGGGACCGATGGCAGCGCCAGGGTACGGCTTCCGCGCACATGATGGCCGTGCATGAGGTCGCGCCGAGCGCGGTGAGCTGCTCGATCCCCTCACGGAATTGTGCGGTCTGCATGTAGTCGGCGTAACCGCGGAACGACGCGTTCGTCCAAGCTGCGTTCTCGCTCCCCGCCCGCGCACGACGTAAGCCACCGAGGAGGGCGAGCCGGTGGTACGCGAGCCCGCACTCGCGCAGGCTGGTTGAGAGGACATCCTCGTTGAACTGCGGATTGTGCTGGGACTTGGCCACCGTTCTCACATCGGCGAGCGCTGTCACGCCGTGCGCTCCCAACATTCCGATGAACTCGTCGATCGGATGCGTCGAGTGCCCGATGGTGAACAGGAGGTCGCCTGCCATGATGACTCACACACTAACGAGAACTCCTCCCCCAGCGCCATCGTCGGGCCGTTCCGCACCGATGAGGTCTACGCGCGGCAGGCGGCTGGCATCGGCCATACGCTTCCGGCATACCGGGGCGAAAGGAAGAGCAATGACGCGATATCAGGTCGACAGTGAAGCGGTGCTGAGCGCACACAACGGTGTACGCGCGTGCGCGGAACGTATCCAAGGCGAGGTGGGGTCGCTCAACGGGCTGCTGCAGGGGCTTGAGGGTTCGTGGTCGGGGCAGGCAGCCAGCGCCTTCCAAGGCATCACCGCAGATTGGCGCAACACCCAACAACGCGTCATCGAAAGCCTGGCCGGGCTCAATCAAGCCTTGGCGCTTGCCGCGCAACAATACGCGGAAGCGGAGCAGTCCGCTACCCGGTTGTTCGGTCGCTGACTTGGCTGGGGAAACGGCAATGGGCGCCTCCCGAAGGAGACGCCCATTGTGGAACCGATACGGACTTAGAAGTCCATGCCACCGGTCGGGTCGCCAGCAGGAGCGGCGTTCTTCTCCGGCTTCTCGGCGACGACGGCCTCGGTGGTGAGGAACAGCCCGGCGATCGACGCTGCGTTGAGCAGCGCGGAGCGGGTGACCTTCACCGGGTCGTTGATGCCGGCAGCGAGCATGTCGACGTACTCGCCGGTTGCCGCGTTGAGGCCCCAGCCGACAGCGAGGTTGCGTACCTTGTCAACCACGACGCCCGGCTCGAGACCGGCGTTGAGGGCAATCTGCTTGAGCGGAGCGTCGATGGCCACGCGCACGATGTTCGCGCCCGTCGCCTCGTCGCCTGTCAGCGTGAGCTTCTCGAAGGCGGTCTTGCCCGCCTGGATCAGCGCCACGCCACCACCGGCGACAATGCCCTCTTCAACGGCAGCCTTCGCGTTACGGACGGCGTCCTCGATACGGTGCTTGCGCTCCTTGAGCTCGACCTCCGTGGCGGCGCCGGCCTTGATGACTGCGACACCACCGGCGAGCTTGGCAAGACGCTCCTGGAGCTTCTCACGGTCGTAGTCGCTGTCGGTGTTCTCGATCTCGGCACGGATCTGGGCGACCCGGCCGGCGATAGCCTCCGCGTCTCCAGCGCCCTCGACGATGGTGGTCTCGTCCTTGGTGATAACGACCTTGCGGGCGTTACCGAGCAGGTCGAGGGTGACGTTCTCAAGCTTGAGACCGACCTCCTCGGAGATGACCTGGCCACCGGTGAGGATCGCGATGTCCTGCAGCTGTGCCTTGCGACGATCGCCGAAGCCGGGAGCCTTCACGGCAACCGACTTGAAGATCCCGCGGATCTTGTTCACTACCAGCGTGGCCAGTGCCTCGCCGTCGACGTCTTCGGCGATGATGAGCAGCTGCTTGCCGGTCTGGATCACCTTGTCGACGATGGGAAGCAGGTCCTTGATGTTGGAGACCTTGGAGTTGACGATCAGGATGTAGGGGTCTTCGAAGACCGCTTCCTGGCGCTCGGGGTCGGTCACGAAGTACGCCGACAGGAAGCCCTTGTCGAAGCGCATGCCCTCGGTGAGCTCGAGCTCGGTGCCGAAGGTGTTGGACTCCTCGACGGTGACGACACCTTCCTTTCCGACCTTGTCGATTGCTTCGGCGATGATCGCGCCGATGGTCTCATCGCCGGCGGAGATTGATGCGGTGGCCACGATCTCTTCCTTGGTCTCGACCTCCTTAGCGTTGGCGATCAGTTCGGCGGTGACGGCCGCGACGGCCTTCTCGATGCCGCGCTTGAGGCTGATGGGGTCGGCGCCGGCTGCGACGTTGCGCAGGCCTTCGCGAACCAGTGCCTGTGCCAGGACGGTGGCCGTGGTGGTTCCGTCGCCGGCTACGTCATCCGTCTTCTTGGCGACCTCCTTGACGAGTTCCGCACCGATCTTCTCGTACGGGTCGTCGAGCTCGATCTCCTTGGCTATCGAGACGCCGTCGTTCGTGATCGTGGGGGCTCCCCACTTCTTCTCGAGAACCACGTTGCGGCCGCGCGGGCCGAGCGTCA
>JAODMM010000230.1 GCA_025465015.1 Cryobacterium sp. | reverse complement strand
AGCTGCCGGCGTACAGAACCAGGGAGTCGTCGAGCACGATCGGCTCCGTCACCGTGACTCCGCCGCCATTCCAACCCTGGAAAACCCGGTCGCCGTGTTCGACCCGGATGTCCGTCACTCCGCTGTCGCCCTCCCGCACCACGCAGTGAGCGAGTGACACGTCTTCGGCCGCGAGGGAGCGGCGCAGGAACTCGCCGTATGCATCCGACCCGAACACGCCGAGGTAGGACGAGTCCGCTCCGAGCCACCGGGCATAGACGGCGACGTTCACGCAATTCCCACCGGGGTAGAGCACGCGTCGATCGATGAATCGATCGACGATGTTGTCGCCGAAGCCGAGGACTCTCATTGCAGCCACCTTGCGGGAAGACGAAGAAGGACGGGGTGGATCCGAGGCGCAGCGCCCGGTCGGAAGCTGCGCCTCGGCGACGGATAGACCGGGTTCAGTACTCGACGACGCGGTAGTACCGGCGGAGGTCGAGCGAGTGATTCCGCACGCGCTCGAGATGCTTGCTCACCCGGCCCATGACCGTGTCGAGCACCAGCGGTGCGAGGAGTCCACGGAACTCCGGGCTGATCCCCACAAGCGGGTAGTCCTTCGTGTCGAAGATGTTCACGTCGTTGGAGTACTTTTTCGAGAAGGCGATCACACGCTCCATGGTCGGACGTGTCTCGTCTTCACCGACAAAGAGGATGAGACTCGTGTCTTCTTCGATGAGCTCAAGTGAGCCGTGGAAGAACTCAGCACCGTGCACGCGAGTGGTGCGTAGCCACTGCATCTCCTCGAGGATGCACATGGAGTAGAGGTAGGTGAACCCCCACAGGTTGCCGGACCCGACGAGGAAGTGATAGTCGGTGTCCTGGTGCTTGTCGGCGAATTTCTCAGCGATCGGTTCGGCCTGCTTTGCAACATCCACAAGGATACTGGGGATGTTCGCGAGCTCATCAGCGAACTTCTCGTAGCCGTCAAATTCGCTTCGATTCGAGAGCAGCTTGGTCATGAATAGGAGCATCTGCATGTCGAACGGCCAAGTTTTGGGCTCGGAGACCAGTGCCACGTCGACAGCCTGCGCCAGCGGGGAGTCCTCGTGACCGGTGAACCCGATCGTGTAGACGCCGCGCTCCTTGCAGTATTCGATGGCCTTCAGGCTGTCCTCGGTCGTTCCGGAGACGGATGTGAAGATCGCCACGGAGTCGGGGCCGAGGGTGGCGTCGCCGGACAGGAGCAGTTCCGCGGCGATCACGGACTTCACCGGGAGGGTGGAGGAGCGGCGGGCGAGGTGCTCATAGGGCCACATGGCCGCGTAGGTGCCACCCGCTCCGATCAGGAACAGGTTGGCGAAGCCGGTGCGGGTGAGGTCATCGACGAGCTCCTCGATTTTGGTGCGGAGAGAAACCGCACTGGTGAGTTGATTCACAAAAGCCGTCTCGACAAAACCAAGCATCGTGCTTCCTTTCAGGGGGTGAGTGGCCGGCGCACGGTTTGTGGTACCGGTATCAGATGGCTATCAGCCTTGCACAGGCTGGGGCGGGGTAACAACCTCCTGCCGCCAAAAAACCTGAGAATCCTCGTATGTCGCGCGCGCATTGGCGTAAACACGGAGTTGGCGGCCCGTGCGTAATCCCATTTTCGGCGCGTCTGCGGTTACCGGCGTGTGACGATCGGAAGAAAAACAGTTCTCCTACTGGTACCGGTATCACTTTCTTGTGTAGAGTCGCACCACACCAAGCAGTAGTCCCCTAAGCACGGATCCAATGGCGGGTCAATCTCTTCGCTTCACCTGACGAGATGATCGAGCCGGTTCCTGGCGCGAGATGAAGGAAGACCATGCACGCACGCACCTCCGCGAAGGTCGCAGCAGTCATTGCCGCTTCGGCCCTTGCCCTGACCGGCTGTGCAGCCGGCAATTCGGTACAACCCGCCGCCGACCTTTCGGCGAAGGTCGACTACACCGGCACCGTCAGCATCTTGACGAAGTTCGCCGGAGAACCCCTCAGCCCGTATTTTGAAGACCTCGCGAAGGCGTATGAGGCTCAGCACCCGGACGTGAAAGTCGAGCTCATCCAGGAGACCGACCAGAGCATTAAAGACAAGACCAAGACCCTCACCGCTTCCGGTGCCCTTCCCGACATCATTTTCAGCTGGACGGGGAACTGGGCGGAGAATTTCATTCGGGGCGGAATCGCTGCAGATCTCACCGATGTCGTCGGACCGGACTCCGAGTGGGGCGCGTCGTTCGGTGCGGCCTCGCTCGACACGTTCAAGTACGACGGGAAGTACTACGGCATCCCGCTGTACAACAACGGGAAGTTCATGGGATACAACACGGCCATTTTCAACGAGCTGGGCCTTTCTGTTCCGACCAGCTTCGAAGAGCTGATTGACTCCTGCTCCGTGATCCGTGACGCCGGGTACGAGCCGATCGCCTTCGGCAATAAGGACGGCTGGCCCGGACTGCACTACCTTCAGCAGCTCTTCGCCTACAACGTTCCGACCGACGTGCTCCACGCGGACTTCGCTCCCGCCACAGCGAAGCTCGATGACGAGGGCTACATCGCCTCCCTCGAGCAATTCAAGACCTTGGTCGACGAATGCACCGACACCGGTTCCGGTACCAACGGCGTGCTGTACTCGACCGCACAGCAGGCGCTCGCAAGCGGGAATGCGGCAATGTACTACCAGGAAATCCTGGAGTTCGACACGGTCACGGCGGAAGGGAACGTGGTCACACCCGACACCTTCGGCATCTTCAAACTCCCTGTGCCCGCGGAAGCAGCCGGCGACCCGGACGCGATCGAAGGCGCTCCTGAGGGCTACCTAATCAACTCGAAGTCGAAGAACCCGCAGTTGGCCCTCGATTTCATGAAGTTCGTCACGACCCGGGAGAACGCGACCACCCTCGCTTCGCCGCCGTACGGCCAGCCGAGCACAGTTGTTGGAGCCGTCACAGAGGACAGCGCGAGCAAGGCGGTCATGGATGGCATCACGCAGGTGAATGACGCCTCACAGATCGTCATCTGGCTGGACACCGTGACCGTTCCCGAGGTGGCCGACGCCTGGCTTGCCGGCGGGGAGGCGCTCATCAGCGGCAGCTCCACACCGGAAGAAGTTTTGGAAAGCGTCC
>JAODMM010000199.1 GCA_025465015.1 Cryobacterium sp. | reverse complement strand
CGGGCATCCACCTTCCGAGGACCCGGCCCAACGGCGCGGCGAGGACGAGCAAGCCGGCCGTTGCCAGGACGGACAGAGCGAACCCAAAGCTTCGAGAAAGCCACGGGTCGGAAACCACAAGCACGATAACGGTCGCCGAGAGAGCAGGAATTCCCGCGCCGGGGCGCCCGCCCGCCAGTGACAGCATCACGATCGTTGCCATCACCGCCGCTCGCAGTACGCTCGGCTCCGGGGTGACGAGCACAACGAAACCACATAACGCGAACAACGAGGCGGCGATGCGCCAGCCGCGGGGCAGCCGTACCAAACCGCCGAGCAGCATGACGCAGGCGATGATGATCGCGCAATTCGCACCTGACACGGCGGTGAGACGGCTGAGAGAGCTCGTCTTCATGGCCTCATCGAGGCGGTCGTTCACCGCACTCCGATCACCGATAGCAAGGCCCGGCAGGAGGTCTCCCCCGTCTCCCGGCAGGTTCGACGCAGCCGCCGAGAACCCGCTCCGCACCTCCGACGCCCAGTTGGACCACCACGGCGGTCCTGCGCCGGGGTGCAGTTCGCCGGTGGCGAAGAGCCGCGCTGCCGGATCCGCTTCGGGAGGGTTCTGCGCCAACGTTGCCGTCACAACGACCTCGGCGCCTATCCGCAGCGGGTCGGGCCTGAGTGGTGCGCGAGTGGTGCCGCCCTCACCTGTCGTCCTGACGCCGTAGAGCGTGACGGGAACCGAAACAGCGAACCTTTCCCGTCCACGCATCAATTCGGTCATCGTGCCGGTTATGGGCGACCGTTGCAGCGGCCCGAGGGATGGCGCCGCCGAGGGAATCGAGGCGATGACCACTGTCGCGGTGACATGAATATGAGACTGCGCCACCTCGTGGACGATGTCGGGCCGCCGGATGGGTTCAATGACGGCGACAGCGGATGCCGCAACGGCAGCTGCGGCTAGGGACACGGCGACCACGCCGAGGACCGTCGCCCTCCGCGCCGGCGGGCTACTGAGCAGGGTAAAGCCGATGGCGGACGCGGCGCCCACCGCGAGCAATGCAGCAGTCGCGAACGACGCCGCGGGTACGCCGATGAGCACCCCGGCAGCCAACCAACAGAACACGGCAGGGGCGACCAGGCGCAGGTCGACGTTCACGCGGTGACGAGATCTTTCAGCGCATCGAAAGTCTTCTGCCCGATGCCGGTGACATTGCGGAGGTCATCGACGCTTCCGAAGGGACCGTTCGCGTCGCGATAGTCGATGATGCGCTGCGCCATGGCCAGACCGATCCGAGGGAGGGTATCGAGCTCTGCGAGAGTGGCCGAACTCAGGCTCACCCGATGGTCGGCTCCTGAGGCTCCTCCCGCTGTTCCCTGTGCCCCGCCTGCGCCCGATCCGCCGCCGGATGATTGCGTTGCGGACGGGGGGAGGAGCTCGCCGAGCTGCGGGATGTAGAGCTGCTCGCCGTCGCTGACCGGGCGTGCAAGGTTGACGCCGGCGGGATCTGCCGCGTCAGTTAAACCTCCGGCCGCGGAAATCACGTCGATGACGCGTGACCCTTCGCCCAACTCGAAGAGCCCGGGATGCGTGACCGCTCCCAGGACGTGGATGAAGATGATCGCTCCCCCGCTTCTGGCAGGTGCGCCATCGGGCGGAAGCCCGGTCACAGGCTTGGAAATCTCTGACGCAGCAGGCGGTTGTGGAGCCAGGATCCGTTGCCCCGACTGCTGTCCGACAGCGGAGATGACAACCGCGGCCACCATCGCCACCAGCAGCAGAACGACCGCGGCGCCGATGCCCAGCCGCAGCCGAGGGCGTGGTCCGATCCGTGCCGCAGGGTCGAGCGATGCGAGCTCAGAGGTGGGTGCCGGCTCCATACAGAAAGGCTAGAGAGCGCCAAGCCTCTCTCCCCGGTCCCGAGCCAACCTGTGCTGTGGGGTCGTCGGGGCAGCGCTGTTGTGGAGGACCGGTTGCGGTATCCGCCCTCTACGCCCGCGTGACGATACTCACCAGGCGCGGCGCCCTCACGATCACGTTCACGATTTGTCTGTCCCCGATGGAACGCACCGCTGCCCGCGACTCCCGGGCGAGAGCCTCGAGGTCCTCGGCGGAAATTTTCGGCGAGACGTCCAGTCGATCTCGCACCTTGCCGTCCACCTGCACGACGGCTGTCACTGATTCCTCGACCAGCAGGGTCTGGTCAGGCTTGCGCCAGAGGGCGAGGGCGACGGAGGGCTCATACCCGAGCCGTTGCCACATATCCTCCGCTGTGTACGGCGCGAAGAGGTTCAGGGCCATGGCAGTGACCTCGGCGGCTTCGCGCACGGCGGCATCCGCCGCGCCCGCACCGCTGTCGATCACCTTACGTGTGGCATTGACCAGTTCCATCAGTCGTGCGACGACCACGTTGAACTTGAAGGCTTCGACCAAGCTGGGAGCATCCGCAAGGAACCGGTGGGTGACGCGGCGAAGCGCAGGATCTCCAGTCTTCCACTCAACCTCAGGAGGGCTTGTGACATCCCGTGCCACACGCCAGGCGCGGGCGAGGAACTTCGCGGAGCCGACGGGCGACACGTCGGCCCAGTCGATGTCGTCTTCAGGCGGGCCGGCGAAGGCCATGGTGAGTCTGATGGCGTCGACACCGTGACGCTCGACCTCCTCGGTGAAGTAGACGAGGTTTCCCTTGCTCTTGGACATCTTTGCACCGTCCAGGATCACCATGCCCTGGTTCAGAAGCGCTGAGAAGGGCTCGGTGAACGTGACGTGTCCAAGGTCGAACAGCACCTTGGTGATGAACCGCGCATAGAGCAGGTGCAGGATCGCGTGCTCAACACCGCCGACGTACTGGTCGACAGGAGCCCACTTGTCCGCTTCCTTCGGGTCGAACGCCTGGGTGTCATCAGTGGGGTTCAAGAACCGCAGGAAGTACCAGGAGCTGTCGACAAAGGTGTCCATCGTGTCGGCGTCGCGCCGGGCTGGTGTGCCATCGATGGGGCTCGGAACGTTCACCCAGTCGGCGGCGCCGCCGAGCGGCGACGTCCCCTTGGGTTTGAGGTCGAGACCCTCCGAGGAAGGCAGGAGGATCGGCAGCTGATCCTCGGGAACGGGAACCTCTGTCCCGTCCTCCGCATGGATGATCGGGATCGGTGTTCCCCAGTACCGTTGGCGCGAGATGAGCCAGTCGCGAAGCCGGTAGTTCTTCGAGGCGCGGCCCGTGCCGTTCGCTTCGAGGAGCTCGATCATCCGTTTGATGGCGCTGTTCTTGCTCAGCCCGTCCAGGGGGCCCGAGTTGATCAGACGGCCCTCACCCGCGAGGGCGGTCCCGGTGGCGACCGGATCGAGCGGTTCGAGCGGAGGAATCTCCTCGCTGCCGTCGAGCATGCCCTCCGTGATCACCGGGATGGTGCCCGTTAACGGTGCGTTGGTGTCGACGACGACGCGAACAGGGAGGTCGAAGGCCCGTGCGAAGTCCAGGTCGCGCTGATCATGCGCGGGAACGGCCATGACCGCGCCGTGCCCATAGTCGGCGAGGACGTAGTCGGCAGCCCAGATGGGCAGTCGCTCACCGTTGACGGGATTCACCGCATACCGACCCAGGAAGACACCGGTCTTCTCACGGTCGGTGCTCTGGCGTTCCATCTCGGTGCTCTTCTGCACGTGCACCAGGTACTCCTGGAAACGCTCCTGAATTTCCGGTGTCGACCCGGCGACTAGCTCGGCGGCGAGGTCAGCGTCAGGCGCAACCACCATGAAGGTGGCGCCGTAGAGGGTGTCCGGCCTCGTGGTGAAGACCGACACGGGCTTTTCCCGGCCCTCAATGGCGAAATCGACGTCAGCCCCGATGGAGCGGCCAATCCAATTCCGCTGCATGTTGAGCACCTTGGCTGGCCAGCTGCCCTCCAGCTGGTTGAGGTCGTCGAGCAGCCGGTCAGCGTAGTCGGTGATCTTGAAGTACCACTGGGTGAGCTTCTTCTTCACCACGACAGCGCCGCTGCGGTCGGATGTACCGTCGGGCAGAACCTGTTCGTTGGCCAGGACAGTCTGGTCCACCGGGTCCCAGTTCACCCAGCTGTCCTTACGGTAGGCCAGCCCCTTCTTGTACATCTGCAGGAACAGCCATTGGTTCCATTTGTAGAATTCTGGGTCGGAAGTGTGCAGTTCACGGTCCCAGTCGAAGGATGCCGCGTACAACTTCATGCTCTTCTTCTGCTGAGCGATGTTGTCGTAGGTCCAGCCCCGCGGATCGATCCCCCGCTTGATGGCGGCGTTCTCGGCCGGCAGCCCGAACGAGTCCCAGCCGATTGGATGCAGCACATTGAATCCCTGGTGCCGCCAGTAGCGCGCCAGGACGTCGCCGAGCGCGTAGACCTCGGCGTGACCCATGTGCAGGTCGCCCGACGGGTAGGGGAACATGTCGAGAACATATTTGCGTGGACGGGTGTCAGCGGGGTCGCTGGTGCGGAACGGAGCGAGCTCCTCCCAGACCGGCTGCCACTTCGCCTGGATGGCAGCGAAGTCGTAGACGTCATCGTCGTGCTCGACGGATTCCGCGTCGTGCGCGTGCTGGTGATCGTGTGCCACGGGACTCTCATTCATTGAGGTGATGGGAGCGTCTCTGCTCTTTGCGGGCAGGCCTGTCGCGGCATGCCAAAGACCTAGGTTACTAAACCGGGCGGGGCGTCATCTGCCGCGTCTCGCAGGAAACCCCAAGAACCGCGAGGAGCGCAGCCGCCTTGATCCGGGTCTCCTCGACTTCGTCCCCGGTCTCCGAAAGCGCCGTGATGCCTCCACCGGTGCCGATCGATGCTCCACCGGGGTCTAGGACGATGCTGCGGATGACCATGGCAAGGTCCGCTGCGCCGTCCAGGCCGAAGTATCCGAACACCCCCGAGTAGATGCCCCGGGGGCCGGCTTCCAGACCGTCGAGGATGCCCATGGCGCTGATCTTGGGCGCACCCGTCATCGACCCGGCGGGAAAACATGCCGCGACGGCGTCCACAGCACTGACCCCCGGGCGCAGCTTCGCCTCCACGGTGCTCACCAGCTGATGCACCTGTGCGTAGCTCTCCACGGCGAGGAGGTCCGAGACGGCCACCGAGCCCAATTCCGCGATCCGGCCGAGGTCATTACGCATGAGATCGACGATCATCAGATTCTCGGCACGCTCCTTCTCGCTCGCGACGAGTTCGGCCCGATGGAGAGAGTCCCTGGCGGCGTCGCCGTCGCGGGGCCTGGTTCCCTTGATCGGCTTGGTCGTGATGGCTCCTCCGGGTGCGATTGTGAGGAACTGTTCGGGTGATGCACTAAGGAGGGCGGTGTCGCCGAAGCGGAGGAGGCCGCCGTGATGGCTTGGGCTGCTGTTGCGCAGCGCGTGGTAGGTCTCCACTGGATCAGGAGCCGCGTCCACTCGGATCTCGTTGGTAAGGCACAGCTGGTATGCGTCACCCCTCCGGATCGCGTCCTGGCAGCGCTCGATCAGCACCCGGTAAGAGCTCTCATCGTGCCGCCATGTCGCTTCAGCTGGCCGGACAGCCGAACGGGGGGCGGAACGGGACCGTCCACCCACCTCATCGACCGGTGTGCGGCCGGTAGGACCGCCCCCGCCCTGAGCGAGTCGGTGAACAACAGATGCTACCCATCGGTCGACCTCGTCGGTCTCGCCCGGGCGCTCCCGCGCGAGCAGCGTCACCGTGCGTGCAGCATGGTCGAAGGCGAGCATGCGGTCGGCTTCGAGCAGCGCGGCATCGGGATACCGCGACGGATGGGCCGCGGTGCCGAGGAGGCGGGCGCCGATCTCGTACCCGAGCCACCCCACCCACCCCAGCTGGAATCCGCCCCCGGGACCCACGCCGGGCTCGGTGGAGTGTTCGGCCCGGACCGCCGCATCCGTATCCGTCAGCTCAGCCCGAAGGAAATCGAGGACGTCCGACTTCACCGTGGCCGCAGGAACGCGAGGATCCTCGGGCACCGTCACCGTGACGGTGCCCGCCCTGAGGCTCGCGCTCACCATCCGGGATCGCTCGGAAGCGGCGCCGAGATAGCTCGCGCCGGTCTCCGCCCCAGGTCCTGCGTCGAGCCAGAAGACGTGGCGTGCGCCCGCGTAAAGGCGGTCGAAGGCATCAGCGGGGTCGTACCAATCCGTCAGGGGGATGCTGCGGAGGAATGCGGCCACCAGTCAAGCCTACGGCCCGGACTTCAGGGGCCGCCCAATCGTCCGCGACGCCTGTCTGCAGTGAGCTCCAACCCTTAGGCTGTGTCGGGTGAACGACATCCTCGATTGGATCCTCACCACCGTCGCCGGGGTCGACCCGGTCGTTCGCACGCTGCTGGCCGGACTGGGCATCCTTCTGGAGACCTCTGTGCTGGTCGGCTTGATCGTGCCGGGTGACACAGTCGTGATCGTGGCAAGCACAGCTGTGGCCAACGCGGTGGAGTACGTCGCACTGGTAGTGGCCGTTGTTGCAGGTGCGCTGAGCGGGGAGAGCATCGGCTTCGCTCTCGGGCGTTACTTCGGGCCGTGGATCCGGTCGAGCCGGCTGGGCCGGCGGATCGGCGAGAGGAACTGGGCTAAGGCGGAGACGTACCTGCGGAGGCGCGGCGGCATCGCTGTCTTCCTGTCCCGGTTCCTGCCTGTGCTCCACTCCCTCATACCCCTGACTGTGGGGATGAGTTCGATGCGCTATCGCACCTTCATGAAATGGACGGTGCCCGCCTGCGTCATCTGGGCTGTGGCGTATGTGACGGTCGGCTCAGCGGCCGCGGGGGGATACCGGGAACTGTCCGACAGATTGCATTTCGCGGGCTACTACTTTGTGGGGGCCGTCATCGTGTTCATCCTCCTCGCCTACGTGGTGAAGAGATGGCTGGGTCACCGCGAGGCCAGGCATATGGAACACGAGGAGTCCTCCACGGAATAGACGGACCCGGAAGGCGGCACCCGCGGAGGCGGCACGGCCGAACCCGCGGGTGCGGCGGGAGGTGCCTGCTCGACCTCCCGCAGGGCACTCCCCTTAGAAGAGGGCTGCTCGCTTCAGCCAGGCTGCGGCGATCTCCTCGGCAGACTTCTGTTCGTTGAAGCTCTGCGCGTTCAGGTCTACGAGGTCCTCCGCGCTCAAGGCAGCGTTGACTTTGTTGAGCACCTCGGACGCCGTCTCGTCCACCTTCTCAGATACGACCGGAACGATGTTGTCCGGGAAGAAGAGCCCTTCCGGGTCGTCCAGCGCCACGAGGTTATTGGACTTGATGTTCGGGTCTGCGGTGTAGATGTTGGCCAGCTGGATCGTGTTGTCCACCAGCGCCTTGACCGTGAGAGGTCCGGCGCTGTCCTCGATGGGAACGAAGCCGGCGACCTCGATGCCGTACTTCTCCTTCAAGGCGGTGGGGCCGTAGGGCCTGGACTCCAGCTCAGAGTTGCCGCCGACCGTGATCGGCTCGGTGACATTGGCGAGCGACGCGATGTCAGTGAGCTTGTACTTCGAGGCGAAGTCCTGCGTCACTGTCCACGAGTTCTGGTCGGCGGCAGCTGCCTTGTCCAGAACCCTCACACCCTCGGGAAGGGCGTCCTGAAGTTCGGTGTAGACCTCGTCGGCGGTGCCACCTGCTGCCTGCTTGTCAAGCGCCTGCAGAAGGCTGCCGGTGTATTCGGGGAAGACATCGATGGAGCCCGACGTGATTTCTGGCAAGTAGACCTCGCGCTGCCCGATTCGGAACTGGCGATCGACAGTGAAATCGTTGGCTTCGAGCGCCTGGGCATAGATCTCGGCGATGACCTCGTTCGAGTAGTAGTCCTGCGACCCGATGACTAGTGTCTCCGACCCGCCTGAACCAGAACCCGAGCTGCTTCCACCCGAGTCGAGGGGGTCACCGGACGCACACCCTGCCAGTGCTACGACGGCCCCGACCGAGACTGCGCCGATCAGCGCCAGTCGCCCTCTTCGTGCTGTGAACATCGTCTTCTCCCCTTCGTCGATGAGAATTCCCATCACCGTGCCAGTCGGGTTGACCGCGCACGGGTGTCTTCGAAGCGCCCCGCAGAAACGCCACGTGGTACGACAAACCTCTGCGCCGCCGCAAAGATTCCATCGAGCACCAAAGCCAGCAAGATCACCAGGATCGATCCGCCGAGCATCTGCGCATAGTCGTTCGTCTTCAGGCCGGAGAAGAGGAAGCGCCCGAGCCCGAAGTCGGCCACGTAGGCGGCCAGGGTCGCCGTTGCCACCACCTGAAGGACCGCCGAACGAAGCCCGCCGAGAAGAAGCGGCAGACCAAGCGGCAGCTCGACCTTGCGCACGATCTGGCCTTCGGACATCCCGATCGCCCGAGCCGCGTCGATGGTGCGACGATCAATCGCTTCGAATCCCGAATAGGAGCCGGCGAGGATCGGAGGGATGGCGAGGATGGTCAGGGCGACATACGGAGCCTCCAACCCGACGCCGACCACAAGCGCCACCAAGGTGAGCAAGCCGAGGGTCGGAATCGCACGGAGAGCGCCGGACAGCGCAACAGCGGCGCCCCGTCCACGTCCGGTATGCCCGATGACGAACCCGACCGGGATCGCGATCACCGCGGCCATCACGAGTGTCAGTCCGGTGAACGCCACGTGTTCGACGAGCCGGACCGGGATCCCGTTGGGTCCGGAGTAGTGGGCGGGATCGAGCACCCAGTTAAGCGCCTGGAGGAACAGGTTCATGCCTCTGCTCCCCCAGGCGCTCCGTTTCGTGATCTCACCGGGAGCGGAGTCCGGCTCCACGGCATCAGTGCATGCCCTGCGGCCACGATCAACGCATCCAGGATGACCGCCAGCAGCACCGTCATGACGATTCCCGACAGAACCTCCGCCTGAATCCCGCGCTGGAGACCATCCGTGAACAGGCTCCCGAGGCTTTTCACACCGATCACCGCTCCGATCGTGGCCAAGCTGACCGTGCTCACGGCCACCACGCGCAGTCCCGCGAGGAGAACCGGGCCCGAGAGTGGAAGCTCGACGTGCCAGAAGGACTGCCAGGCGGAAGATCCCACAGCGCTGGCCGACTGTCGCACATCCGGATCGACGGAGGCCAGCCCGTCCGCGACTACGCGCACCATGAGAGCGATCCCGTACAACGTCAGAGCGATGATCAAGGTAACGGGAGAGCGTGCGCTCGTGCCGACGACCGCGGGAATCACGATGAGCAGCGGCAGGGACGGGATCGCGTAGAGGAGACCGGCGGCGCTGAGGATGACGCCGCGGCTGACGCGGTACCGGTTGGCGAGCGCTCCAAGTGGCACAGAGAGGAGCAAGGCCAGGACTATCGGCGGGACGCTCAGGACCACATGATCGAGGGTCCGGTCCCAGATGAGGTCAAGGTTCGACCATACCCAGCTCACCGCGGATCCTGACCCTGCGCCGAGGCACCCGGGCCCGAAACGGGACCGGCCTTTGCTTCGCTTGCGGATGCCGCGGCGAGGACGCCAGCGAGCCGCCCCTCACTGTCGACGAGGATGTCGCCGCCACCGTGGTTCTCCACGTGCAGGGCGCGTCGGCCGCGGTCCGCGCCGACGAAACTCGCCACGAAATCGTCGGCCGGGTGTGCCAGGATCTCAGCGGGCGCTCCGACCTGCGCTATCCGCCCGCCATGTTTCAGGATGACGACCTGGTCGGCGAGCAGGAACGCCTCTTCGATGTCGTGCGTGACGAAGACAACGGTCTTGTCGAGGTCACGTTGGAGCCGGATGAGTTCGCGCTGCAGTTCGGCGCGTACGATCGGATCGACAGCACCGAACGGTTCGTCCATGAGCAGTATGTTCGGGTTGACGGCGAGGCCCCGCGCGACACCGACGCGTTGCTGCTGCCCGCCGGAGAGCTGGCTTGGATATCGGTTTGCCAAGGCGCGGTCAAGGCCCACGACGTCGAGCAGGGCCAACGCGTCGGCCCGGGCTTTCTTGCGGGGAACACGGCTGAGAAGCGGGACGGTCGCTACGTTGTCCACGACCTTACGGTGGGGTAGGAGCCCCGAATTCTGCATCACATATCCGATGCTTCGGCGAAGCTTCACGGGCTCCACCGAGGCCACGTCGGTGCCATCGATCTCGACCACACCGCCCGTCGGGTCCACCATCCGGTTGATCATGCGCAACAGCGTTGTCTTGCCGGAGCCCGAGGAGCCTACGAGCACGGTCGTCTTCCGAGACGGCATGACGAGGTTGAAGTCCTCGACGGCGAGGGTGCCGTCGGGGAATCGCTTCGTCACGGACCTGAACTCGATCATAGAAGTGGTTCATCCCTTGTCATGCGTCGAGGCTTTGCATCCTGCCACAACCTGCCGGATACTCACCCAACCATCGTCGCTGCGGCAGGCAAAGGGGATTGCTTTTCGTTCTGCACTTCCACACGAGCCGTACTGTGCTCGCCGACATGAGCGAGACGGCTGGTGCGATCTCCGCACGAGCCGTTTTGGCCGCCGGGATTCAGCAGACCTCTCAGCCTTCACGCCGGTGCCGCTGGGAACAATACGCGCCGGGAACAGTGCGACCAGTAACGGAGGATCAGTGCGCGCTGGGTCCGTAGTAGCCGACGAGGTAGTCGTGCACGACGCGACGGCACTCGGAGATGAACCTGTCGTCACCCTGGGGGTCCGAGTAGAAGGCGCGTGAGAGAAGGGCGTCGGCCATTTCGACGGCGACCTCCAGGTGGAAGATGAGGTTGACGCCACCGGGCAGCCCGAACTCCTCAGCGAGCGCACCGGCCAGGCGACGAGCGAAGAACCCCGACACGAGGTCGGTCTCGTTGTTGATGGGCGAACGTTCACGGTCGGCGAAATGCATGATCCGGAAGCCCGGCTCCGACCGGTAAAGGGTGACGAACGCGGTGACTGCGCAATCGACGGCATCCCACCAGGTCTCGGGTTCGGAGATGGTGAGTTCTTCGGCGACACGCATTCGGAACCGGGCGATGGCCCGTTCGCGCAAGGCCTGCAGCACGGCCACCCGGTCGGGGTAGTACCGATAGACGGTGCCGATTGACGCTCCTGCGCGTTCGGCGACCATCGCTGTCGTGATGCGGTCGAACCCGACTTCATCAACGACGGCTGCGGCCGCGTCAAGCAACGCGGTCAAGCGCTCAGCGCTGCGCTGTTGCAGTGGTTCGGTGCGGATCAGCTGACCCTGCGGGTCACTCTCCGTTTCGAACAAGTCACCAAGCGACACTTTTCCTCCTCAGACAAACTCAGAGTCTAGCGGTGGTTCCAGAGTGCTTCCGACCACGCCCGTCTGCGGCTGCTGCGCCCGAAGCTGGAGCGGGCATGGGAGACTGAGGAAATGTCCAAACGCCCGAATATACCGACGCCGCAGGTCACCCCTGCCCTGATCATGCATCGGGCGGCACGGATCGAGGACCGGCTGCACGAGATCCGGGAACGGTTCGCCCGACGCCGAGGGTACCGGGCGACAGTCATCCCCTACACCGGGTACGGGTCCACCGAGTGGGTTCGAATTCTCTGCCGAGTTCTTCTGGCCAAACCGGAGTTGGCGGAGAAACACTCACGAGGAGCGCGCTACGCCGGTATCCGCGGGTGGCGCAGTTTCACGAGCGTGCCGGTGAACGACGTCACAGTCACCATCGACATCGATGGGCAGACACACCACGTGCGCGCAGACCGCGGCGGCGTCGTCGACACGGTGGTGAAGGTCACCCTCAGCCCGGGGTGGCATGTCGCGGAGCTCCGGACCGAGGACTCCGTCGCGGTGGAGGCGCCAGTCTTCATCGTTTCGCCGACGGCGCGCCGGGGCATCGTCTCCGACGTCGATGACACCGTGATGGTGACCGCGCTCCCGCGCCCATTGCTGGCCGCCTGGAACACCTTCGTGCTCGATGAGCACGCCCGTGTACCGACGCCCGGGATGGCTGTACTCCTGGAACGAATTGCCAGCACCTCCCCGGAGGGACCGGTCATCTATCTCTCAACCGGCGCCTGGAACGTCGCGCCAACACTCAGCCGGTTCCTCTCCCGCAATCTGTACCCGCCGGGGGCGCTGCTTCTCACCGACTGGGGACCGACGCACGACCGCTGGTTCCGCAGCGGTCGTGACCACAAGCGGGCCAACCTCACGCGCCTCGCCGAGGAATTCCCCCACGTGCGTTGGATCCTCATCGGCGACGACGGCCAGCATGACGAGGCGATCTACACCGCGTTCCAGAAAGATCATCCCGGCAGTGTCGCAGCCGTGGCGATCCGTCAACTCTCCCCGGGTGAGGCTGTGCTCGCCGGCGGGCGATCCAAGGATGCCCCGCACGGGACGCCTGATGCCCCGTGGGTGTACGGCCCGGACGGCGCCAGCATCCTCCACCAACTGTCCGATCAGGACCTGCTGTAGCGCAGCCCTCAAGGCTCCCGCCTCGTCGACCAGACGGGACGGTCGGATCGTACGGTCCGGCACCGGTGGACCGGGCCGGAGCGTACGATCTCTACAAATCTGCGACGGTCAGCGGCTGCCGACCAGCCGGTCCAGTCCGCGGTTCACCTGGCGAGCCCAGAGCGGCCCCCGGTAGAGGAATGCGGTGTAGCCCTGCACCAGGGTCGCGCCGGCTTCGAGGCGCTCAGCCACGTCTTCAGCCGTCTCGACGCCTCCCACTGAGATGACACAGAGTTCCCGTGGCACCTGCGCCCGGATCATCCGCAGTACAGCGAGCGAGCGAGCGGCGAGAGGAGCGCCGGAAAGCCCCCCTGCGCCGGCCCCGTCGACAGTTCGGGCGTCGGTCACCAGGTCCGCCCGCGACAGCGTCGTGTTCGTTGCGATGATCCCGTCGAGGCCGAGATCGACTGTGAGCTGCGCGATGCGCGTCACCTCCTCGTCGCCTAGGTCGGGCGCGATCTTCACGAGCAGTGGAGTCTCGCCAGCGGAGAGCTTCACTGCGCTCAGCAGGGGAGCCAGCCGATCGAGCTCCTGCAAGCCACGCAGGCCGGGTGTATTGGGAGAGCTCACGTTCACGACGAGGTAGTCAGCGAGTGGCGCGAGCAGGGCGGTGCTGGCGAGGTAGTCGGCCGTCGCATCCTCTACGTCCACCACCCGGCTCTTGCCGATGTTGATGCCGAGCACCGGCCGGTACTGGGTCGTGCGTACGCTTTTCAACCTGGTGACCGCAGCCGCTGCGCCAGCGTTGTTGAAGCCCATACGGTTGATGACTGCACGATCACGGATCAGCCGGAACAGACGCGGCCGTGGGTTTCCGGGCTGTGGGATCGCGGTGAGCGTCCCAACTTCGACGTGACCAAATCCGAGTTGTCCGAGGCCTATCACGGCCTTGCCGTCCTTGTCGAAGCCGGCTGCGAGACCGAACGGCGAATCGAACCTCAATCCGAGCGTCTCAACGGCGAGATCGGTGCGGGGTCGTGTGAAGCGGTGCACGAGACGACCGAGACCGAGTGTGGGAAGGAGCCGAATCACAGCGAAAGCGAGGTGATGCGCGCGCTCCGGATCGATTTTCGACAGAACAACGGAGAAGAACAGCGGATACATGGGCCTATAACTCGGATTCGGCCAGCGCGCCCGCGGCGGGATTGGTGTGTTCCGCTCGCAACTGCCCGATGGCGCTCTCGAAGTCGTCCAGCGAGTCGAAGGCCTGGTAAACGCTCGCGAAGCGGAGGTAGGCCACTTCGTCGAGCTCGCGCAGCGGAGGGAGGATCGCCAGGCCGATGTCGTTGGCGTCGATCTGCGAGGCGCCCGTCTGCCGAATCGTCTCCTCGACTTTCTGGGCGAGCATGGCAAGGTCGGAGTCGGTGACCGGACGACCCTGACATGCCTTCCGCACACCGGCCACGATCTTCTCGCGGCTGAACGGCTCCACGACACCACTGCGTTTGATGATGTTCAGGCTCGCCGTCTCGGTCGTGCTGAACCGGCGCCCGCATTCGGGGCATTGTCGGCGCCGACGGATGGAAAGCCCGTCGTCGCTCGTGCGCGAGTCAATGACTCGCGAGTCCGGGTGGCGGCAGAACGGGCAGAACATTGTGGCTCCAGCCTAGTGTGCGGCAGGGGGGCGGATGCCGTCCGTGGTGAGTGCCCCCTCAACGGGTACCGCCGCCACCGAGCGCTAGGTGCGCCCGGCGGCCGTCAGAGAGCCCGGAACCTCGCCGTGACTGCATCGCCGTGCGCAGGGAGCGCCTCCGCATCGGAGAGCGCGGCAATATGGTGGGCGACGGCTTTCAATGCGGTGCGCGAGTAGTGCACCACCTGCTGCGGCCGCAGGAAGGTGTAGGCGCCCAGGCCGGAGGAGAAACGCGCCTGTCCCCCCGTGGGAAGCACGTGGTTCGATCCGGCCGCGTAGTCCCCGAGACTCACCGGCGAATGCGGCCCGAGGAAGATCGCTCCCGCGTTCTGGATCGTGGCCAGCACCGATCCCGGTTCACGGGTCTGGATCTCGAGGTGTTCCGGACCGAAGGCATTGCTGAACTCGGCAGCAGCGGCAAGATCGTCCACGAGAACGAGGGCAGACTGTGTGCCACCGAGCGCGGCGGTCACCCTTGCCGAGTGGGTGGTCGTCGACGCCAGCGCGCGCAAGCGTGTCTCCACCTCTCGGGCAAGAGCAACGGAATCTGTGACCAGGACTGCTGCTGCGAGTTCGTCGTGCTCGGCCTGGCTCACGAGGTCCGCGGCCACCAGCAGAGGATCGGCGGAGTCGTCAGCGATAACGAGAATGTCGGTGGGTCCAGCCTCTGAGTCGATACCGGTCTGACCTCGGACCAGCCGTTTTGCCGCAGCGACGTAGACATTGCCCGGACCGGTCACCAGTTGCACCGGATCCAATCCGATATCTTCGACCCCGTAGGCGAAGGCGCCGATGGCTCCGGCACCACCCATGGCGTAGATCTCATCAATGCCGAGAATCGCGGCGACCGCAAGGATCGTCGGGTGCACCCGCCCGCCGAACTCAGCTTGCGGTGGGGATGCAAGGGCAATCGAGCGAACACCGGCTACCTGCGCCGGCACCACGTTCATGACCACGCTCGAGGGATAGACCGCTTTGCCGCCAGGAACGTACAGCCCCACACGGTCAACGGGTTGCCACCGTTGGGTGATCTGGGCACCATCGGCGAGCAGCGTGGTCACCGGCGGCGGAACCTGTGCCTCGCTGGCCAGGCGCACCCGACGGATGGTCTCCTCGATCGCCGCTCGGACTGCCGGGGCGAGTCCGGCCAGAGCCTCGGCGATGTCGCCGGCGGGCACTCTGACGCTGCCGGGGCGCACGCGGTCCAGTCGCTCCGCCTGGTCGAGCAGGGCGGCCTCGCCGCGCGCGCGCACATCGTCGATCAGGTCTGCGGCGGTGTCGCTTGCAGCTGCGACATCAGTTCGTGCACGGGGCACGGCAGCAAGAAGTTGGGCAGGGCTGAGGCGGCCGCCTCGCAGGTCTATGGTCTGGATCATCGCCGTTCCAGCCTATCCGCCCTCGCCGGGCCGTGCCGGTGCGACGTCCGCCCCTGTCCGGTCAGCGTTCGCCCGGCTCGTCAAGGAATAGTCTGGGAACGAAGGAGTGTGATGCACAAGCATGAATGACACCACCGCCATCCCCGCCACCGGGAGCAACGTGGCAAGCGGCCCCTCAGCAACACCCTCGCAGCCCAGGGCGGCTCAGCCGGCACCCGAACAGCCGGCTCCGGGCCAGAAGGCGCAGGGGCAGCACCTCCTTGTCGCACAAGCACTGCCGCCGGTTGACGGCGACCCGCATGCCCCCGCCGACCTGGCCGCCTTCAAGCATGCCTTCCGGCGGCACGCCGCGGGAGTGGCCGGAATCACGTCACTCCGAGCGGATGGCACGCCGGTCGGATTCACTGCCACCTCTCTCGCCTCGCTCGCCGCGGTCCCGCCGTTGGCGAGCTTCAACATGGCCCGGTCTGCCAGCGCCTGGCCGGCCATCATCGAGAATGACCGGGTCGTCATCCACATCCTCGGTGTACGCAACCGCGCTGTGGCGGAGCGACTGTCCGGACCGTTCGAGCACCGTTTCGACGGCGACCACTGGGAACCCGGACCCTACGGACTGCCCGTGCTGAAGGACGTCACCTCCTGGATGATCGGCCGCATCGTTGAGCGGGTCCCTGTGCACAACAATGCCCTTGTGGTGGTGCAGATCGAGGAGGGGGGCATGGGGGCGGACGACGAGGCTCTCCTGTACCACGAACGCACCTACCGGGCGCCGGGCCGCGAGGTCTAGCGGAAGTCCCCCGGTCGCCAGGGAGCCCCATCGCCAGGGAGCCCCATCGCCAGGTGGGGCCGGTTAGGCCAGGCAGTACGGCCCGAGCAAGCTCTTCAGCTCTCCGAACAGGTCCGCGCTGACCGTCACCTGGTACGGCAGTTCGAACACTCGCGCGGAGTTGCCCTTCACCAGCTTCAGCCGCACCTCGGACTGGCCGCCGTGCCGGATCAGTACATCGCCTAACGCCTTCACCGTGTCGGTCGTAGCTCGTGCCTCCGCCAAGGTGATCGCCAGCGGACCCGAGTCGGATGCCTGCCCGACGTCAGGGGCGAACAGGCTGTAGGCGTGCAGGTTCATTCCATCATCACGCATACTGACGCGACCCCGCACCACCACCACGGAGTCGTTCACGAGCGCGGGAGCGAACTCCTGATAGCCCTTGCCCATGAACATGACGGTGATCTCCCCACCGAAGTCCTCGACCTGGATCATGCCGTACTGGTTGCCGGAGTTCTTCGCGGTGCGGTGCTGCACACTGGTGATGAGCCCGGCGATCGTGACCGTGTCACCGTCCTGAGTCTGTTCCGAGGCCATCAGATCCGCGATCGTGGTGCTGGCGTGCTTTGCCAACGGGATCTCGAGCCCGGCCAACGGATGGTCGGACACATACAGCCCGAGCATGTCGCGTTCGAACGCGAGCTTCTCCTTCTTCGCCCACTCCGGGCGGTCGGGAACGCGCTCGGAGCTCTGAGGTTCATCGAAGAGACTGGCGAAGTCGAATCCGACGTTGCCGTGCTCCTCGTCCCGTTTGATTTTCACCGCGGATTCAACAGCCGCCTCGTGAATCTCGACCATGGCGCGCCGGGTAGCGCCGAGCGAGTCGAAGGCACCGGCTTTGACCAACGACTCCACCGTGCGTTTGTTCGCGACGGGGAGAGGTACTTTCCGGAGGAAGTCGTGGAACGACTCGAACCTCCCCTTCTCTTCCCGGGCTGCGCGGATGGCACCGACCACGTTGAAGCCGACGTTTCGTACTGCTCCCAGGCCGAAACGGATATCGGTGCCCACGGCCGCGAAGAATCCGATCGACTCGTTGACATCCGGCGGCAACACACGGATTCCCATCCGACGGCACTCGTTGAGGTAGATTGCGAGTTTGTCCCTCGCGTCACCAACGCTCGTAAGAAGCGCAGCCATGTATTCGGCGGGATAGTGCGCCTTCAGATATGCGGTCCAGTACGACAGGACCCCGTATGCCGCGGAGTGGGCCTTGTTGAAGGCGTAGTCGGAGAACGGAAGAAGGATGTTCCAGATGGTCTGGATCGCATCCTTCGAATAGCCGTTCGCCTGCATCCCCTGCGAGAAACCCTCGAACTGCTTGTCGAGTTCTGACTTCTTCTTCTTGCCCATGGCACGGCGCAGAAGGTCCGCCTGACCGAGGGAGAACCCGGCCAGCTTCTGCGCGATCGACATGACCTGTTCCTGGTACACGATCAGACCGTAGGTGTTGCCGATGATTTCCTGCAGCGGCTCCTCGAGCTCCGCGTGGATCGGTGTGATCTCCTGCTGCGCGGTCTTGCGGAGGGCATAGTTGGTATGCGAGTTCGCGCCCATGGGACCCGGCCGATAGAGGGCGATCACGGCGGAGATGTCCTCGAAGTTGTCGGGCTTCATCAGCCGCAGCAGCGACCGCATAGGCCCGCCGTCGAGCTGGAACACGCCGAGGGTGTCGCCCCGCGCGAGCAATTCGTACGCCAGTTGGTCGTCGAGATCCAGGTCTTCGAGCACCGGCCGGTGCCCTCGGTTCGCCTCGATGTTATCCAGCGCGTCATCGATGATCGTCAGGTTCCGAAGGCCCAGGAAGTCCATTTTGATCAGCCCGAGCGCCTCACAGGCCGGGTAGTCGAACTGGGTGACGATCTGTCCGTCCTGCTCGCGCTTCATGATGGGGATGATGTCGATGAGCGGGTCACTCGACATGATCACCCCGGCGGCGTGGACGCCCCACTGGCGTTTCAGGTTCTCGATGCCGAGGGCGGTGTCGAAGACGGTCCTGGCTTCGGGGTCGGACTCGATTAGAGCGCGGAAGTCGCCGGCTTCCTTGTACCGCGGGTGGTCCTTGTCGAACATGCCCGCTAGAGGGACGTCCTTGCCCATGATCGCCGGCGGCATCGCTTTGGTGAGTTTGTCGCCCATGCCGAAGGGGAATCCGAGCACACGCGAGGAATCCTTCAGCGCCTGCTTGGCCTTGATCGTGCCGTAGGTGACGATCTGTGCCACCCGCTCGTCGCCGTACTTCTCCGTGACGTAACGGATGACCTCGCCGCGTCGGCGCTCGTCAAAGTCCACATCGAAGTCGGGCATAGAAACACGGTCGGGGTTCAGGAACCGCTCGAAGATCAGACCGTGCCGCAGCGGGTCGAGATCCGTGATGCCCATGACGTACGCGGCCATCGACCCAGCTCCTGAACCTCGCCCGGGCCCCACGCGGATGCCGTTACGCCTGGACCAGTTGATGAAGTCGGCGACCACCAGGAAGTAGCCGGGGAAGCCCATCTGGGAGATGACTCCCACCTCGTAGTTCGCCTGCCGGCGCACATCGTCGGGGATCCCGTTCGGGTAACGGGCGACGAGACCCGTCTCGACCTCTTTGATGAACCAGGTTTCCTCCGTCTCCCCTTCGGGCACGGGGAACCGCGGCATGTAGTTGGCCTGCGTGTTGAAGGCCACCTCGCAACGCTCTGCGATGAGCAGCGTGTTATCGCAAGCCTCGGGATTGTCGCGGAAGATCTGGCGCATCTCCGATGCGGGCTTCAAGTAGAACTCGTCCGAATCGAACTTGAACCGGTTGGGATCGTCGAGTGTGGAAGCGGACTGAACGCAGAGGAGCGCTGCGTGGGCGGTGGCATCGTGGGCATGGGTGTAATGCAGATCGTTGGTGGCCACGAGCGGCAGGTCCAGCTCTTTGGCCAGTCGCAAGAGATCGCTCATCGTGCGCCGCTCTACGTCGATCCCGTGATCCATGACTTCACAGAAGAAGTTCTCGCGGCCGAAGATGTCGCGGAACTCCGCCGCCGCTTGCTTCGCCTCCTCGTACTGCCCGAGCCGAAGGCGTGTCTGCACCTCACCGCCCGCGCATCCTGTCGTGCCGATAAGACCGGTGGAGTACTGGCTGAGCAGTTCCCTGTCCATGCGGGGCTTGAAGTAGTAGCCCTCCAGAGAGGCCCGTGAGGATAACCGGAACAGGTTGTGCATACCCTCCGTGCTCTCGGAGAGCAGGGTCATGTGCGTGTACGCTCCGCTGCCGCCAACGTCGTCACCGCTCTGCGCGCCGGTACCCCAGCGCACTCGCGTCTTATCTCCACGGTGGGTGCCGGGGGTGATGTAGGCCTCGGTGCCGATGATCGGCTTGATTCCGGCATCCGTCGCGGTACGCCAGAAATCGAAGGCGCCGAAGACGTTCCCGTGATCGGTGACCGCGACCGCCGGCATCCGCTGCTCCACGGCGGCCTCGATGAGGGGCTTCACACGAGCGGCACCGTCGAGCATCGAGTACTCGCTGTGCACGTGAAGGTGAACGAACGAATCACTCTGAGGGGACAAGACTGCTCCGAAACGCTGGGTGGTGGAGTTCCTAGCCTAATCGCCGCGGAGGACACGAAGCGCGTCCGACAGGTCGTCCGGGTAGTCGGCCATGAAGGTCGTCCATGCACCGGACTCGGGATGAGAGAAAGCGAGCTGGCGCGCGTGGAGCCACTGTCGGGTCAGCCGCAACCGGGCGGAGATGGTGGGATCTGCGCCGTACATGGCGTCGCCCACGCACGGATGCCGCTGAGCCGCCATGTGCACGCGAATCTGATGCGTGCGCCCCGTCTCCAGATGGATTTCGAGGAGCGAGGCCGAGGGGAAAGCCTCCAGCGTTTCGTAGTGGGTAACGGAGTTTTTGCCCTCGGCGACGACGGCGAACTTCCAGTCAGAGCGGGGGTGACGCCCGATCGGTGCGTCGATGGTGCCGGCCAACGGGTCAGGGTGCCCCTGCACGACTGCATGGTAAATTTTCTCGACTTCGCGGTCGTGGAAGGCTCGTTTCAGGGCTGTGTAGGCCGCCTCGGACTTTGCTACGACCATCAGCCCGCTCGTGCCGGCATCGAGGCGGTGCACAACACCGGCCCGCTCGGCAGCACCGGACGTCGAAATCCGGTACCCCGCGGCTGAGAGCGCGCCCACCACAGTAGGGCCGGTCCAGCCCACGCTCGGGTGCGCAGCTACGCCGGCGGGCTTGTTGACCACGACGATGCTCTCATCGTCGTGGACGATGCTGAGGTCGGGGACCGGGATGGGAACGATCGCGATGTCTTCCTTGGGTTGCCAAGACACCTCCAACCAGCTTCCGCCGCGGAGCCGGTCGGACTTGCCGACCACCGTACCGTCCAGCGTGACCCCGCCCGCCTCAGCCACCTCGGCGGCAAAGCTGCGGGAGAATCCGAGGAGCTTGGCCAGACCTGCGTCAACGCGCACGCCAGCGAGGCCATCGGGAAGGGGAAGGGAGCGAGATTCCATTGCAACCTCAGGCAGACTCTGACCGCGCCGGCCGTGCCCCTGCCGACGTCTCGTCGGGAGCGGAATCCTCCGCGCTCTTCCCCCGCGGCGACTCCGTTCGCTTTCCGTCCAGGCCGATGCCCCGGATCGTCAGGATCATGAACAGGATCATGCTCGACACGATGCAGATGTCAGCGATGTTGTAGATCGCGGGGATCATCCACGGCGTGGAAATGAAGTCGACGACATGACCGAGACCGAATCCGGGCTCCCGGAGCAACCGGTCGGTCAGGTTGCCGAGGACGCCGCCGAGCAGGAGCCCGAATACCAGCGACCAGGCGATGGAGCGGATGCGGCCGGCGAACCAGACGATGAAGGCGACCACGCCCGTGGCGATGATGGAGAAAATCCACGTCATCCCACTGGCCAGGGAGAACGCGGCGCCCGGGTTCCGGACGAAGTGCAGTTGCAGCACATCGTCCAGAACCCGGACCACGTCACCCTCCGTCAGGTTGGTGACGACGAGGAACTTGCTGAATTGGTCCAGCGCATAAGCGCCCAGGGCAACGACGGCCAGGACGAGGAGTGCGCCGGGACTGACCTTCGCTCCGGCGCTACGCGCCAAAGCCCTGGAAGCTGGACTTCGGGGCATTGCCGGAGTCTGACCCGACACCCGCACCAACCGGTGAACCGGCATCGAGGTCCCGCAGCTGCCCCTCGATGTAGCTCTTCAGCTTCTGGCGGTACTCCCGTTCGAACACCCGCAGCTCGTCGATCTTCTTCTCGAGCACGGAACGCTCCTGGTCGAGCACCTTGATCTGGGCACGCTGCTTGGCTTCCGCCTCGGCGACGACTCGCGCTGCCGTGGCGTGTCCCTCCGCGATGAGGGCGTCGCGCTTCTCAGCGCCTTCCTTGACGTGCTCTTCGTGCAGGCGTCGAGCAAGCTGCAGCAGGTTGGTGGTGCCTTCGGTCTCATCCACCGCGGAGGCGGCGGGAGCGGCAGCAGCCGGCACGGGCACCGGGACCGGGGCAGGTGCTGGGGTGGGGGCAGCTGCGACCTTGGGTGTGGCGACCGTCTCGGAAGCGGTCTCCTTGGCACGGGCGGGCTCGGCGTTGCCGCCCTCGGTCAGGCGCGCACGCAGTTCCTCGTTCTCCTGGTTGAGGCGGCGCAGTTCAACGACGACCTCGTCGAGGAAGTCATCGACCTCATCCTGGTCGTATCCCTCGCGGAACTTGGTCGACTGGAACCGCTTGTTGACTACATCTTCCGGAGTTAGCGCCATGGCTTTCCACCCTTTTTAAGCTTGAGAATTGTGCGAACAGTTCTTTTACGTTCAACTAACGCTAGCAAAGTCCGGCGAACGGCCGGCACGCTCCACCCACCGCGTCACGCCTTCAGAATACATCGCCCGGTGCTCAGGCCAGACGCGCCAGGGCGGAGGCGATCCACATGCCGATGATGCAGCACAACATTGTCAGGCTCCACCCGAAATCGAAGGCGATCGGTCCGATCCGTAACGGCGGCAGCAGTCGACGGAAGAACCGGATCGGCGGATCCGTTGCGACGTAGACGACCTCGCTGAGCACGAGTCCGACCCCGCGAGGCCGCCAACTGCGATTCACGGTGCGCACCAGGTCGAGGATGAACCGTGCCCACAGTGCGAAGAAGTACAGCAGTAGCGCGAAGTACACGAGGTTGAAAAGGAGCGCGATGAGGAACACGAAGGCTGTCAGGACTGCGCGAAGAACGACGTCTCGACGTCGGAGTCCTCCGAGGAGTTCTCGCCCGACACGACCACGTGCGACGGCGAGAGCAGGAACACCTTGGCCGTCACCCGCTCGATCTTGCCGTACAGTCCCTGCGAGAGGCCGCTAGCGAAGTCGATCAGGCGACGAGCATCCCCGTCGCTCATTTGAGACAGATTGATGATGACCGGAACACCATCCCGGAAGGATTCAGCAATGACCTGTGCGTCGCGGTAGTGCCGCGGGTGAACCGTGAGGATCTCATTCATGTCCGAAGCCGCCGCATTCTTGGGGGTGGAGGTCTTGTGCAGCGGGGTCACAGGCGCGCGACCGGCCGCGCTGTGGGTTGACCCTCCCTGCGAGCCGGAACCCTGGCCGACAGCACTGGGAACCGCGGAAACGGGCGCGAGCTGGGCAGCAGGCGACTCATATTCCAGCTCTTCGTCTGCCAGACCCAGGTAGACCATGGTTTTCTTGAGCGGGTTGGACATCTCCACCTCCGTGTCGGTGATACTTCTCTTGACGAGATTAACGCTCAGCCGGGCGATTCCCGGTGATTGCGGTGCCAATTCTTAGGTGTGTCGCCCCTTCGGCGATCGCGTCGGGGAAGTCTTGCGACATCCCCATCGAGAGTGAGGTCGCTTCCGGGGCGAGCATCCTCACTCGCTCGCCGAGCTCGCGAACCTGGGCGAAGGACCGCCTTGCCTCCGCTCCGAGGGGCGCCACGGCCATCAAACCGAGGAGCCGAAGACCGGGGGCAGCGAGGACCCGCTCGGCGAGAGGCTCGACGCCGGCGGGATCCACGCCTCCCCGGCCCGTGTCGTCGGTCAGGTTGACCTGCAGGAAACAAGCGACCTCATGTTCGGTGGACACGAGCGCATCCACCAGAGCGGGACGGTCGACCGAATGAATGACGTTCGCATACGAGCGCACCTGCCGGGCCTTCTTACCTTGCACCTGCCCGACAAAATGCCAATTCAGCTCGACGTCCGCCAGTTCTGCAGCCTTCGCCTGGGCCTCCTGGTGACGGTTCTCGCCGATGTCGTGCACGCCAAGGGCAGCGAGTTCCCGAATCAGCGAGGCCGGGTGGAACTTCGTCACCACAATGATCGTGATGTCGTCGCCCACTCGCCCTGCTGTCGTCGCCGCCTCCGCCACCCGCTCACGCACAGCGTCGAGCCTCTCGGAGAGGGACGGCGAACCGGGAGTCGGCAGACTCATGACGATATTCCCTCGGCCGAGATGTGTGGCAAAGCGGTGCGCGAAGTTACGGGTTACTTCAGGAAATCGGGAATGTCGAGGTCGTCAGACTCATCCTCGAACGCAGGGTCGGCGACGATCGCGGCGCCCGCGTCGGCGTGCTGCCAGACCGAGGTGTCCGTGGCTTCAGCCGCAGCATACGACCGCGGTTCGGAGGCTTCCGCCCCGAAACCGACGGCGGCAGAGCTGGCACCGGCCGCGATCCCGGCCGCCACCAGGTCGGAGCGGCGCACCTCGGCAGGCTTGGCGCCCGGTTCTCCCCCATCGAATCCGGCGGCGATGACAGTGACCCGAACCTCGTCGCCGAGGGTGTCGTCGATGACGGCACCGAAAATGATGTTCGCTTCGGGGTGCACGGCTTCCTGCACCAGGCGGGCTGCGTCGTTGATCTCGAAGATACCGAGGTTGGAGCCACCCTGGATCGACAGCAGCACGCCATGAGCGCCGTCGATCGACGCCTCGAGAAGCGGGGAGGCGACGGCAAGTTCAGCGGCCTTGATGGCTCGGTCGGCGCCGCGAGAGGAACCGATACCCATGAGCGCCGATCCGGCCCCCTGCATGACGGACTTGACGTCGGCGAAGTCGAGGTTGATCAGCCCGGGCGTTGTGATGAGGTCGGTGATGCCCTGCACACCAGCGAGGAGGACCTGGTCGGCGGTGGAGAATGCCTCCAGCATGCTGATGCCGCGGTCGCTGATCTCCAGCAGACGGTCGTTCGGGACGACGATGAGGGTGTCGACCTCGTTCTTCAAGGTGGCGACGCCGGTCTCGGCCTGCGCCTGTCGGCGCTTGCCCTCGAAGCCGAACGGTTTCGTGACGACACCGATGGTGAGGGCACCGATCGATTTCGCGATGCGAGCCACGACGGGAGCACCGCCGGTACCCGTGCCGCCGCCTTCGCCGGCGGTGACGAAGACCATGTCGGCCCCAGCCAGGGCTTCTTCGATCTCCTCGGCGTGATCCTCAGCGGCACGACGGCCCACTTCGGGATCGGCGCCAGCGCCAAGGCCGCGGGTGAGATCGCGGCCGACGTCGAGCTTGACGTCAGCGTCGCTCATCAACAGTGCCTGAGCATCCGTGTTGATTGCAATGAACTCGACTCCACGCAGACCGAGCTCGATCATGCGGTTCACGGCGTTGACGCCGCCCCCGCCGATTCCGACAACCTTGATGACGGCTAGGTAGTTCTGATTTGTTGACACGTCCGGCCTCCGGGTGGAACCCTAAACCTCAACTGGAGGCTTAAAGTTATGCTGAGTATGCAATTCCTGATTCCGAAGGTATGGGCGATGCGACACGTCTCGGGGACGCCGACCCGCGTGTCGCGAAGAACGGGCGGGAATATCAGCGGATGACCGCGCTGTCGGGCGACGAGACGTCATACTCCCCGACCGTGCCCGCCGGATGCCCCACCAGGAGGGCGCCCAGGACGACAGCCTTGTACTCTGACCTCTCGGCGCTGCCCCAGACAACGCGGGCCCCGCCCACCAGGCCCAACGTGACGTCGTCGCGAGTCGTGGCGGTGGCCGTGTCCAGCTGACTTCGGATGTTCTCCGGCAGCGCGTCGATGACTTCGGCTGCCGCTCGGAAACCCGTACTGTCCGTTCCACTCTTCGCGTCCATGACCGGGTATCCAGGTACCCGCTCGCCACTTCGTGAGATGACCACACCGGCCGCGTCGTCGAGGTCGAACCCGGTTGCGGACGCGTCCAGCCCCACCGGCACGCGCTCGACCACCCGGATGACAAGGGTGCCCGGGGGCCGGCTCTCGGTCACATAGCTGGCGATGAGGGGGAAGGTGGCGAGTTCGGCTTTAACTGCATCGAAATCGACCAGTGGCAACGGGGTTCCAACCTGGTCGGCGAGAGCTGACTGTATCTCAGCCGCAGAGACCCGCTCGGAACCAACGACCTCGATGGTGCGAAGCGCCATGAGCGGTGAGTAGGCGCCGATGACGACGAAGAGGATGAGGGCGACAAGCACGCCACCCGATGTAAGCCACGCCATCCGTCGCCGACGCGCCCGCCAGGTGAAGCGTCGAACCTCATCGCGCTCGTACTGCTTGCGGGCACGTCGAGCGGCCCGGAATTGCTTGCGTGCCGTGCGCGGGGTGAGCGGTCTGCTCGCCATGGCCGCACCAGTCGCCGAGAGCGTCCCGTCCGCTTCCTCGTCGCTGGCAGCCTTCGACGGAGTCACGCCGGAGGTATCGCGGCGCTCCTTCCCAGAGAACTTCGGATTCGTCTTCGCCGCGTCCTTCGCCACGCTCTTTCGGTCGCCTTCCCCCTGTCCGGCGGCGGGCAGAAACGACGCTACCGGTGCGATGTCCGGAGTCACGGTGATCACCGTGATGGGCTCGGTCGCTGCGTCCGCGAGCGGTGCGACCGTTCCTCGACGGCTTGGCGTTGCGCTCGTCCCGCCTCCAATCGGCGGTACGGGCGGTACGGGCGGTACGCCAGGCGACCGGTCAAAGCCCTGGGGCCGCTTCATGCCCGAAGGTCCGGCTTATCTTGGCCCCGCGGGTTGTCCATGCCGGGCTTGGGAGAAACCAGGCCGGGAGTCATCCGCGCGCCTTGGCGAGTGACTCCAGCAGCTGAGGAACGATGCGGTACACGTCCCCGCAGCCGAGAGTGACCACGAAATCGCCATCACGCGCGATGGATCCCAGGTAATCGGCCGCTTCCTGCCAGTCCGGAACATAGGCCACGTGTGAGGGATCAACAAACCGATCGGAGACCAGAGCGCCTGTGACGCCGGGTTCCGGGTCTTCCCTCGCGCCATAGACCCCGAGCACGATCGTCTGGTCGGCGTACTTCTCAAGGGTCTCCGCGAATTCGCGAGCGAAAAGTTTGGTGCGACTGTACAGATGCGGCTGGTGAACAGCGATGATGCGCCCCTCCCCCACCACCGTGCGAGCCGCCGACAGTGCCGCCGCAACCTCGGTGGGGTGGTGCGCGTAGTCGTCGTACACGCTGACGCCGCCCACGGTGCCGTGAAGTTCGAAGCGGCGCTCCGTTCCGCCGAATGTCGAAATCGCCTCCAGAGAGTCCGCTGGAGGCATTCCGAGGCCGGCCAGGACGGCGAACGCACCTGCAGCATTGATCGCGTTGTGCCGACCCGGGATTTTGAGAGTGGCCGAGTAGTCGACCCCCTCGAAGCTCACCGAGAAGCTCACCGGGCCGTCGGTGATGACACCGTGCACGCGGACGTCGGCGGTCGCATCCTCGCCGAAGGTGATCACACGCTTGTCCGTGAGCCTGCGCGTGACTGCGACGGCCCCTGGGTCGTCGCTGGAGATGACGACGAATTCGCTCGCGTTCTGCGCGAACTCGACGAATGCGTCCTGGAAAGCGTCGAGTGAACCGTAGTGGTCGAGGTGATCGGGGTCGACATTCGTGATCAGCGCGACGGAAGTCTTGTACAGCAGGAACGAACCGTCTGATTCGTCCGCTTCGACCACGAAGAGATTCTCGGTCCCGCTGGCGGAGCTGACACCGAGCGACTCGATCACGCCGCCGTTCACGAAGCTCGGATCCCGTCCGAGCCCGAGCAGCCCCGTGATGATCATGCCGGTGGACGTCGTCTTGCCGTGAGCACCGGCGACCGAGACCAGCCTCTGGTCGCGGACGAGCCAGGCGAGTGCCTGCGCCCTGTGGAGCACCGGGATGCCGCGCTCACGGGCCAGCACGTATTCCGGGTTGTCCTGCCACAATGCACCGGTTACCACGACGGCGTCCGGCTCGCCCAGGTTCGCCGCGTCGTGACCGATCGCGATCGTGGCACCCCGCTCGCGAAGGGCGAGAACGTTCGACGACTCGCGAACGTCGGAACCGGTGACCGCGTGCCCCGCATCCATGAACAGGCGTGCGATCCCGCTCATTCCGGAGCCACCGATGCCCACGAAGTGCACGGCGCCCAGCTCGTCCGGAACGGTGAGGGTGAGGTCGGGTTTGATCACAGCTGGTTCTTCCTTCGTGTGGTTCTGATGCGGTGCGGAGACAACGTTACGCGGCGACAGCGGCGTTTGCAGTGATTGGCTACAGCGCGCGCTGGATCAGCCGTACCATCCGCGCAGCGCCGTCGGCGACTCCGACGGATGCCGCGGCCTGCGCCATCGAAACCAGGCGAGCGTCGTCGCCGAGCACGGGAACAAGTTCATGGGAGACCCATTCCGGCAGGAACGCGGCGTCGTCGACGAGCATTCCCCCGCCTGCGGTCACCACCTCGGCCGCATTGAAACGTTGCTCACCGTTGCCCACCGGGTACGGCACGTAGACGGCGGGAAGGCCGAGCGCGCTGAACTCGCTCACCGTTGCCGCTCCCGCCCGGGCGACGGCGAAATCGGCAGCGGCGAGGGCAAGGTCCATCCGGTCGCAGTATGCGATCATCCGGTAGTGCTCAAGACCCGGGTCGATCACCTCTGACTTCTCGCCGGTGATGTGGAGCACCTGCCAGCCCGCTGCCAGGAGCACAGGCGCGGAGGCGACGATCGTGCTGTTGAGGCGCCGCGCCCCGAGGGAGCCTCCGGTGACCAGGAGGACCGGCCGGTCGGAGGCAAGTCCGAAGAATTCGAGCGCCTCGGGCCGCGCAACCGCCCGATCGAGGAGTTCGATCTCGGACCGCAACGGCATCCCGACGTATTGCCCGTGCGGGATAGGGGTGCCGTGGAAGGCTACGCCCACGTGCCGGGTGTACCGGGCGCCGAGCTTGTTCGCGAGGCCCGGCTTCGCGTTCGCCTCGTGGATCACGATCGGGACGCCGGCGCGACGGGCTGCCAGGTAGGCGGGGGTGGAGACGTATCCGCCGAAACCGACCACGACGTCCACCTGCCGCAACCTGATCAGTGCGGCCACTGCGGCGATTGCGGCGCGCAACTGCGGCAGGAAGGTGACAGCGTTCCGGTTTAGTCGACGAGGAAACGGGATCCTCGGGATGACAACGAGCTCGTAACCGCGGGCGGGAACGAGCCGGGATTCCAGGCCTTCACTGGTTCCGAGCACGAGCACCGATGCTTCGGGGTCCTCTCGGCGAAGGTGGTCAGCCACAGCGAGCAGCGGATTGACATGGCCTGCAGTACCCCCGCCGGCCAGCAGATAAGTCGTCACTTCTTCTCCACCTCGTGAACGTTGCGGGTGAACGAAAGCACGACCCCGATGGCGATGAGCGTTGTCATGAGCGCTGTTCCCCCCGCCGAGATGAGCGGGAGCGGCACACCGAGCACCGGGAAGACACCGAGAACGACACCGATGTTCACCAGGGCCTGCCCGATGATCCACACCATGACCGCAGCGGTCGTAACCCTCGCGTGAACGTTGAGGGCTGAGCGCATGATGCGGATGAACGCGAACGCCAGCAGGATGAACATGCCGAGCACGACGATTGCACCGACGAGTCCCAGCTCTTCGCCGATGATGGCGAAGATGTAGTCGTTATCGGCTGCGGGAAGCCAGGACCATTTCGCGGTCGAGTTGCCGAGCCCGACGCCGAAGACACCGCCGTTGGCCAGCGCCCAGGTGCCGTGGAGGGGCTGCCAGCAGGCAGCGGAGATCGCTCCGGTTTGCTCGTCGCAGCCGGTTCCGAGGAAGCTCAGGATCCGGGTCATCCGGTTGGGGCTTGATAGCGCCACAACTGCGGCAACTGCCGCGCCTGCGAGCAGGGGGATACCGAGCATGCGCAACCTGACCCCGACGAAGAACAAGGCGCCGAAGAGGATGCCGGCCATGATCATGACCGTTCCGAGGTCACCGCCGATCAGGACCAGAAAGACCGCTCCCCCGCCGACCCCGAAGACGGGGATCAGCATGTGCCGCCAGTCATCGAGACGGTCCTGCTTGAGCGAGAGGATCATGCCCAACCAAATCACCAAGGCGACTTTGATCAGTTCCGACGGTTGCAACTGGAAACCACCGAGCGAGAGCCAGTTCCTGTTGCCGGCGACCTCGACGCCGAGCGGCGTGAAGACGACCAGGCATTGCAGGAGGCAGGAGGTGATGAGCGCAGGCCACGCGACGCGTCTCCAGAATGCCAACGGTAAGCGGCTGACGACGAGCATGAGCGGGATGCCGACGAGGGCGAATACGCCCTGCCGGAGGATGCCGCCGAAAAACCCGGCGTTCTCCAAATAAGAATCGACGGCCGACGATGAGAGCACCATGACTAGGCCGAAGACCACAAGGAACAGTGTGGTTCCAAGGAGCAGGAAGTAGTTGCCGGTCTCTGCCCGGAACAGCCGGCCGAGATGAATACGTACGGATGCCGCTGCCGACACCGCCGGAGAACCCGGAGCGGTCGTACCCGATGCGGCGGACCGCCTCGGAGCTTGGGACTGCCCGGGCGGCACCGGTTTCGTGTCGCCCGGGTGCTGCTTAGGCGCCCGGATGCGAGGCGGAGTGGTCGTCATCCGCCTCACCTCCCAGAAAGTCACGAACGGCTTCGGCGAATTGCCTGCCGCGCTCGGCGTAGTCGGCGAACTGGTCCATCGATGCTGCCGCCGGGGCAAGCAGAACCACGTCGCCCGCCTCGGCAACGCCGGCGGCCTGTCTGACCGCGTTCCGCATTACCTCTTCAGTCTCAACCGCATCGATCTCGAACACCTGCAGCTCGGGGGCGTGTCGCCGGAATGCGTTCCTCAGGGCGACCCGGTCGACCCCGATGATGACCGCCGCTCGAAGGTGGCTTGCGTGGCTCTTCACCAGGTCATCGATGTCCACGCCCTTGAGAAGGCCACCAACCAGCCAGACGACGGAGTCGAACGCCCTCAAGGAGGCATCCGCGGCATGCGGGTTCGTCGCTTTCGAGTCGTTCACCCAGCGGATGCCGGCTGCGGCAGCGACGACTTCGATGCGATGGGAATCGAGCTGGAACAGCTCAAGCGCCGACCGGATGTCTGCCGGCGCAACACCGTACGACCGAGCCAGGGCGCTTGCCGCGAGGGTATTGGCTACGACGTGCGGGGCGGCAAGGCCGACCAGGGCCAGCGCCTCCACGGTGGTGAGTTCGATCGCCGAGTCGTAGCGCTCCTCGAGGAACGCCCGGTCACAGAGGATCCCCTCGACGATGCCGAAGTCGCTCGGGCCGGGGACACCGAACCCGAATCCGATCGCGCGGGCCCCCTCTTGCACGTCGGCCTCCTGCACCATGCGCTCGGTGACGGCATCCGCCTTGTTGTAGACGCAGGCCACCTTGGTGTTCGCGTAGACCGTCGCCTTCGCCTCCCGGTACGCCTCCGCGGAACCGTGCCAGTCGAGGTGATCGTCAGCAACGTTGAGGCACACGCTCGACCAGGGCACCAGGGCGCCAGGCCCGGTACGGGGAAGGTGGTGAAGTTGGTAGCTGGAGAGTTCGACGACCAGGACGTCCCAGCCCTGCGGGTCGCGGATCGCGTCCAGCACGGGAATGCCGATATTGCCGCAGGGTGCAACTCGGATGCCGCCGGCGGCGAGCATGGCAGCAGTAAGTTGCACGGTCGTCGTCTTGCCGTTGGTTCCGGTGACGAGGATCCACTCAGCCGGTGCGCCGACCTTGTCGCGGAGACGCCAGGCGAGCTCGATGTCGCCCCACACCGGGATGCGCCGCCCGCTGGCCCAGGTGAGCAAGGGGTGGTCGGGGTGGAAGCCCGGCGACACGATCACCAGGTCAGGATCGTGGGCGACTAGCTCGTCCGGCGGTCCGGTGAGCTCGGACTGGACGAGCCGCGCACCGATGACTTCCAGCAACCGGGCCCGTTCGTCAGGCGCTGTCCCGGCGACGACCAGCACGTCGGCACCGAGTTCGGCGAGCGTGTCGGCGGCGGCGAACCCTGTAACCCCGAGGCCGAGTACCGCAACGCGGAGACCCGTCCAGTCCGAGTGCCAGCTAGTCAACAAATCGAGCCGGGCGGCAGCTTCACCGGACATCAGCGCGAGAGCCATTCGAGGTAGAACGCCCCGACCCCGGCGGCGACGAGCAGGCCGCCGATGATCCAGAATCGCACCACCACGGTCACCTCGGCCCAGCCTTTGAGCTCGAAATGATGGTGGATGGGACTCATCAGGAAGATGCGTTTGCCCCGGGTGATCTTGAAGTACGCCCGCTGCACGATAACCGATCCGGCTTCGATCACGAACAGCCCGCCGATCAGCACCAACAGCAGCTCAGTGCGGCTGAGGATCGCAAGTGCGGCGAGGGCACCACCGATCCCCAGGGATCCGGTGTCGCCGAGGAAGATCTTCGCCGGGCTGGTGTTCCACCAGAGGAAACCGATCAGTGCGCCGGAGATCGCGGCCGCTACGACGGCGAGATCAAGGGGATCACGCACCTCGTACGACTTGTAGAGATCGCTGGCATCCGCCCCCCCGAACCTCGCCTGGTTCGACTGCCAGAAACCGATCACGACGAAGGACCCGATCGCCAGGATCGAGGCTCCGGTGGCGAGTCCGTCCAGCCCATCGGCGACGTTGACACCGTTGGAGGTGGCCGTGACGATTGCGCAGATCCAGATAATGAACAGCACGATCCCCACGGTGGTGCCGAGCTTCATGAAGTCCAGCGGCAGGTCGCGCACGAATGAAATGCGGGTGGAGGCCGGTGTCAGCCCGTTCCGGTCGGGGAACTGGAGGGAGAGATACCCGAACACTCCCGCGACGATGACCTGGCCGGTCACTTTCGCCCAACCGCCGAGCCCGAGGCTGCGCTGGTTGCGGGTCTTGAGGAAATCGTCGATGAAACCGACGAGGCCGAGGCCGACCATCATGAAGAGAACCAGCAACGGCGAGGCCGGTATCGGTTCCTGCTCGATCATCATGGCCGTGAAATAACTGATCAAGACGCCCAGGATAATGATGATCCCGCCCATGGTGGCGGTGCCGCGTTTGGCGTGGTGACTCTTCGGTCCGTCGTCGCGGATGAACTGTCCCCATCCGAGCCTCTTGAACAGACGGATGAAGACCGGGGTCAGGAACAGGGTGAAGGCGAGCGACATCGCACCGGAAATCAGCAGGGCTCTCACGAGAACAATTCTCCCAGTCTGTCGCCGAGGAAGCGCAAGCCGGCGGAGTTCGACGACTTCACGAGGACCGTGTCGCCCGGTAACACCCGGGACTTCAACAGCTCGAATGCCTCGTCAGAAGTGTCCACGTACAGCGATTCCCCGTCCCACGATCCCTCGTTGATCGTGCTGATGTGCATCCGACGAGCGGCCGGGCCGACGACGACGAGTTGGGAGATGTTCAGTCGCACCGCGAGGAGCCCTATGCGGTCGTGCTCCTCGCCGGAGAGCTCACCGAGTTCACTCATCTCTCCCAGCACCGCGATCGTGCGGGAGCCGGGAGCCTTGATCTGAGCGAGGGTTCGAAGTGCCGCTGTCATGGAGTCCGGGCTGGCGTTGTAGGCGTCATTGATGACGGTGATTCCGTCCCGGCCGCCCATGATCTCCATCCGCCAGCGTTCTGCCCGCTGCACGGATTCGAGCGCGGTGACGATGGTGTCGATGTCCACCCCCAGCACCTCTGCTGCTGCTGCTGCTGCGAGGGCGTTCATGACGTGGTGCTCACCGAGCACCCGGAAGGCGACAGACCGGCTCTCGCCGCCGGAAAGGTGAAGGATGAATCGTGTACCGTCGGCGCCTGCGGAGACGTCCGTTGCTCGCACACCGGTCGTCCCGCTGAGCCCGAACCAGACGATGCTGGCCTGGGTCTGCTCGGCCATCCCGGCCACCCGTGGGTCGTCGGCGTTCAGCACGGCGACATCCGTGGGCAGGAGGTCTGTCACCATTTCGGTCTTAGCGCGCAGCGTCGCCTCGATTCCGCCGAACTCGCCGGCGTGAGCGAGGCCCACCTTAAGCACGATGCCGACGTCCGGCCGCGCCATGCGCACGAGCCGCGCAATCTCGCCCACAGCGCTTGCGCCCATCTCCGCGACGAGGAACCGGGTGTCTTCGGTGACCTCGAGCATGGTCAGGGGTGCTCCCACTTCATTGTTGAATGAGGCTCGGGAGGCCACAGTCGGCCCGACAGACTCAAGCACTGACCGCAGCAGGTTCTTGGTCGTCGTCTTGCCATTGGAGCCGGTCACGCCGACGATTCTCATCCGGCCCAGCGCCCTGACTCTCGCCACCACGAACGTGGCGAGGTCGCCGAGCGCCACGACGGCATTGGCTACGACGATCTGGGCGACCGGGAGATCGAGCCGGTGCTCCACGATCAGCAGGGATGCACCCTGCCCGGCTGCCGCTGGGGCGAACAGGTGCCCGTCGGTCGACTCGCCGGGCTTGGCCACGAAGATGGCACCCGGGCCGACCTCGCGGGAGTCGGTGTGCACCGACCCGTTCACCACTGAATCCGGCGTGAGCCCTGACCCGGACAGCTCCAGCACTCCCCCGGTCGCCGCGGAAATCTCAGAAAGGGTTAAGGCGATCATGACAGCCACCCCGCTTCGCGGAGGGCCTGCCGGGAATCCTCAAGAGCCGAATACGGCACCTTCACTCCGGCTACCTCGTGGTAATCCTCATGTCCGGGCCCTGCATAGAGGATCACGTCACCCTCCTCAGCCAGCGACAGCGCCTGACGGAACGCGGCGCGCGGGTCAGGAACCTCATAGAACTCACCGTCGGGAACAGCGTCACGGGCCGCAGCCAGCAGCGTTGCCCGGATGGCTGCGGGGTCTTCGAACCGGGGGTGGAAGTCGGTGACCACGAGGACATCGGCACCCCGAGCGGCAATGGCGCCCATGTCTGCACGCTTAGTCGTGTCGCGGTCGCCATCGGCGCCGAAAACCATGAAGATGCGACCATCGGTGAATTTCCGCAGGGCACCGAGGGTATTGAGGAACGCGTCCGGACTGTGACCGTAGTCGATGTACACCAGTGGGCCGCGCTCACCCGAGATCCGCTCCGCGCGGCCGGGGATGTAGGCGCGGATGCCGCCGTCACGGTCGAGTGAGTGTGCGATGGCATCCAGGTCGTATCCCGATTCGACCAGCATGACGATGGCGAGGGCAGCGTTCGCGGCCATGTACCAGCCCAGAAGCGGAACCCGCGTCTGCAATGTCCGGTTGTCCGGACCCTCAAGCACGAACTCGGTGTACAGCGCCGTCTCATCCACCACGCTCATTCGCCAGGCGGCCTCGATGTCGGGATGAGTGGTCAGCGTCGTGACCGGGATGCGGCACTCGTCGACGATGCGACGGCCCCAGTCCGAGTCGACGGTAACCACTCCCCGCCGCGACCGGTCGGGCTGGAACAGCTCGAGCTTGGCGTGGAAGTACTCCTCCATCGATGCGTAGTCGTCGAGATGATCGTGGCTCTGGTTGGTGAAACCGGCGATGTCGAAGACCAAGCCGTCGACCCGATGGCGTGTGAGCGCCTGCGCCGACACCTCGATGCCGACGGCACGAACCTCGGCTTCCCGCATTCGGGCGAGCAGGGCGTGAAGTTCACTGGCCTCGGGGGTGGTGAGGGAACTGGTCACCGCGACGTCTCCGATGCGGCGCTCCGCCGTGGAGGTGAGGCCGGACACCACGCCGAGCTGCGTGAGGATTGCGTAGAGGATGTACACGACGCTGGTCTTGCCGTTCGTCCCGGTCACGGCGAAGAGCGTGGCGGGATTTTCGTCGGTGCGGTAGATCCACGCGGCGACAGCGCCTAGGGCCGCGCGCGCGTCAGGCGTGACCAGCACTGGCAGTCCGCGAGCCTGCGCCAGCTTTGCGCCCTCCACGTCGGTGAGCACAGCGACGGCGCCCGCGGCTGCAGCGGCGTCGGCGAAGGCCGCGCCGTGGCTGTTGCGCCCGGGCACGCCGACGTAGAGATCACCGGGCTGCACGTTTCGGGAGCTGAGGCTCACGCCGGTGACTTCGATGCCGTCGATCTCCCCTCGTACGTCGATGTCGAATTCGTCGACAAGCCCCGACAACGACCGCGGGACCGGATGCTGGGGACGAAGAGCCGAAGGCACCAAATCGGTCACGGGCTCGCTTTCTTACCAGGTTGCAGGGAGGGCAGGCGCTGGTGCACCCGATGGGACCGCCCGGTACTTCTTCAACACTTGGCTCATGACCTTCTGGAAGACCGGAGCCGAAGCGGCAGATGAATTCATTTTAACAGGATCTGCGAGACTCACCGAAACGACGAACTGCGCGTCGTCCGCCGGAGCGAACCCCGACACGGACACGAGATAGCCGCGTGAGTAACCGCCGTTGCCGTCGGGCATCTGTGCCGTGCCCGTCTTCGCGGCCACGCGGTAGCCGGGAATCTTCCACGTATCGGCCAGCCAGCCCTGCTGGTAGACCATTTCGAGCATCTGCGCGGTCGACCGTGCGGCGTCCGCGTTGACGACCTGGGTTCCCTCGGCAGACGGCTGGTTCACAATAGTCCCGTCAGCCTGGCGGCATCCCGCGACGAGTTGCACCGGCATCCGCACGCCTTGGTTGCCGATGGCCTGGTAGATGCTGGCCACCTGGAGCGCCGTGGTGGTGAGGCCTTGTCCGAACATCGTGGCGTACTGGGTCTGGTTGTCCCATTCCTCCCATGGGTGGAGGATGCCGGTGTCTTCCGACGGGAAGGCCGCCTCCGTCGCCGTGCCCACGCCGAACTTGGTCATGTAGTCGTAGCGCTGCCGGTCGTCGAGCATCTCACCGAACTTCGACATTCCCGTGTTCGACGATTCGATCAGAACTCCGGTGAGGGTGAGGTTCTCATCACCGTGCCCGGAACTGTCGTTGATGTTGGCTCCGTTCTCGGGCAGGTAGCGGAAAGGGGCAACGATCTTGCTGCCCGGTGTGGCCAGCCCGGCGTCAATGACGGCGGCCGCGGTGAGCGCCTTGAACGTCGACCCTGGCTCGAACGAGGCGGTGAACGCCCGGGAGCCACGGTCGTCGGCGTTCTCGGTGCCGTTGACGTTATTCGGGTCGACCGAGGGATAATCCGCGACGGCGAGGAGCCTTCCGGTCTTCGCCTCCTGCACCACCACGGTGCCCCAGGCCGCGCCCGTGGCCTGAGCCTGTTCGGCAAGGACCTGCTGTACGAACCATTGCAGATCGGGGTCGATGGTGGTGATGACGTCGCCACCGTCGGTGGCCTCGCTGATCGTGACGGAACTACCGGGGATCGGCACGCCGTCGCCACCCCGCTCGTAGGTGCGCATGCCGTTGGCGCTTGCCACGCAAGCGTCCTGGTCAAGCTCGAGGCCCGCCTGTGCCTCCCCCTCCGAGGAGACGAAGCCGACAAGGTTCCCGGCTACGGCGCCATTGGGATAGACCCGGCTCGGAGTCTTCTTGAAATAGATCCAGGGGATGTCGAGCGCCTGAACGGCGCGAAACACGTCCACGTCGACCTGCTTCGCCACGTAGGCGAAGTCGGAGTCAGGATTGTCTGCCAGGGCGGAGGCGATGATGGCGAGGATGGCTTCGGGCGTCTGGCCAGTGTGCCCGCCGATTTCGGCGGCGGCCTGAGCCACACTCACACTCTCGGTGCCGGAATCGGTTGTGCGCGTGAATTTCACCGCCCGCTTGGGCGACATCGTGATGTTGTAACGCATCACAGTCCCAGCCAGGACGGTCCCGTCGGAGGCCAGGATATCTCCGCGAGACCCGTAGATCTCGTCTTCTACGGAGCGGTTCCCCAGTGCGTCGGCGTTCAGAGTCTCGGCTCGGACGACCTGGATGTCGACCAGTTTGACGACGAACACGGCGATGATCGCGAATAGGACCATGACGGTGACGACGACCCGGCGCCGGTGTGTTGTTCTGGTGCTCGCCACCTGATCATCCTCACTGCGGCTGCGGCCGCCTTGCTCAGCGCGTCGTCGGTGACGGCAATCCGCTGTGTACGGGTGCCGCGACGGGCGCCGACGCTACCGGAGAAACTACCGAAGCCGTCGCGGGTTGAGCGCCGGCCACGCCGGTGCCCGGCGTACTGGCAGGGGTTGCGGCCGGCGGGGGAAGTTCGGTGACCAGCGGCATCCCCGTCAGGAGCGCATTGGGCACGAGTGCGGCCGTCTTACCGGCAGGTCCTGACGCGGACACGGGTGCCCCCAGGACAGCGCCGTCGGAGAGCCGCAGGTAGACGGGGTTCGAATTACTGACCATCCCAAGGGCCTCCGCGTTGGCGGCCAGACTCTGCGGGGAGGAGACCCGAACGACGTCTTGGCTCACGCTGTCCGCGGTGCGACCAAGTTCTACCCGCTCATCCTGCAGGCTCGAGAGCTCATAGGCTCCTTGGGAGATTCCGACGCTCAGCAGCAGCTGGGCTACAACGATCGCCCCCATGCCCGCGAGTGCGGTCAACGCATAGAAAACGCGTGGTCGGGCGCGGCGCAGGCCTGGCGATGCGACGATCTCGATGTGTCGCCTCTCGCGGTCGTGCTGGCTCGCGGCATCCAACCCACCGAAATCCGATCCCGCGACCCGGGCGAGGTTGTCGCTCATGCTGCCCTCCTCAATCTTTCTGCAGCCCGGAGACGTACGGGTGTCGCCCGCGGGTTCCGTGCCTTTTCCTCGTCGCTGGCTAACTCGGCACCGCGGATCAACAGCTTGAACAGCGGCTTGTGTTCGGGAAGTTCGACCGGGAGCCCGGCAGGGGCCGACGAACTGGACGCAGCCGCGAGCAGCCTTTTCACGATCCTGTCCTCAAGCGACTGGTACGCCATCACGACGATGCGCCCCCCCACGGCCACAGCGTCGAGCGCGGCCGGAACCGCGCGCTCGAGGACGGCGAGTTCTTGGTTCACCTCGATGCGCAACGCCTGGAACACTCTCTTCGCCGGGTGCCCGGCACGCTGGACAACGACCGGCGTGACGGCAGTGATCACGTCGACAAGCTGCGCCGAGCGCACGAAAGGAGTGGTCTGTCTGGCCGCCACGATTGCCTGGGCATAACGGGCAGCGAGCTTCTCCTCGCCGTATTCCTGGAAGATGCGCTTGAGCTCGTGCTCGCTGTACTCGGCGAGGATCTGCTCGGCGGTGAGGTCGGACGTGTTGTCCATCCGCATGTCGAGGGGAGCGTCTTTGGAGTAGGAGAAGCCGCGTTCCACACGGTCAAGTTGCAGCGAGGAGACGCCCAGGTCAAATAGGACGCCCGCAACCTCGGGGATCCCCAGCCGGTCGAGGGCGTCGCCGATGCCGTCGTAGACGGTGTGGACGAGGTGGATGCGGTCGGAGAACGGGGCAAGTCGTTCTTGCGCGATGGCAAGAGCCTCGAGGTCCCTGTCAAGGCCTACGAGAGTGAGCCCGGGGAAGCGCGCGAGGAAAGCCTCGGCGTGCCCGGCCATGCCCAGTGTCGCGTCGACCAGGACCGCTCCGGGTTTGTCGAGAGCCGGAGCGAGAAGCTCGATCGCGCGTTCGAGCAGTACGGGGGTGTGGATATCGTTCATTGCCATAGTGCCGGGGAGCCCGTGAGTCCTGATCCCCATCCATTCTTGCCTGGCACCGGGGAAGTGTGTCAGGGAAGTGAACGGCTGGGAGTCAGGCGCCAAGGACTAGAAGAGTCCCGGAATCACCTCCTCGGTGGTTGCTGCGAACGATGCTTCCTGCTCGCTGAGGTAGTTGTCCCAGGCCTCGCTGTCCCAGATCTCCACGCGACTGCCCGCACCGATGACGGTCAGGTCCCGGTCGAGGCCGGCGTACGCGCGAAGGTTCGCCGGGATGGTGACCCTGTTCTGCTTGTCGGGCGCTTCTGCGGATGCTCCGGAGAGGAAGACCCGCAGGGAGTCGCGGGCTTGCTTACTGGTGACGGGAGCCTGGCGGATCTTCTCGTGCAGTTGTTCGAACTCTCGGGTGCTGAAGACGTAGATGCAGTGTTCCTGTCCCCGCGTCATGACCACCCCCGTCGCCAGTTCATCCCTGAACTTCGCCGGCAGGATGATGCGCCCTTTCTCGTCGAGCTTGGGGGCGTAGGTCCCGAGGAACATCATCACCCCTTCTCATCCGGCCTGGTCAGGTGTTGCTCCACTTTACTCCACTCCTCACCACCAAACAAAGAAAACGCCTGATTTTGACGCGAATTGAGGACATGCCGCCGGGAATTCACAGCCAGAGCAGGGTGGAGGGCTTTGCCCCGGAGGCTGCTCCTCCACCAGCAGGCACGCTACTGATTTCGTCGCCGGCGGAGGCTTCGGCGACGGGGCGACCTCGGTGGTCGGCAC
>JAODMM010000194.1 GCA_025465015.1 Cryobacterium sp. | reverse complement strand
CGGGCATCCGACTGCACGGTAGAGAATCGGAACGGGTTCGGTACTCACCGGGAATCCCAGCTTTGCCACGTCGTCGGCGCTGCGCCCGTCGATGATCTTGCACCGGTCGCAGAGACGCCGTGCCAGTCGCTGTGCCACCACACAGTCCAGTGCCGAGCCGACCAGGAACGGCTCGATGCCCATCTCCGTGAGCCGTGTCATCGCACTCGGGGCGTCGTTGGTGTGGAGGGTGGAGAGCACGAGATGACCTGTTAGCGCAGCTTCGACTGCGATCTGGGCGGTCTCGTGGTCACGGATCTCGCCCAGCAGCACGACGTCCGGGTCGGAGCGGAGGATCGAGCGAAGTGCGCTTGCGAAGGTGAGCCCGGCTTTCTGGTTCACCTGCACCTGGTTGATACCGGGCATGCGGTATTCCACCGGGTCCTCGACCGTAATCACGTTGATCTCCGGCCGGGCGACCGAGTTCAGGGTCGTGTACAGCGTCGTCGACTTGCCCGAACCGGTCGGACCGGTGACGAGGATCATGCCGTACGGCTTGGAATAGGCCTTCTTGTAGGCCACGGAATTGGCCTCGAGCATGTTCAAGCCGCTGAGGCTCATTCCCGAGTGGGAGTTGTCGAGTATGCGGAGAACTATCTTTTCGCCCCAGACCGTCGGGAGCGTCGCCATCCGGAGGTCGACCTTCCGACCGCCGTGGCTCACCGACAACCGCCCGTCCTGCGGTTTGCGGCGTTCCGCGATGTCGATCTCGCTCATGATCTTGAGGCGGGAGACGACACCGTTCTGTATGGACTTCGGCGCGCTCTGCATCTCGTGAAGCACGCCGTCGATGCGGTATCTGACTCGCAGGCTGTGCTCGCCGGGTTCGATGTGGATGTCAGAGGCATGGTCCTGAATTGCTTGGCTGATGAGGAGATTCACGAACCGCACGATCGGAGCGTCGTCCTCGTGGTTCTCGGCGCCGACCCCGGACTCCTCCGGTTCGGACTCCTCGGCAATCGCTGTGGTCAGATCACTCAGCTCGTCATCGGCACGGTGGTACCGGTCGACGGCGGCCAGCAGGTCCGACCGCTCGGCCACCACCGGCGTCACCCGCACGCGGGCTGCCGCACGGACGTCGTCGATGGCGACGACGTTGCCGGGATCGACCATGGCCAGGGTGATCCTGCTGCCGGACAATGCGATCGGCAACACGTCATGACGACGGCAGATCGACAGCGACACCAGTGACACAGCGGCCGGGTCGACCGGGTAGTCGACGAGTTCGACGAATGGGACCCCCGCCTGTTCCGCGCGTGCCTGCGCAAACTGGTTCTCGGTGATCACTCCTCTGTCGACGAGACCGCGGACCGGGCGCTCATCGGCGGGGTCGCCCGACATCATCGCGTCGATGTGTTCGATGGGCAGGAACCCGTGCAGGATCAGGATCTCCGTCAGAGTCGGCATGGGCAGCTCAGCTCGTCAGGTCACGCAGCGAGAGGAGGCCTCCGAGGGGGGCTGCGATCGTGCCCCCGGTTGTGCCGTCGTCGAGATCCACGCCCGGCAGCCCCATCGGGATGTACGTGAACCGCGTGTTGTCCCCGATGGACGGGTTCGCCGCATAGATCTGGCCCCGCCATACCGTGTTGGCGCCGATTGTCAGGGGGCAAGGGGTGTAGATGAAGGCGGCTACCTTGGGGTGGATGATGAAGTTGCCGTCGACGGAGAACCTCCCGCCGTCCGCGCATGTGGGTCCCGGGCCCGTCGTATCCGGTGTCACGAACCACAGATTCTGCTCGGTCTCCGCCAGAATGCTGGTGTTCCCTTCGAATTCGAATTTCTTGGCCACCACAACAACGTCGGCGGTGAGAGCCAGCGTCGTGTTGCCGCTGATCTTCACCGAGACGCAGGTGGATGCGTCGAGGATCAGGGGCTTCGCGGGCGCCGGCGACAGGAGGAGGTCGGGCGCATCCAACTGGCAGTTGAAACCGCCCATCGTCGCGACCGCGAACGGTCGATTCGCAGGGTCAACCCAATCACCAGCTCGGTAGGCGAAGTCGACCCACTCGGGAACAGCTGGCAACGGCGTCCCCGTCATCGGGGCCGATGTCGCGATCACCCCGTTGTCCTTGGTCCTGATCCTCTTCGCTGTGACCGTTCCGGTCACCACGCCATTGCCTCCGACCTCGACATCAGCCTGCGACCACAGGTCGCCATCGAGGTAGGAATTCCCCAACAGCGTGACCTTGTCCCGCGACCAGACGTCACCGCGGATCTTGCAATTGCTGTCCATCTCCAGCGAGCCGGCGGAAACGAGGACGTCGGCGTTGATCCAGTTGTTGCCCTCACAGGTCACGTTTCCGCTGTGGGCCTCGATGCGGGCGCCTGTTTCCCCGGTGTCGAGCCCGAAGTTCGCACCGAATACGGCCCCAACGCTGCCATAGATCGCGGCCCCGGAGACTTCGATTCCCATGGTCGGCTCGGGAACCTCGTAAATCGCTTCCACCGTGCGGGTGTTTCCTGACGCGTTCCCCGCCACCCCGGTGGCGGCTCCCTTCCCGGTGGAGACGATCCTGACACGCTGGGCGCCCGGGACCGGGCATCCGTTGTTCCACGTCACGCCCGTACCGCTCATCGAGTATTGCGTCGTCGCGGTGAAAGCGGGCACGTTCACCCGCGAAACACTCGCTGCGCATGCTCCGGACGCGATGTTCGCCGTGGCGACGTCCACGCCGGTGTCTGCCGCGGCCTGGGCTTGTACAGCCGCGCGGGTGGAGCTGGTGAAGCTCAGCGCGTTCATACTGGCCCCCGCCCCCGCCATAGCGACCACCATGGTCACGGCCATGATGGCGATGACACCCATGAGCGCTCCGCCGTGGTCCGGGGTCAGGCCATGCTTCGGTGTTCGGGTTTCGGGGTACGGCTTTCGCGTGGGCACGTGGTCGTTCCTGTTCGGATCAGGTCGTTGGTTCGAGTCCATCGGGCGACGGGCTGATCGAATGCTAGTGAGGATTGCTCACGCCACTGCGCCCCAGTAGTGGGGGCATTTCACCGGCTGATCGGCTTTTTACGGCGCAACGCGCCGGTGTCACGGAACATCGTCCGCGCGGGAACGCAAACGGCCCCCTGCCGAAGCAAGGGGCCGTTTGGAATAACCGGTGAGCCCGAAGGCTCAGTTCGATTAGTTGTAGGTACCGGGCGTGAAGTCGTCCGACGAGAAGCTGTCGAAGTCGACGAAGCTCAGGTCACCCTCGTTGAATGCCGCCTCATCTGTGAAGATGCGGTTCGGGTAACGCTCCGCCTTGGCTTCCTCCGTAGCCTCGACGGTGACGTCGCGGTAACGGGGAAGACCTGTGCCAGCCGGGATCAGCTTGCCGATGATGACGTTCTCCTTCAGGCCCATCAGCGGGTCGCTCTTGCCCTCCATGGCGGCCTGGGTCAGGACCCGGGTCGTCTCCTGGAAGGATGCAGCCGAGAGCCAGGACTCGGTCGCCAGCGACGCCTTGGTGATACCCATGACCTCCTGACGGGCCGAAGCCGTCTTCCTGCCTTCGGTGAGCGCGGAGCGGTTGAGCTCGTTGTACTTCAAGCGGTCGACCAGCTCGCCAGGGAGCAGACCGGTGTCGCCGTGCTCGACGACGGTCACCTTCCGCAGCATCTGGCGAACAATGACCTCGATGTGCTTGTCGTGGATCGGCACGCCCTGCGAACGGTAGACCTCCTGCACGCCACCAACGAGGTGCTTCTGCACCTCACGCACGCCCTTGACGCGAAGAACTTCCTTCGGGTCGACGGCGCCGATGATGACCTGGGTGCCGAGCTCGACGTGCTGGCCGTCTTCGACCAACAGAGTCGAACGCTTGAGCACCGGGTAGGCGATCGCCTCATCGCCGTTGTCGGGCGTGAGGATCACCTTGCGGCTGCGGTCCGTGTCCTCGATCGTGATACGACCGGCGGCCTCAATGATGGGCGACGCACCCTTGGGGGTACGCGCTTCAAAGAGTTCCTGCACACGAGGCAGACCCTGGGTGATGTCGTCAGCGGACGCCGACCCACCGGTGTGGAACGTACGCATCGTCAGCTGGGTTCCCGGCTCACCGATCGACTGCGCGGCAATGATGCCGACAGCCTCACCGATGTCCACGAGCTTGCCGGTGGCGAGTGAGCGGCCGTAGCAGGCAGCACACACACCGACCGCGGACTCACACGTCAACACCGAGCGAACCTTGATGTTCTCGACCCCGGCAGCGACCAGCTTGTCGATGAGCACGTCGCCCACGTCGTCGCCGGCCTCAGCCACGACCTCGCCCTGAGCGTTGACCGCCTCAGCGGCCAGGCTACGGGCGTAGACGGCGTTCTCGACGTTGGAGTCGCGCACCAAGGTTCCGGTGGAATCCACAGCGGCGATCGGCAGGTCAAGACCCTTGGTCGTGCCGCAGTCGTCTTCACGGATGATGACATCCTGCGATACGTCCACGAGACGACGGGTCAGGTAACCCGAGTCCGCGGTACGAAGTGCCGTGTCGGCCAAGCCCTTGCGAGCACCGTGGGTAGCGATGAAGTACTCGGCGACCGAGAGGCCTTCGCGGTAGCTCGAGATGATCGGGCGAGGGATGATCTCACCCTTCGGGTTGTTCACCAGGCCTCGCATACCGGCGATGTTGCGCACCTGCAGCCAGTTACCACGGGCACCGGAGGTGACCATGCGGTTGATGGTGTTGTCGGCCGGGAAGTTCTCCTGCATGGCCTTGGCAACGTCTTCCGTTGCCCTGGTCCAGATCTGGATCAGCTCCTGGCGACGCTCGAGGTCGGTGGTCAGACCCTTCTCGAACTGCGACTGCACCTTGGCGGCCTGCTTCTCATAGCCGGCAACAATCTGCGGCTTGTTCGGCGGGGTCAGGATGTCGCTGAGGGCGACGGTCACGCCGGAACGGGTTGCCCAGTAGAAACCGGCGTCCTTGATGTTGTCCAGTGCTGCGGCAACTTCCACCTTCGGGTAGCGCTCGGCAAGGTCGTTCACGATCGCGGAGATCGTGCCCTTGTCGGCCACCTTCTCGAAGTAGGGGTAGTTAGCCGGCAACGTCTCGTTGAACAGCGCGCGTCCGAGCGTTGTCGACACCAGCACGGTTCCCTCAGCCTTGCCGTTACCGTCTGACACGTCGGTCAGTTCCACGCCTTCGGGCTGGGTGCCCTCGGCGAAGTACTTGTCGGTCAGGCGGATGCGCACCTGGGCGTTCAAGTCGAGTGTCTTCTGGTCGAAGGCGAGGATCGCCTCGGCGACGGAGGAGAACGCACGGCCTTCGCCAGCGACGCCTTCCTTCAGCGTGGTCAGGTGGTGCAGGCCGATGATCATGTCCTGGGTAGGAAGGGTCACCGGTCGTCCATCGGACGGCTTCAGGATGTTGTTCGACGCGAGCATGAGCACGCGGGCCTCGGCCTGCGCCTCGACCGACAGGGGAAGGTGCACGGCCATCTGGTCGCCGTCGAAGTCGGCGTTGAACGCCGCACAGACGAGCGGGTGCAGCTGGATAGCTTTACCCTCCACCAGCTGAGGCTCGAAGGCCTGGATGCCGAGACGGTGCAGCGTGGGCGCACGGTTCAGCAGCACCGGGCGCTCACGGATGATCTCCTCGAGCACGTCCCAAACCTGCGGGCGGCTGCGCTCGACCATGCGCTTGGCAGCTTTGATGTTCTGCGCGTGGCTCAGGTCGATCAGACGCTTGATGACGAACGGCTTGAAGAGCTCCAGCGCCATCTGCTTGGGAAGACCACACTGGTGCAGCTTCAACTGCGGACCCACGATGATGACCGAACGGCCCGAGTAGTCCACGCGCTTGCCGAGCAGGTTCTGGCGGAACCGGCCCTGCTTGCCCTTCAGCATGTCGCTCAGGGACTTGAGGGCACGGTTGCCGGTGCCGGTGACAGGGCGACCACGACGACCGTTGTCGAACAGTGCGTCGACGGCCTCCTGCAGCATCCGCTTCTCGTTGTTCACGATGATCTCGGGAGCCCCGAGGTCAAGCAGACGACGCAGACGGTTGTTGCGGTTGATCACGCGACGGTACAGGTCGTTGAGATCGGAGGTAGCGAAACGGCCACCATCCAGCTGCACCATCGGACGCAGCTCCGGCGGGATCACCGGGACGGCGTCCAGCACCATGCCGAGCGGGCTGTTGTTGGTGGTCAGGAACGCGTTGACGAC
>JAODMM010000177.1 GCA_025465015.1 Cryobacterium sp. | reverse complement strand
GGTGCAGGACGGCAACATGGGGCTGCTGCGGGCTGTGGAGAAGTACGATTTCATGACCGGCTACAAGTTCTCCACCTACGCAACCTGGTGGATCCGCCAGTCCATCCATCGAGGCATGGCAGACAAGTCCCGCATGATTCGGATACCTGTCCACACCGTGGAGAAACTGAACAAGATCAAGCGGATCCGGCGGGACTTGACCAACACCCTCGACCGGGAGCCGACCACGCAGGAACTCGCGGAGGCGTCGCAGATTCCGCTGCGCGACGTCACGAAGCTGCTGCGGTTCGACAACGAACCCGTCTCCCTGCACGCGCCGGTAGGCGATGGGGTGGGAGACATCGCCGAGATCATCATCGACGACGACATGCCTCAGCCCGATGAATATGCCGCTCTGGCCATGCGCACAGCGGATATCAGCTTCTACTTGGATGCGCTTCCGCCGCGGGAGCGAACGATCCTTCAGGCCCGATTCGGCCTCGACGGCGGAGAACCACAAACCCTCGATCAGATCGCTCACAGCGAGGGGGTGACGAGGGAACGGGTGCGGCAGTTGGAGAAGCGGGCTCTCGCCCTGCTCAATGTGCCGAGCCTCAAACATTACCTGAGGGACTAAGGCGTTCATGGCGTATTCTCAGATCACGAGCATGGGAGCGCGCAATGGGGAGACTTACCTACGACTCGACCATGGTCGCCGATTTCGACGACAGGGTCTTGGCGCATATCCAGGTCGTGATCGGCGCGAAGCTCAGGCGGGGAGAGTCCTTCTACTTCACTTGGCGTGATGACGTCGGGGTCGGTGACGGACGCAGCACCATCTGGGTCAACCCTTCCATCCCCATCGCCTACAAATACTTTGGCAGCCGCGCGCCTGCCCTGAACCGGGACTGGATTGAAGCCCTGATGGCCACAGCCAATTCATCCGCCGGTCTGCACATCGTCCCTGAACCCGCTGCCCCACCGGCCGCCACCGCGTCAGGAAACAGCGCTACGCCTGTAACCCACAAGGCCAACGGGTCGCAGTGACGGGGAGGGCAGTCCCGGCGTTGGGCGACCTTCTCTCAACCGCCCGAGTCGTCGCGCTCCCGCTCATCACCCGGTTCAGGGGCATCCACACCCGCGAGGCACTCCTTCTTCCCGGACCCAACGGCTGGACGGAGTTCTCACCCTTCGTGGAGTACGACGACCGCGAAGCCGCCGCCTGGCTTCGTGCGGCCATCGACTACGGCTGGAATGACCAGCCTCCGATACTCCGAAACGCTGTGCGGGTGAACGCGACCGTGCCCGCCGTCATGCCTGCTGATGTGCCCAGCATGCTCGCCCGATTCCCCGGAGTTCGCACCGCAAAGGTGAAGGTCGCGTCCGCCGGCGACATGCTCTCGGATGACGTGGCCCGGGTGAGAGCAGTCCGCGAGGCGTTGGGCCCGGAAGGACGCATCCGCGTCGACGCCAATGGGCTGTGGAATGTCGATGAAGCCGAGCACGCCATTCATGCCTTGGCGCAGTTCGACCTCGAATATGTCGAGCAGCCTTGCTCGAGCCTCGAGGAGCTAGCTGAGATACGACGCCGAACGAGTTACCTCGGGATACTCATAGCCGCAGACGAGAGCGTGCGACGCGCGGAGGATCCGCTGGCTGTGGCCCGCGAGCAGGCGGCTGACATCTTGGTGATCAAGGCCCAGCCGCTGGGTGGCATCCGTTGTGCCCTCTCGATCATCGAGCAGGCCGGGCTTCCCGTCGTGGTATCCAGCGCACTTGACACGTCGATCGGATTGGCCATGGGGGCGCACCTCGCCGCAGCACTGCCCGAACTGGAATACGACGCCGGGCTCGGGACCGCTTCGCTTCTGGCCGGAGATGTGACGGGAGAACCACTCCGACCGGTCCGCGGCGAGATCGCTGTGCGGCGGGTCACTCCCGACCCTGAGCTTCTCGACACCTACTTCGCAGGTCCCGAACGCCGGGACTGGTGGCTTGCTCGACTTGCACGCACGCACGCCCTGCTCGACGGTGGAGGGGCGGACATCCCGGAGGCTGCATCAAACCCCACCGGCCAGGGGTCTTCTTAGAGACCCGAGTACGCGTGCAAGCCCTTGAAGAAGACGTTCACGATCGTGAAATTGAAGATGACGGCGGCGAAGCCGATGATCGCGAGCCAGGCGGAACGTGAACCGCGCCAGCCTCGCGTCGCTCGCGCGTGGATGTACCCGGCGTAGACGGTCCAGATGATGAAGGTCCACACTTCCTTGGTGTCCCAACCCCAGTACCGGCCCCAGGCCCTCTCCGCCCAGATGGCACCGGCCATGAGAGTGAACGTCCAGAGGATGAACCCCACGATGCTCACACGGTAGGCCAGGTTCTCAAGCGTCGTGGATGAGGGCAGGGTCGCAAGCATCCGCAGCCGCATCTCGCGGACACCCGCCACCAAGCCTTCGCGCCTGGATTGCAGGAGCTGCACAACCGACAGCGCGAATCCGAGTGCGAAGAACCCGGTGGCGAGGGTGGCCACGAAAACGTGGATGATCAGCCAAACCGATTGCAGCGCCGGCGGCAGGGGAACGACATCGACATAGTAGTTCAGCGTCGCCACCCCCAGCAGAACCAATACCATGCCGACGACGAATGTCCCGAGGAACCGCAGGTCCACCCGGGTGAGCACCACCAAGAACACGGTGACGATCACCAGGGTTCCGGTCATAGCGAATTCGTACATGTTCGCCCACGGCACCCGCCCGGCGGCAACGCCCCTGAGCACGTCGGCCGCGAGGTGAAGGACCCAGGCGAGCACGGTGAGCGAGACACCCACGCGCAGACTGGGCGAGCGCCCCCAGGGCGCGACAGCATCATTGGCGATCCGTGCGCTGAGGCGCGTAGACGTGATCGTCGAACCTCCGTCAGCTGACGAGCGACGATTGGACACCTCCCCGGTCGCCTCGGCGGGTATCGGCGTGGCATCTTTCGACGCCTGCCTCTTCGCTAGGTCGATCGCGAAGGCGATGAACGCCAGCGCGTAGACGGCCATAGCCGAGTAGAGGCTGAGGATGGAGAGGTCGTTGGGGGTCACGGTGCAAGCCTAAATCTGTTGTGAAGCGGGAACGAGGGGAGCAGGGCCGGAGACGGCTGCCGCGTGCTTGTCGGCGATCGCGGCGATCGCCGCTTCGAGGGCAGGATCTTCTCCGCGGGCAAGGCCCGCATATTCCATGCGCAGCGAGCCGTCAGTCTGCGGCAAGGCCTTCACCCACACCCGTCGGCGAGGGATGAACAGGGAGGTGAGCAACCCGAGCATGATGAGCACCGCGAACAGCAGCACCCACCCCTGAGTCGGGTCGTGGTGGATGTCGAAGGAGGCGAACCGCGCCACCGAACCGCTGAAATCGTCGTCCGCAGCGTCGGGGTCCGCTCTGTCGAAGGTCACGGTCCCCATCCCGCCGGGCAGGTCCCCGGTCTGTCCAGGCATCAGCTCCAGCGCGTCCACGCCAGTATCGCCGCCGGTCAGTGGGGTCATCTTGTCGGTGTCGAGGGCGTAGACAGAGGTCGGTACGCCGTCATTGAGACCGAGGTCGCCCGCGTACACCCGCAGCGTGAGCACCGGATACTCAAGGCCCGGGTGAGACGAGAAATACGCGCCGGTGTCCCCCGCCGCCTGGGTCGGATAGAAGAAGCCGATCATCCCCACCTGCTCCGCTAGCCCGTCGGGCACCTTGATCACGCCGAGAGAGGTGAGGTTGGGGTCCTGCGGGAGGAAGGGGATCGAATCGGTGAAGACGACATTTCCCCTCGGGTCCTTCACTGTGACGGTGGGGGCGTACCCGTTTCCGAGCAGGTAAACATCCGTCCCGCCGGTGCGGAGGGGTGCGTTCACTTTAACCTCGCCAGGCGTCGCCCCTTCGCCCCGGTGGGTCACAGTGACATCGGCGGTGAAGTCGACGGGCTGCCCGAATGCCTTCACGTTCTTCGTCTCGTAGGTGACGTCGAAGTCTTCGAGAGCGAGCTTGTAGGGGTCGAGCGTGGTGTCGTCGAAGAACCTGCCCGGGTTGAACGAGTCATAGGCCAGCAAAGTATTGACGAACGTCTGCCCTTCCACGAGCACGCGCTGTCCGCTGAACCCGAAGCCGCTACCGAAACCCACGGTGACGAGAATGCCGACGAGCGCCGAGTGGAAGACGAGGTTTCCCGTCTCACGCAGGTATCCGCGTTCGGCCGACACCGAGTGTTCGTCCCCCCGGCTGAAGAGCGTCACCCGGTAGCCGGCTGCTTTCAGGAGCTTGCGGGCTGACTCGGATGCTGTGGCGGCATCCGTGCCTGCAGGAGCCTGGCGCGTGGTGAAGCCGGCCAATCTCGACAGGCGAGCCGGTGTCTTGGGGGGCTGAGCGCGCAGCGCACGCGCGTGGTGCAGGGTGCGAGGGATCACGCAGCCGACAAGTGATACGAAAAGGAGCAGGTAGATCGCCGAGAACCACGCCGACGAGTAGACGTCGAACGCCTGGATCGTGTCGAGCGCCGGAGCGAGGTCGGGGTTGTCGGCGAAATACTGCGTGACACCGTTGGGGTCGGAGCTGCGCTGCGGCACGAGGGAACCGGGCACAGCCGCGATGGCAAGTAGGAGAAGGAGGAACAGAGCGGTACGCATGCTGGTGAGTTGGCGCCAGAACCAGCGCAGCCAGCCCCCGAACCCCAAGGCAGGTTGGGTGATGCCACTTTCAGCCGCGGGGGGGCGCGAGTCGTAGTGGTCAGATGGCCGGGACAAAGCTGCCGATCACCCCCTGCAGGTCGAGCAGCCAGGAGTTCCAGACGCCACTGGCCATGAGGGTTCCGATGATGATGAGAAGGGCGCCGCCAAGCAGGTTGATCGCCCGGGTGTGCCGCTTGAGGAATTTCACAGCACCGGTGGCCCAGCCCAGCCCGAGGGCGATAAGGAGGAACGGAATACCCAGACCCAGGGCGTAGAACAGAGCCAGAACACCACCCTGCCAGGGGGACCCCGTCGTGAGGCTGAGAGAATTGATGGCCGTGAGCGTCGGACCAGTGCACGGCGTCCAGCCCACGGCGAACACTGCGCCGAGCACCGGGGCGCCGATCAAGCCCATCCGCGGCCGCCAGGCCGATTTCACGCTCCGCTGGGCGAAACCGAACTGGCCGACGAAGACGAGCCCCATGAGAATGACGACCACGCCGGCGACCCTCGTAACGATGTCGCGGTACTGGTTCAGCCAGAAGCCCGCCGCACCGAAGACCACCCCGGTAAGTACGAAAACCACGGTGAAACCGAGGATGAACAGGGCGACGCCGGCCAGGAGCCGACGGCTTCCCCGGGGACCTCCCCGAGCCGAGCGGGCACGCCCGTCGGTGAAACCGCCGATGTAGGCGAGGTAGCCCGGCACAAGCGGGAGGATGCACGGTGAGGCGAAGGACACGACACCGGCGAGGATCGCGATGGGAATCGCGAGAAGGAGCTGTCCGCTGAAGACAATCTCCCCAAAGGGGTTGCCCACGGCTAGGTACCCTCGGCGATCGTGTCAGACACGAGCGTCTCCAAGATTGACCGCGACTGCAGCTGTCCAAGGACCCGGGCGGCGACCCGTCCCGACTTGTCGAGAACCAGCGTGGTCGGCACGGCGTTCGGAGGGATGGTCCCGCTGAAGGCGAGCTGCATGCTGCCGTCGCCCACGTCCATCACTGACGGGTAGGTGATCCCATAGTTCTCGTTGAAGGCGATCGCGTTCGCGGGCTGGTCACGCACGTTCACACCGAGGAAACGCGCGCCCGCACCGTCGAACTGGTCGCTCAGCGCCTGGAGATCGGGCGCCTCGGCCCGGCATGGGGCGCAGCCGGCATACCAGAAGTTGACGACGAGGACTTGGCCGGCATAGTCGGCCGCGGAAACCGGGGTTCCATCCTCGATGGTCCCGGCGAAGTCGACGGGCTCTCCGCGCTGTGCCTCCGGGATCTCGGTGACACTGCCGTCACCGGCGATATACCCCTTTCCGCTTCCCTCCCGGTACTGCTCGGCGAGGGGGTCCGACGAGCACCCCGCAAGCAAGGCCAAGGACAGGGCCGCGGCGGCCAGCGCAGAGAAACGAATGCGGCCGCTCATACGGCGCCCACGTCGAGGGCTTCGGCCTGCAGCCCGGCGGCGGGGACGGTGTACCCGGTCTCCGAAAATCGGTGGCCCTCCCAGGTGATTGTGGTGATGCTTGAGAGCTCGCACCGGCGGCGGCGCGGGTCGTGGGCACCGCGAAGACCGGCGAGAGACCGGTGCACCATCCAGATCGGCAGCTGGTGGCTCACGAGCACCACATCCCCCCCATCGACAGAGCGATGAGCGTCGGAGATCGCCGCCATCATCCGAAGCATGATCAATCGGAACGGTTCTCCCCAGCTAGGCAGGATGGGGTTCGTGAGAGCCCGCCAGTTGCGTGCGTCGCGCAGAGCACCCCCGGGTCCGCGCAGCCGCGTTCCCTCGAAGTGGTTGGCCGGCTCGATGAGCCGCTCATCGATGTGCACCGGGAGGGAGAAAACCGCTGAGACAGGCTCCGCTGACTCTCGGGTGCGCTCAAGTGGCGAGGAGATGATGCGGGAGACAGTTCGCCCACGCCTCGAGAGATCCGCTGCCGCCGCCTCCGCCATGCGGACGCCGAGTTCGGACAAGTGGAAGCCAGCAAGCCGGCCGTAGAGCACGCGTTCGGGGTTAAACACCTCACCGTGACGCACGAGATGCACCTGGTCAGCTACCACCTCACCAGTCTACGGAGAGCCCAGCCGCGAATTCGCCGAGAGCCCGTGCGGCTAAACTTGCCGACGTGACTGAGCGCGTGTTGATCAAGGACCTTTCCGCCCTCGACGACGGGACGGTTTCGGTGTCCGGCTGGGTCGAGACCGTGCGCGACCAGAAGAAGGTGCAGTTCGTCGTTCTTCGCGATGAGTCCGGCGCTGTGCAGCTGGTGAACCCGAGAACGACGGATGCCGACGGCGCTGTCGTCGCCGACGAACCCGCAACCACGATCTCCGCGCTCTCGCAGGGAAGCTTCATCACCGTCACTGGCGAGCTGAAGCACGACGAGCGCGTGAAGCTCGGTGGCATCGAAATCAAGCTGGCGAGCGTCGAGGTGCTCTCCCACGCCATCCCGGAAACGCCGATCGCGGCGGATTCCAGCCTGGACAAGCGCATGGACTGGCGGTTCCTCGACCTCCGCCACCCTAAACAGAACCTCATCTTCCGCATCCAGACAACATTCGAGCATGCGCTGCGCACCTACTGGGTGGAACGCGACTTCATTGAGATTCACACCCCGAAGCTCATGGCGAGCGCCAGCGAGTCACGGGCGGAACTGTTCGAAGTGGAGTACTTCGGCAGCAAGGCTTACCTCGCGCAGAGCCCCCAGTTCTTCAAGCAGATGGCCCAGTCCGCCGGCTTCGGCAAGATCTTCGAGATCGGACCGGCATTCCGCGCCGACCCCTCGTTCACCAGCCGCCACGCTACAGAGTTCACCAGCGTCGACACGGAAATCAGCTGGATTGAGAGCCACGAAGACGTGATGAACCTGCACGAGGACCTCCTCGTCGCGGGTTTCCGTGCCGTGAAGGAGAAGCACGGCGAGGAGATCCTGGCGATGTTCGACGTCGAGGTGACCGTGCCCACCCAGCCATTCCCCCGCATCGCGCTGGCGGAGGCGAAGGAGATCGTCAAGGAGCGAGGCTACGAGGTGCCCCGCGAAGACGACGACATGGACCCGGAGGGCGAGCGCCAGATCGCCGCCTATGTGAAGGAGAAGTTCGGCCACGAGTTCGTTTTCCTCGTCGACTACTCCTCGAGCATTCGGCCGTTCTACCACATGCGGCACGCGGACGACGCGAGCCTGACCAACAGCTACGATCTGATCTTCAACGGCACCGAGATCTCAACTGGGGCGCAGCGCGAGCACCGCATCGACGTGCTCATCGCGCAGGCGCGAGAGAAGGGCATGGAGCCTGAGGAACTCGAGTTCTACCTCGACTTCTTCCGGTACGGCGTTCCGTCGCATGGCGGGTTCGGCATGGGACTGGCCCGCGTGCTGATGCTCATGCTGCACCAGGCATCGATCCGTGAGGTCACCTACCTGTTCCGAGGCCCGACGCGACTGCTGCCCTAGGGCACCCCGAACTCAGGGCACCTCAAAGTCGACGCAGCTGCGACGAGCGACGACCGAGCGGATGAAACCGGCCACCCGCTGGTGTTCGGGGTGCCCCTGGTACCGGTCGAGAGCGTCGCGGTCGTCGAAATCGGCGATCAGGACTACGTCCCAGTTCTCCCCGCCGACGACATCCGTTCCCGTCTCAATCGACTGGACCCCGTCGATCACTCCCCTTAGGGAGGTGAGTGCTGCTGCGATCTTGGCCGCATTCTCGGCCTTCTCGCCCGGGTCGACCGAGCTGAGTTGCCAGGATACGACGTGGCGGATGGTCATCGAACCTCCAGGAGTGCAGAGCGCAGCCGCAATGGGTCGATGCGCCAGTAGTTGTGAACTTTGCCGTTGATGAGCAGGACCGGTATCTCCTCGGCATACAAGTCGTGAAGCTGCAGGTCGTCGAGGATCGACTTCTCGTCGAGAATGACCTCGGGAGCGGTCGGATAGCCCTCAAGCTTTCCGACGACGCTCTCCACCACCTCGCGGGCGTCGTCGCAGAGGTGGCAGCCGGGTTTGCCAATCAAGGTGAGGTGTGCGGTGGGCATCCTCCAACCCTACGGGTCGCCCGTCGCCCGTCGTAGCCGAGTGGTTCTTTCGAGCACGCGGCTTGGTACGGTGCCGCGGCATGCCGGGGACAGGCAAAAAGCGTTAGGCCCGAAGGACCTAACGCTTACGCCAGCAGGGGGTCGGTGACCGTCCTACTTCTTGTTGCGACGCTGGTGGCGAGTCTTACGAAGCAGCTTGCGGTGCTTCTTCTTCGCCAT
>JAODMM010000175.1 GCA_025465015.1 Cryobacterium sp. | reverse complement strand
GATCGCGACGACGAAGGGAAGTGAATGACGGCCCATGGGCTAACCAGCAATCCGCCAGCCGCGCGCGGCCAGCTCCTCGGCGAGGCGGCTGACCACCTCGGGTAGAACGGAAATCTCGGCCAACCCGATCTGGGCGCCCGGAGAATGTTCGAGGCGGAGGTCTTCGAGGTTCACGCCCACCTCGCCGATCTCTTTCAAAAGGCGCGCGAGTTGGCCGGGGGTGTCATCGACCATGACGACCATCGACACGAACCGTCGGTCCTGGCCGTGCTTACCCGGAAGCCGTTGCACTCCGGCGTTGCCGCCGGCGAGTTCCTCGGCGATGCGGCGGCGGGCCCCCGGTGCAGCCGGGTCCTCCAACGCGTCGATGAAGCGGTCGAGGTCGTCGCGGTAGGCGAGAAGGACGTCACGGACCGGTTGCGCATTCGCGCCTAGGATCTGCACCCACAGCTCCGGGTCGCTGGCGGCGACGCGGGTCACGTCGCGCAGACCCTGCCCGGTGAGGTTCAGGGCCGACCCTGAGGCGTCCGTCAGACGGCGGGCCATCAACGTGGACACGACCTGGGGCACATGGGAGACCAGGGCGACGCTTCGGTCGTGGTCCTCGGGTGACATTTCCATGAGCACCCCGCCGAGATCGAGAATGAGATCATCGATCGCTTGGGCGCGCTGGTAGCTGATGGCGTCGTGCGCGGCGACCACCCAAGGGCGGCCGATGAAGAGGTCGGCGCGGCCGGCGAGGGGTCCTCCCCGTTCGCGGCCGGCCAGCGGATGCGAGCCGATGTAGCGGGAGATGTCGGCCCCTCGGGCGCGCAACTCTGCCAGCGGTGCGAGCTTCACGCTCGCGACATCCGTGACGATCGCGTCGGGGAAGGCGTCGAGTTCCCGGGCGACGATCTCAGCGGTGACATCCGGCGGCACGCAGACGACGATGAGCTGCGGCGCGTCGCCCTCGGCCGCCGCCCGGCCTGCTCCGTAGTCGATAGCGATGCTGACGTGCGTAGGCGACGCATCGGCAAGGATGACGTCGATGCCGCGGTTGCGAAGCCCGAGCCCGACGCTGGTGCCCAGGAGCCCCACTCCGACGACACGAACCGGTCCGATCAGGCGACTCTCAACCACGCGTCGTCTCCAGATCTGTTATTTGGGGGTGGGAGCCCGCGACACGGTGAGCAGCTGGCCGAGTTCTACTTTAGTCAGGTCGCGCACGGCGCCGGACTTGAGGGTGCCCAGGTGCAGCGGCCCGAACTGGCGGCGGACGAGGTCGACGACCGGGTGGTCGACGGCATCGAGCATTCGCCGCACGATGCGGTTGCGGCCGGAATGCAGGGTGATCTCCACCAGGCTGAAGCCGTCACTGGACTGCCCGGTGAGGATCCGAGCCTTGTCTGCGGCGATGAAGCCGTCGTCCAATTCGATTCCCGACTGCAGCCGTCCGATGGTCTGCGGCGAGACCCGCCCCTCGACCTTGGCGATGTAGGTCTTCAGGACGCCGAACGACGGATGTGCCAGAGTGTGCGCGAGGTCGCCGTCGTTGGTGAGGATGAGGAGACCGCTGGTCATCGCGTCGAGCCGCCCCACGTTGAAGAGCCGTTCCTCGAATTGTCCGGCGAACTGGCGGAGGTCAGGGCGTCCGCTCTCGTCCTGCATCGACGAGACCACCCCGACAGGCTTGTTGAGCATGACGTAGCGCCGGCTCGTGTCGAGCTGCACCGCCACGTTGTCGACGGCGACGAGGTCGGTTTCGGGGTGAATGCGACGGCCGAGTTCGGTGACGACCTTGCCGTTCACCCGAACCCGGCCGGTGGCGATCATCTCCTCAGAGACCCGGCGGGAGGCGACCCCGGCGGAGGCCATGACCTTCTGCAGGCGCACACCGTCGGCAGCGGCGTCACTGTCCGCGGGGCCGGTTGAGTTGGGGGTCGTGTCGGTCATCGTAGGTCCTCGAATCCGTCTGAGCCGTCGGCGAGCAGCGGCGAGATGAGTGGCAGTTCGTCAAGTGTGTTGATTCCGAGCTGGGCGAGCAGCAGGTCGGTGGTGCCGTAGTGAATCGCCCCGGTCTCACCGTCGGTGAACATCTCGGTGATGAGGCCGCGACCGAGCAGGGTGCGCACAACGGAGTCGACGTTGACCGCGCGGATCGAGGCGACCGCCCCCCGGCTGATCGGCTGCTTGTACGCAATCACGGCGAGCGTCTCAAGCGCGGCCTGTGAGAGCCGGCTCGGGTTCTGGGTGAGTACGAAGTCGGCCACGACCGGGTCATACTCTTCGCGCACGTAGATGCGCCAACCGCCGGCGACTTCACGCAGTTCGAAACCGCGACGGATGCCGCCACCCACGCCGTCGAAGTCGGCGACAAGCCGGGCCATCGCCTTCGACACCTCTGTCAGCGGGCGCCCAAGCGCCGTGGCGAGGTGCATCACGCCCTGCGGCTCGTCGGCGACGATGAGGAGAGCCTCCAGCTGCCGGTCGAGTTCGGCTACGGCATCCGTCGGCGACGCCGCGTCAGACCCTGCGGTGGGTTTCGCCGTCGTCGCCTTGTCAGTTGTCATAGTCGGCTCCCAGGTTGGCGAGGTTCTCTTCAGACCACGACTCAGCGCTCCAACGGAGGCTCAGCTCGCCGAGGGGCTCGACCTGGTCGAACGAGATGGCCCCGTGGCGGTAGAGCTCGAGCACGGCCAGGAACCGGGCGATCACGACACCCTTCTGGTCGACCCCAGCGATGAGCTGCCGGAACGAGAACGTTTCACCGGAGCGCAGCAGCGCCACCACTTGGGCAGCCTGTTCGCGGATACTCACCAGCGGCGCGTGCAGGTGGTCGAGCCCGACGGAAGGCATTTGTCTCGGGGTAAGGGCGAGGGCCGCGACGGCCGCGAAGTCAGCCGCGGACAGCGTCCAGACAAGTTCCGGGGTCTGCTGCCGGTATTTCTCTTCGAGGCGGACCGATCGCGGATGCCTGTCGGCTTCGGCATCCATCTTCCCGGCGAACCAGGCGGAAGCCTCCTTGAAGGCACGGTACTGCAGCAAGCGGGCGAAGAGCAGGTCGCGCGCTTCGAGCAGCGCGACGTCTTCAGCGTCGACGAGTTCTCCCTGGGGCAGGAGGCCGGCGACTTTGAGGTCGAGGAGCGTCGCGGCGACGACAAGGAACTCTGTGGCCTGGTCGAGTTCCTCCGCGGAGTCAAGGCGCCGGAGATACGAGATGAACTCGTCGGTGACCCGGCTGAGGGAGATCTCGGTGATGTCGAGTTCGTGTTTGCCGATAAGGGACAGCAGGAGATCGAACGGACCCTCGAAGTTGCTGAGGGCAACCGAGAACGCGGGCACAGCAGCCGGCTCCGGCGGCACCGAGAGCGGGGTGGTCAGTGCGGCCGCTCTAGGCGACGGACCCACGGACAATCAGTTCCCTGGCCATCTGACGGTAGGCCTTCGCTGCGGCGTGTTCGGGTGCGAACTCGGTGATGGGCACGCCGGCGACGCTCGCATCCGGGAATTTGACTGTACGGCCGATGACCGTCTCGAGCACCCGGTCATCAAAAGCCTCGACGACCCGCTCGAGAACCTCCCGGGAGTGGAGCGTTCGGGAGTCGTACATGGTGGCGAGGATCCCGTCCAGCTCGATGGCGGGGTTCAGACGGTCGCGTACTTTATCGATGGTCTCGATGAGGAGGGCGACGCCGCGGAGGGCGAAGAACTCGCATTCGAGCGGGATGAGCACGCCGTGGCTGGCGGTCAACGCGTTCACGGTGAGGATGCCGAGGGACGGCTGGCAGTCGACGAGGATGACGTCGTAGTGTGCGGACACCTTGCGCAGAACACCGGCGAGGATCTGCTCGCGGGCGACCTCGTTGACGAGGTGGACTTCCGCCGCGGAGAGGTCGATGTTGGCCGGGATGACGTCGAGACCTTCAACGGCGGTTTTCTGGATGGCATCGAGCGGGTTCATCGAGCGGGTGAGGAGCAGATCGTAGATCGTGGTCACGTCGTGTGTGGGCACGCCCAGCCCGGCTGACAGAGCACCCTGGGGGTCGAAGTCGATGGCGAGTACTCGCCGACCGTAACTTGCGAGCGCTGCGCCCAGGTTGATGGTCGTCGTCGTCTTGCCCACGCCACCCTTCTGGTTGCAGAGGGAGATGATGCGTGCGGGGCCGTGGGTCCTCAGCGGTGCAGGGTCGGGAAACTCTTGCTTCGGTCGCCCGGTGGGCCCGTGCGCGGGTCCCACGATTCCGGGGAGCCGCGTCCGTTCAGCCTGCTTACGCGCCACTGAGATGTCCTCGATCCGTTCTGTCCCCATCACTTGGTTGATTGTAGCGAGCCGCAACGCCTTCACTCGGCCGCATCGCCGTGGTTTGGCGGGTTTCGGGCGCAAGGAGCCCGGTTGGGGGTGTTTCCGAGCTCGGGTGCGCGTGATGGAAGCGGGCGCGCGGGTGGGCGGTGGTGTACATGTCGCGGAGGGTGTCCGCCGTGACGAGAGTGTAGAGCTGCGTGGTCGCCACGGAGGAGTGGCCGAGGAGTTCCTGCACCACCCGCACATCGGCTCCCCCGGCCAGCAGGTGGGTGGCGAAGGAGTGCCGCAAGGTGTGCGGTGACACTTCCACGCCGAGCGCGGCGCGTTCGGCAGCGGCCCGGATGATGAGCCACGCGTTCTGCCGGCTCACCCGCTGGCCGCGTATCCCGAGGAACAGCGCCGGTGTCGCCTGGCCACGAGAGGACATCACCGGTCGGGACCGGATGAGGTAGGCATCGAGCGCCGCACGGGCATAGCTTCCCACCGGCACGATCCGCTGCTTGTCGCCCTTACCCCGCAGACGCACGATGTCGTCGTCGATGACATCGTCGACGTTGAGGCTCACCGCCTCCGACACGCGTGCGCCGGTAGCGTAGAGCAGTTCCAGCAGCGCCTTGTCGCGCAGCTGCTGGAGGTCGTCCCCGTCGGTCGCGGCAAGCAACCGGGCGACCTGGTCGATGCTGATCGCTTTGGGGAGCCGCGTGGCGAGCTTAGGCGGGCGGATGTCGTGCGCGACATCCGCGTCGACGATCGACTCCTCGAGCAGGAAGCGATGCAGCCCGCGCACGGTGGAGAGGATGCGGGCCACGGACGACGCCGTCAGCGGCGACTCGACCCGCTGCGACAGGAACCGTACGAATTCCGAGATGTGCTGCGCAGTGATCGCGCCCGGGTCGACGAGCTCACGTCCGGCCAGCCACTCGCAGTAGACGACGAGGTCGCGTCGGTAGGCGGCAACCGTGTTCGGTGCGAGCCCACGCTCGATCGAGACGTGCCGCAGGAACGAATCCACAGCCGCCCCGAGGGTCACGACGAGCTTGCCTGGTCGGCTTCGCCTGCCCAGGTCGACGGATGCCGAGGCCACGGCGTGTTCGCCGGCAGTACCGTGTCCCACCCGCGTGCACGCGCCGTGTGGGCTGCGAGCACGGCGATCACGAGCGACGGGTTCTGAATCCGCCGCTCCAGCACCGCCTGCACGCACTCTTCGAGCGGCACCCAGGCGAGTTCCATGTCGGCTTCCTCATGCACCCGGTCGAATGCCACATCGAGGGGTGACAGGCCGCGAGCGAGGTAGATCCGGATGGCTTCGGTGCTGCCGCCGGGCGACGTGTAGAACTCAGCAAGCACGCTCAGCTCTCGCGCTTCGATGTCGGCTTCCTCG
>JAODMM010000152.1 GCA_025465015.1 Cryobacterium sp. | reverse complement strand
CAGCGGGTCGGTTACCTGGTGATGGCGGCGGTGGCGGGGCTCGTTATCGGCGCCGGCATGCTCATGTCCGCAACCGTTGCCCCGCGCGACGTTCCGCTCATGCAGATTGCGCCGACCGCTTCACTCGCGCAGAGCTACGCTGGCGGCATTCACGCGTTGCGCCGAAGCCAGCCGTTCCGGTCGCTGCTGTCCACGTATATGCTGCAGAGCTTGGCGACCGGGATGATGTTGGCCGGTGCCCAGTATGTCGCCACCTGGGTGCTGCGCTCCGAGGACGCCGTCGCCCTTCTGTTCGTGGCGCTCATCGCCCCGGCGGTCCTGTGCACACCTGCCTGGGGGCGCCTGGCTCGGCGCATCGGTAAGGAACGCGCTTTCAGGATCTCCAGCGCCATCTTCGCAATTGCGGCGTTCGCGATAGCCGGCCAGCTTTGGGCGCCGGGGCCGTGGGTGTACCTTCCCGTAGCCATAGCCGGGGCCGCCTACGCCGGCATGCAGTCCCTCCCCATGGCCATGCTGCCTGACGTGATCTCACACGACCAGACCGAGCACGGTGTCGGGCGGGCAGGGATATTCGGAGGGCTCTGGACGGCGGGGGAGACAATCGGAATGACGCTCGGGGCAACCGTGTTCACGGTCGTCCTCGGCGTGACCGGTTACGCGGAACGGATCGTCGGCGAGACTGTTGAGCAGGGAGCGTCGGCGGTGACCGGCATCATCCTGAGCTTCAGCGTCGTGCCGGCGGCCATCATGGTGCTGAGCCTCATCACTCTACGGCGGTACCGCCTGCGACGGAGCGACATCGACCAGCTCGTCGCCAGGGAAGCACACCCGTGACCGAGCTCACCCCGCAGTCCGAAAAGGTCCTCGCCCGATTGCGCATCTTACGGGAGATGGATGCCCCCACAAGCGGCGGACGCGTGCTCTCCTACCTCTACGACACCGGGATGGCAGAGCTCGACGAGTTGGCCGCCCAGGCGATCCGAATCATGCAACCCGTGAACGGTCTCGATCCGACGACGTTCCCCTCCGTGGCCGCCATGGAGCGGGACGTGATCGCCTTCACCCGACGGATGCTCAACGGTGATGCCGGCCAGGAATCCGGCGCCGACAACGAAGTGGTCGGAACCGTGACCTCGGGCGGCACGGAGAGCTGCCTGCTGGCCGTGAAGACGGCGCGGGACGTGTGGCGAGCCGCAGGCGGTGAGGGCACACCGCGGCTGGTGGCGCCTGCGACGGTGCATGCGGCGTTCCACAAGGCTGCGCAATACTTCGGCCTCGAGCTCGACCTGGTCCCGGTCGACGCGGCCGGCCGGGTCGACCCGGCGGCGCTCATCGACCGCTTCGGGGAGGATGTCGCCCTCGTGGTCGTGTCTGCCCCTGCCTACCCCCACGCAACCCTCGATCCTGTCGAGACGATCGCCACGGCTGCCGCCCACGCCGGGATCGCCTGTCATGTGGATGCCTGCATCGGCGGTTGGGTGCTGCCATGGTGGGGCGGGGCATTGCCCGCCTGGGATTTCCGGGTGCTGGGGGTGACGAGCATGTCAGCCGACCTCCACAAGTTCGGCTATGCCCCCAAGGGTGTCTCTGTGCTTCTGCATCGCGGCCGCGACCGCCAGCGGCACCAGTATTTCGCCACCAAACGGTGGCCGGGCTACCCCGTCGTAAACCCGACAATGCTCGGGTCGAAGTCGGCCGGTGCGCTCGCCGCTGCCTGGGCCATCATGCTGCGGCTCGGCAACGATGGTTTCGCCGACCTCGCCGCATCATGTCGACGGTCGACGGATGCTCTCGCGAGCGCAATCCACGCCATCGAGGGCTTGCGTGTGGTGGGTGAGCCCACCGGGCCGCTGCTCGCCGTGGCCACTGACGAATCCGTCCCCGCCGATCGGCGGGTGGACCCGCACAACTGGGCCGACGGCGTGCGGCAGCTCGGCTGGTTGCTGCAGCAGCAGCCCGGGCTGCTGCAGAGCGATGGGACCCGTCTGCCGCACACCACTCATCTCACGATCACGCCGGTGACCGAGTCCGTGCGTGAACGCTTGATCGCAGCCCTGCAGCAGGCTGCCGACGGAGTTCGGGGAATCGAGGCCGCGAACGGAAACAGGCTACTCGTCGCACTTCCACCGCTCGCCGACGATGCCGGGCCGCTGACATCCGTCCAAGCCGCCGCTCTGCTCGCCCAGCTCGGGCTGGGAGCCGACGGCATCACGTTGCCGGAGAAGATGGCGCCTCTGGTCGCCGTGATCGAAGCACTCCCCGCGCCGCTGGCGGAACGGCTCCTGATTGAACTTCTCGGTCGACTGGTTGAACCGGCTGGGTTCAGTGCGACGGAGACTTCCCAGCATTAGCCGGGCGTTTACGTCTCCCGGCGCGCACCGCTAGGCGACCCGCATATCGGACTCGACCTGTCGGACACGAAGGGAATCCGTTGATCACGTTCGACAAGTAGGGGTGCTGCCACGGTGATCGTGTCAGCACCCCAAAATACTCGGAAAGGGGTTCAGCTCTTACGTGCCTTGACGGCGGTCGAGCTTTCCTTGGCCTTCTTCTCGGCCCGCTTCTCCTTCAGCGAACGGTCAGCGGTCTTCTTTCCGCTTTCTTTGTGAAATGACTTGTCCGCCATGAGTGCTCCTTCATGCGTCATCGGTTGGGGTCCCCTATGACCCTACGCGGGTAGCGCCGAAAGGTCATCTCCGAATCGCCTGTCATCCGTGACGAGTAGGTCGTAGGCTGACCGCAGCGACTGGGCAGCGAGACGGCTGCGGATTTCGAAGGGCGAGCGAACCATGACCGGCACATATAAGGCGGTACTGTACGGACCTAACCCGATTGCGGCAGGCACGGAGGTCGAGTTGGAGTACACGGACGGCGAGTACCAGGACATCGTCATCACAGAAGCCGCCGCAGAGGGCGAGACCATCGCCCGTAGCTATCGCAAAGGCCAGGGGGCTGAGGAGCCGATCCCGTACCGCTTCGTTGACGAGCAGACGACTGTCGATGAAGCGGACGTGCCGAACTAAGTCAAATCCTGTCGGGGGTGATACGACCGCGAGACAGTGCGGATGCCTCCGAGATCCGCCCCCTCAGATCGAACACCGATCGTCTGCAGGAGCGATCGCCCCGGTGGTGTCACCCATCGGTTCACTCGCTCTCGTGCGGGGAGGCATCGGGCAGGGGCGCGTCGAGCGGACCGAGCCAGGACGCAGCCACCGTCGAGTGCGCTGACTCGGAGTCTGAAGGGTGGAAGATTCCGGCGAGTACGTCGCGGTAGAGCCGACCGAGCTCGCTGCCGGCGAAGTAGGAGGACCCGCCGCAGACGCGGAGCGCCTGGTCGACGACGTACTTCGCGTTCTCGGTCGAGCGGTGCTTCAGCCCGGCCAGTTTCGCGAACCACTGCGATCCGTGGTCGGCGCGAGTGTCGAGGTCGTGCGCGAGAGAGTCGATCTGCGGGTAGATGGAGTCCATCGCCATGGCGGCATCCGCGACGCGCCAACGGATGTCCGGCTCCTGGGCCAACGATCGGCCCCCGTTCTTGAGGGAAGTGCGGCTGTGCGCTGCCGAAACGGCGAGCTCAAGTGCGCGCCGACCGATGCCGGTGTACACGGCGGAGAGCAGGATCTCGAAGTTCGCAAAGATGCCGAAGATGAGGGGATCGGAATTCGGCCCAGGGTCGAGCCTTCGGATCACCTGTTCGGCAGAGGCGTGTGCTCCGTCGAGTACCGTCGACTGGCTCTGGCTGGCGCGCATGCCGAGCGTGTCCCAGTCGTCCTTCTGCCGGACGCCAGGGTCGGTACGGTCGATGAACGCCCATACGATCTTGGGCGCATCCGGCGATGTCGTGTCGAGCCCCATGGTGCCGAGCTTTGTCCAGACGGGGGAGAGGGAGGTGAAGATCTTGGTGCCGGTGAACGCATAGCCGCCTCCGTCGCGGGGCGCGGCATCCGTGCGCGACCCGAACAGGACGAGGTCGTTGCCGGCCTCGCTGACACCGAACCCGAAAATCGCGCCGGCCGCTGCCTCGCTCAGCAGGAACGCGAGACTGTCATCTCCGCGATCGAGAAGGGTCCGGGCGACGCCGGTCCAGACAAGATGCATGTTCACGGCCAGGGCTGTTGCGGGTGCGGCGGCAGAGAGGCGCATCTGTTCTTGGCACACCTGCTGCAGCGTGAGCCCCAATCCGCCGTGCGTCACCGGAACGAGTGCCCGCAGGTAACCGGCGTCGACGAGCTCGGCGAGATCGTCGGTGAAGAAGGAATTATCACGATCGTGATCGACTGCCCGCGAACGAATTCGAGACAGAAGTTCATCGCCCAGCAGGGGGCTGTCAGGCAGCAATGGGGCGTCGAGCTGTGCGTCGCGGAGTCGTTCGTCCGACGGAGTTGCGACACCGGGAGCGGTTGTGTTCACGGCTGCCAGCCTAGGCAGCCTTGCGCTTCCGCGTCGACAACCGAATCACCAGCAGCACGATCCCCGCGAGCACCGCCAAGGCGAGGATCCACGGGAGGGCTACGCCGAGGCCCACCACAAGACCGGCCAGCGCCGCGACGAGCGCATTCCAGCCGGTGACGATGCCGCTCCAGAAGTCTCCCGGGGTGCCGCCGGCAATCGTGCCCTCAGCGAAGAGTTCGAGCATCACTGTCGAAAAGTCGATCTGGTCCGACAGGGATTCCCGCTGGGACTGGAGGCTCTCCAGTTCGCTCTGGCGCTCGGCCAGTGCTGTCTCCACCGCAATGACGTCAGCGGTGGTTGCAGCGCTCGTCATGAGTCCGAGGAGGCGGTCGACGCTGGTGCGCAGGGACGTGATGCGTGCATCGAGGTCCTGGGTCTGCTGCGTGACATCGGAGGCGTTGAGCGACACGAAATTGACCCGGCCCAGCTTTCTCAGCTCGATGAGCGAACGGTCGAGGGCGTCCGAAGGGATGCGCAGGGCTAGAGTCGCGCTCGCCGGCTGGTTGGGTGTGGCCGGGTTCTCTGTGCGGCTGTCGATGCGGCCACCTGCTCGCTGCGCCACCTTGACAGCATCCTCCGCCGAGCGGAGCGGGTCCTTCACGGTCAGGGATACAGACCCTGTCGTGATCACGTCGCGAGCGCCGATCACGGTGCCGCTGCTGATCGACTTGTCGCCCGCAGCGCCTGCGGCGTCCGGGGCGGGAACAGCGGGAGCGAAAACGTCACTTCCGACGTCGGGCTGACTCCCGGTCTGCCTTGACGTGCTCGCGGCGCTTGGCTCCTGCCCGCTCGTAGCGGTGCATCCTGCCAGCATCAGGGCGATCAGGACCGCGCCCGCGACGAGTGTTCGCTTCATGGGCTCACTGTATGGCCGCGGCGATCATCCGCGTCTGGAAGGCGTCTGGGAGTCGCATCACAATCGGGTCTCGCCGTCGGTCCGGCATCACGTCCACCGTGGACGCCCCCGCCCGCTCTTTCGGGCGAGGCGATACGGTGAGTCATTAGGGTGGAGGAATGGAAACTCGCACCCTCGGAAGAACCGGCCGATCCGTCTCCGTCATCGGATTGGGGACTTGGCAGCTCGGCGCCGATTGGGGCGAGGTGACCGAGGCCGACGCGACCGCTGTACTCCAGG
>JAODMM010000138.1 GCA_025465015.1 Cryobacterium sp. | reverse complement strand
GCCGAGAACCGCCTGCACGCCCAGAAAGCGCTCCTGGTTTGGCTGCTCGAACACAATGCTTCCTGAAATCACCACACATCAACGTACTAGCTCATAAGGAGAACCATGGCTGAGCGCATCGTGCTCGCGTACTCGGGTGGCCTCGACACCTCTGTCGGCATCGGATGGCTGAAGGATGCGACGGGCAAAGAGGTCGTCGCCCTCGCAATCGACGTGGGACAGGGTGGCGAGAACATGGACGACATCCGCCAGCGCGCGCTGGACTGCGGGGCAGTGGAGTCGGTCGTCGTCGACGCAAAAGACGAATTTGCCAACGACTATATCGTTCCGGCGCTGAAAGCCAACGGCCTCTACCAGAAGCGTTACCCTCTGGTCTCGGCACTCAGCCGTCCGCTGATTGCAAAGTACCTCGCGTCCACGGCCAAGGATCTAGGTGCCGACTCCGTCGCCCACGGCTGCACCGGCAAGGGCAACGACCAGGTGCGCTTCGAGGCTGCGGTCGCAGCCCTGGCACCCGACCTCACGAGCATCGCGCCCGTCCGTGACCTCGCGCTCACCCGCGACAAGGCCATCATCTACGCCGAGGAGCGAAATCTCCCCATCCAGCAGTCGAAGAAGAGCCCGTATTCCATCGACAAGAACGTCTGGGGTCGCGCGGTGGAGACCGGGTTCCTTGAGGACCCGTGGAACGCACCCATCGAGGACCTCTACGAGTACACGCAGGACCCGAGTGTCTTCCGCGAGGCCGACGAAGTCACCATCACCTTCGATCAGGGCGTCCCGGTGGCCATTGACGGAGTGGCACACACGCCGCTGGAGATCGTTGTGGCCATGAATGAACTCGCCGGCCGGCACGGCGTCGGACGCATCGACATCGTCGAGGACCGCCTCGTGGGCATCAAGAGCCGTGAGGTTTACGAGGCTCCAGCAGGCATCGCGCTTATCGCGGCGCACGAGGAGCTCGAGAACCTCACCCTCGAGCGAGACCAGAACCGTTACAAGCGCACCATCGAGGCGAAGTGGTCGGAGCTCGTCTACGACGGCCTCTGGTTCTCGGGGCTGAAGCGTTCGCTTGACGCGTTCATCGATCACACGCAGAGGTACGTCACCGGAGACATCCGCCTGAACCTTCAGGGTGGACGTGCGGTCGTCACCGGGAGGCGGTCGGAGCAGAGCCTCTATGACTTCAGTCTTGCGACCTACGACACCGGTGACACGTTCGACCAGTCTCTGGCTAAGGGCTTCATCGACCTCTGGTCGCTGCCGAGCAAGATCTCCGCACGCCGCGACCTCGCCGGCGAGTAGGACACCGACATGTCTGGGGAGGATGCCGTGAACCGGGCCGGAGAGGCGGGCGCCCTGTGGGGTGGCCGCTTCGCCGGTGGGCCGTCGCCTGAGCTGGCGAGGCTCAGCAAATCGACGCACTTCGACTGGCGTCTGGCGGAGTACGACATCCGCGGCTCCCAGGCCCACGCCCAGGCGTTGGCCGCGGCGGGGTACCTCACCGCCGACGAACTGGCCGAGATGATCCGGTCGTTGATCGTGCTTGAGCGTGCGGTCGTGGGGGGGCACTTCGCTCCGTCCGTGGACGACGAAGACGTGCATTCGGCACTTGAACGAGGACTGATCGACATTGCCGGGCCCGAGCTCGGGGGCAAGCTGCGCGCGGGTCGAAGCCGCAACGATCAGGTGGCCACGCTCATCCGCATGTTCCTGCGTGACCACGCCGTGGCCCTCACAGCTCTCGTCGTGGACCTCATTGATGCCCTCGCCGCCCAGGCCGAGGCTCACCCCGATGCCATCCTTCCCGGCCGCACTCACCTGCAGCACGCCCAACCGGTGCTGCTCGCGCACCACCTGCTAGCCCACTGTTGGCCTCTCGTGCGCAATCTCGAGCGGCTCACCGACTGGGGAAGGCGGGCGGACTACTCGCCGTACGGGTCGGGCGCCCTCGCCGGCAACACTTTGGGTCTTGACGCGCGCCTTGTCGCGTCGGAACTCGGCTTCGGCGCCGTGGTGGAGAACTCCATCGACGGCACCGCCAGTCGTGACCTCGTCGCCGAGTTCGCGTTCATCACCGCCCAGCTCGGCATCGACCTGTCGCGCCTGGCTGAGGAGATCATCCTCTGGAACACACGCGAGTTCGGTTTCGTGACTCTGGACGACGGATATTCGACCGGGTCGTCGATCATGCCCCAGAAAAAGAATCCCGACATCGCCGAGCTCACCCGTGGGAAAGCCGGCCGGCTGATCGGAAACCTGACCGGTCTCCTGACCACTCTGAAGGGTCTTCCTCTCGCGTACAACCGCGACCTGCAGGAAGACAAGGAGCCAGTCTTCGACTCGGTCGACACGCTCGAGGTGCTGCTGCCCGCGTTCACCGGGATGATTTCGACGCTCACCTTCCACACCGACCGCATGGCCGAACTCGCCCCGCAAGGGTTCTCCCTCGCGACGGATGTCGCAGAGTGGCTCGTGCGACGGCATGTTACCTTCCGCGACGCGCACGAGATCACCGGGTCACTGGTGAAGTTCGCCGAAGAGCACGGACTGGAACTGCACGAGGTCGACGACGCGGCGCTTCGTGCGATCTCCCCGCACCTCACACCCGACGTGCGGGACGTGCTCAACGTACGGGGCTCGGTTGAAAGCCGGGACGGCCAGGGTGGAACGGCGCCCGTGCGGGTCGCGGAACAGCGGGCCGCCCTGGTGGAGCGTGTCCGTGCGTTGGCCGCTGCCCGCAGGGTGTGAGTTTCGACCGGTCCAGGCTTGAGCGGTCCGCTGTGGAGGCGGCTCCGCTCGTTCTCGGTGGCATCCTCACCCATGACGGTGTGAGTGTTCGCATCACGGAGGTGGAGGCGTACGTGGGGGATGGTATCGACCCCGGTTCGCACGCATTCCGAGGTCGGACGCGGCGGAACGCTTCGATGTACGGACCGCCGGGACACGTGTACGCGTACTTCACCTACGGGATGCACACCTGCGCGAACATCGTCTGCTCCCCTGAGGGCACCCCGTCGGGACTGCTGCTGCGGGGCGGCGAGGTGGTCGCCGGAATCGAACTGGCGCGGTCACGGCGCACTACCTCTGTGACGGATGCCGACCTGGCTCGTGGCCCCGCACGACTCACCGTTGCCCTCGGAATCCACCTCCGCGACAACGGCGCCGACCTCAACACCCCGCCGTTCGACCTGACACTTCCTGAGCGGCCGGTTGCTGACTACCTGACCGGACCTCGCACCGGAGTGAGCGGGCCCGGGGGAGGAGCGGCCTTCCCGTGGCGGTTCTGGATCCCAGATGAGTCATCCGTTTCTCCGTACCGGCGGCACCCGAAAGCCTGAAACCGGCGTCCGGAGAAGCCGGTCGTGGTCAGGTCGAGGCGATCGTTACCAGCGCTGCGCAGGCGCACGCCCAGATAAGGCTCGCGAAGGTGCCGATGATGAACCGTTCCCGGGCTTCAGCGGCGGCGAGTTCGGTGAACCGGCCGACGCCCTTGATGGCGACGACTACGGCGATGGCTTCCGGGAATCCAGCGACGATAGCCCCTGCAACGGCGAGGCGCTCGAGGAAGCCGATGGTCATCCCACCGCGAAGAACCTCGTGCACGGGTGTCGAGGCGCGGACGGTCGCCCCGTCGGGCGTCGCTTCGTCCCGTCTGTCGTCCGTGACCAGGATCCCGCCGTGGATGCCTTGGGGGACGGTGTTCTGGGTCGCGAGCCGCAGCGCGAGAAGTGCCATGGGGCCACCGCCGACCACCGCCAACGCAAGCCCAAGCAGCCCGAGAACGATCTGGAATCCGATGGGGCTGTCCGAGACCGGCACGGCCGCAATCACCAGGCCCACGGTGAGTGCGCCGGCGGAGATGGTGGCAAATTTGGGCTTATGCAGTTTGAAGGCGAGCGCGGCGAAGACGAGGGAACCCACGGTGACCAGGAGCAGCAGCACCCAGTAGAGGTACGCGAGGAGGTGCAGGGAGAGCAAGGCGGTCATGCGGCCGATTCCGTTTCGCTTGTCGCGCGGTCGAGGTTCTTGAGCAGCCTAACGAGTGCAGGCTGCACCGCCTGCTCGACCCTCCACAAAGCTGCCTTTACGCGCTGGCTGACGGCGGCGGTGGAGATGCCCAGTTGCCGGGCCACGCCCACCTGTGAGAGGCCCTGCTGCACGAGGTCGACAGCTTCCCACCCCTCGTCGGTGCGCCGTTGGCGGGTGAGCAGAAGCATGGTGATGAGCGCCTCGACCTCGTCGCCGCTCAGCGAGCCGGCGCTGGCGAGACGCTCAGCGGGGATCGGCGTCGTCAGCGCGAACCGGGCTTCGGTCTTTTTCGCTCGGCTCACGGCATCGCGGGCAGCGACGAACCCGCTCCCGGTAGCGTGCCGCGTTACGGTGGGGAGAGGTGCGCGGACGTTTCCGAGACCGAGGCCCACACTCCAGTGGCCCATCCGGTGGACGGTGAGGACGACGTCGAGAGTGGCCCGCGCATCCTCCAGCATGACCTGCACCTCGTCGCCGGCTGTCTGGTCCGGTGGCAGGATGAAGAACTCGCCGTACTCGGCTAGGAGGGCGGTGACAAGCTCTCCCGCTCGGTCGTGATCGTTCCGGCTGTCGATTTGGTCGACCGTGAGGATGAACATAAGGTTAAGGCTATACGCTAATCTGGCCTGAATGAAGGTTATTGGCTAAATTCTTCGACCTTCGTGGTACAGCCTTATCTCGGCGGTCGCATCGACGCTGGTACTCTGGGCAGGTGCCCGACCCCGCAGTTCTCGCCCAGCAGGCCAACGACCCCACGTTCCCCGGCATCTGGGAGGAGCTCGTCTGGCGTGGCCATGTCCACGTCTCCACAGACGCCGAGGAGCTGCGACACCTGCTTGCAGGGGGGCCGATCACCTACTACTGCGGGTTCGATCCGACCGCTCCCAGCCTTCACCTCGGCAACCTGGTGCAACTTCTCGTGATGCGCAGGTTGCAGCTCGCCGGTCACCGGCCCCTCGGCCTTGTCGGAGGCTCGACTGGCCTTATCGGGGACCCGCGACCGACCGCCGAGCGAACGCTCAACACCAAGGACACCGTGGAGGAGTGGGTCGGGTACCTCCAGGCTCAGGTCTCCCGGTTCCTCAGTGCGGAGGGCGACAATGCGGTCACCCTGGTCAACAACTTGGACTGGACTGCGCCTCTCAGCGCCATCGACTTCCTGCGGGATATCGGCAAGTACTACCGGGTGGGCACAATGCTGAAGAAGGATGCCGTGAGCGCCCGGCTCAATTCCGACGCCGGAATCAGCTACACCGAGTTCAGCTACCAAATCCTGCAGGGCATGGACTACCTCGAGCTCTACCGGGCACACGGATGCGTGTTGCAAACCGGCGGGAGTGACCAGTGGGGGAACCTGACCAGCGGTACCGACCTCATCCGCCGTGCTGAGGGCGTGAGTGTCCACGCGATCGGAACACCCCTCGTGACGAACAGTGATGGCACGAAGTTCGGTAAGAGCGAGGGCAATGCCGTCTGGCTGGACCCTGCACTCACCAGCCCGTATGCGTTCTACCAGTTCTGGCTCAATACCGACGACGCAGATGTCATCTCCCGGCTGAAGGTGTTCACGTTCCTTCCACGGGTCGAGATCGAGCGGCTTGAGTCCCTTGTCGCTAGCGAACCGTTCAAGCGGGAGGCTCAACGCACCCTGGCTTGGGATGTGACGAGCCTTGTCCATGGCGTCGAAGCAACGGATGCCGCGATCCATGCCGCCCAGGCCTTATTCGGACAGGGCGATCTCTCGAGCCTCGACCAGGCCACTCTTGAGGCGGCGCTCCGGGAGCTGCCGAACACCACGGCGTCGTCATCGGCGGCGGTTGTCCACCTGCTCGTCGACACCGGCCTGTCGGCGAGTCTGAGCGAGGCGCGACGTGCCATTGCCCAAGGCGGGGTGTACCTGAACAACCACAAGGTCGACAGCGACGAGGCGACGATCGCCGGTGCAGTCCTGCCCGGCGGGTTCGCCGTGCTGCGGCGAGGTAAGAAGACCCTCGCCGGCGTCTTCGTCGCGTAGCGCGGGCCGGATTCCGCGTCTTCACGCCGATGTGAGGGTCGACACGCCCGGGGTGTGGGGTTGGTTTGACGGGTGTTGGTGGGGACCGTAATGTATCTATACGTACCCCAAAGGTGCGGGAGAGCGGTAGAGCTTCCCGGCCTCAAGTGGGACCGGATCCTGAGTTGGTGTCCATCGCAGTTCGCGTTTGCGGGTGTGTGGTTTGTCGCTTAGGATTGTAAATCTTCCCATGAAGCTGTTTGTCGGTTTTTGTGTGTTTGGTGATGGTGGTGCTTTGTTGCGCCCGGTTGTCACGAAATGCCGGATTTGACAGGCGGAAAGCTTGTGGGTAAGGTAGAGAAGTTGCCCCGGAGCGACAGCCGTAAGGCCTGAAGTCGGGTGCGTCCGATCCTTGAGAACTCAACAGCGTGCACAATGTCAAATGCCAAAAACCTCGTGCGTGGTTTCGTTAGTGCTTATCTAGTACTGCTGCGGAACTTACGTGGGAGATTCCTTTGGAAAACATTTATAACAACAAAGCAAGTCAGTAATGATTTGTTCTGTCAGTTTCAAACTCGTGTTCGGTTCACCTATTCCGGTGGCTGGCACATTAGATGTGCGCGGGTGTTCGCATCCGTTGCAATCAAACATTTACGGAGAGTTTGATCCTGGCTCAGGACGAACGCTGGCGGCGTGCTTAACACATGCAAGTCGAACGGTGATCTAGGAGCTTGCTCCTGGTGATCAGTGGCGAACGGGTGAGTAACACGTGAGCAATCTGCCCTTGACTCTGGGATAAGCGTTGGAAACGACGTCTAATACCGGATACGACCCATCCCGGCATCGGGTGTGGGTGGAAAGAATTTTGGTCAAGGATGAGCTCGCGGCCTATCAGCTTGTTGGTGAGGTAATGGCTCACCAAGGCGACGACGGGTAGCCGGCCTGAGAGGGTGACCGGCCACACTGGGACTGAGACACGGCCCAGACTCCTACGGG
>JAODMM010000130.1 GCA_025465015.1 Cryobacterium sp. | reverse complement strand
TTCTTGTGGCTGGCGGACAGGCAGATCAACACTCTTCGATCTTACGTGGCGTCCTTGGAGCTTTCTTGTGATCGCATTCAGGATCGCGGACGTAGCGACGCGGCAGGACCATTCCGACCCCTGTTTCGGCTCCTGATCAGGGACTGATCGCCAGGAACACAAACGTTGCGAAGATGATCAGGTGCACGACTCCCTGCAGGCGGGTCGCTCTGCCTGGGATGACGGTGAGAGTGCACAACGCGACCGTCAGGACGAGCAAGACGATCTGCACCGCGCCCAGCCCGAGGGTGAGCGGGCCGGTGAGCCAGATCGATGCGATGGCGATGGCGGGAATCGTCAGACCGATGCTCGCCATCGCCGATCCGAAGGCGAGGTTCAGGCTGGTCTGCAACCGATTCCGGCGAGCCGCTTTCGACGCAGCCAGACCTTCAGGCAGGAGCACGAGGAAAGCGATGACGACACCCACGAACGAGTTGGGGATGCCGGCAGCCGCGACGCCTTCCTCGATGGCGGGCGAAACGGCTTTCGCGAGCCCGACGACGGCGATGAGGGCCACAACCAGCAAGGAGAGACTCAGGTAGGTGCTCTTCAACGACGGTGGATCGGCGTGGTCGTCGTTGCTGATCGTGTTGCCTGCAGCGTTGACCGGCAGGAAGAATTCGCGCTGGCGACCGGTCTGGGCGTAGACGAACGCACCGTAGAGCAGCACGGCTGCGATGGCGACGAAAGCTAGTTGCGGACCAGTGAACCGTGCGCCCGGCTCGCTGATCGTGAATGTGGGCAGCACCAGAGTGATGGTCGTGAGGGTGGCGACCATGCCGAGAGCGGCTCCGGTGCCTTCCGGGTTGAATCGCGGCAAGTCGTGTCGAAGGGAACCGATCAGCAAGGCAATCCCGACGATCCCGTTACAGGTGATCATCACCGCCGCGAAGACGGTGTCGCGGGCGAGGGTTTCGGTCTGCCCGCCACCGGAGATCATCAAGGTGATTATGAGCGCCACCTCGATGACTGTGACCGCCACGGCAAGCACGAGGGAGCCGTAGGGCTCCCCGACACGGTGCGCGACCACCTCGGCGTGATGGACAGCCGCGAGGACCGACCCGGTCAGAATGATTCCGACGACCACCACAACCACAGGGTTCAGGTCACGCTGCCAGGTCGCGACGAGCGCGACCAGCCCGATGATTGGCACGATCGTCGTCCAGGAGGAGCGCACACGTTGGACCATCGCCTCCCCTTCCTTGACCCTTTAGCCTAACCGGGTGCCTTTTCTTTGACAGAATCAAGCTAATGAACCTCGACGCCCAGCATCCGCTTTCTTCCGGCCTCACCTCGCACTCGCGACTGATCACCGCCTATCAAGGGACCCGCCCGGAGGTCACCCCTGTATGGTTCATGCGTCAGGCGGGGCGATCGCTCCCGGAATACCGACAGCTCCGAGTCGGCACGCGGATGCTCGATGCCTGCCTCGATCCTGCCATGGCCAGCGAGATCACGCTTCAGCCGGTGCGACGCCACGGTGTGGATGCCGGCATCTTTTTCAGCGACATCGTGGTGCCGCTGAAGCTCGTCGGGGTGGACGTGGAGATCGTTCCCGGTAGGGGACCGGTACTCGGCACAGCGGTTCGCACGGCCGATGCCGTCGCCGAACTCACAGCGCTCGACCCCGCGATCCTCGACGCCGCTCTCGCCCCGATTTCCGACGCCGTGGCACGAACCGTCGCAGAACTCGGCTCGACACCCCTGATCGGTTTCGCCGGTGCTCCGTTCACCCTCGCCGCGTACCTGGTCGAGGGCGGCCCCTCCAAGGACCACATCCACGCGCGTACTCTGATGCATGGGGACCCCGAGGCGTGGGCCGCGCTCATGGCGTGGACGGCCGAGGTGACCGGGAGATTCCTCCGCGCCCAGGTCCTTGCCGGGGCAAGTGCCGCACAACTCTTCGACTCCTGGGCGGGTGCGCTGTCGCTGGAGGACTATGCGCGCCATGTCGCGCCCGCTTCGGCCGCTGCCATCAGTCACGTGCGCGACCTCACCTACGTCGAGGAGATCGAGCAGTCGGCTGCACCTGACCGGGCGGGTGCACCCGAGCGTCCGGGCGACGCGCCGTTCGGCGAGCCGCACAGGGAGACACGGCACACGCTGCGCAACGTCCCGATTGTGCACTTCGGCGTGGGCACCGGCGAGCTTCTCAAGGAGATGCACGATATCGGGGCCGACGTCGTCGGTGTGGACTACCGCGTTCCCCTCGATGAGGCTACGCGCCGTCTCGGTGGGATCGTTCCGGTGCAGGGAAACGTAGACCCCGCCCTCCTTGCCGCTCCCTGGCCAGTGCTCGAAGCGCATGTCCTCGATGTCCTCGAGCGGGGGCGGGCTGCACCTGCGCACGTGCTCAATCTGGGCCACGGGGTTCCGCCGGATACCGACCCTGACGTCCTCAGCCGCGTCGTCACACTCGTCCACGAGGCGAATTCCGACCGGTGACCGATCAGACCGAGTACGCACCTGAGCACGATGGCGTGCCCTTGGTCGATGTCATCGTCATCGGTGGGGGAGTCGCCGGACTCGTCGCTGCCCGAGAGTGCGCGCGCATCGGGCTCGAAGTGGTCGTCTATGAGGCAACGAATGCCATCGGCGGCGCCGTCGCCGGTCATCGCGTTGCCGGTCTAGCCCTGGATTCGGGGGCGGAGAGTTTCGCGGTTCGTCGTGGATCCGTCGCAGAGTTCATCACAGGTCTCGGCTTGGCGGAGGACATCGTGGCCCCTCAGGCGGCCGGAGCGTGGCTTCACCTGCCGCCTGAGCGGACCGGCACTGGCGCGGTCTCAGTTCCCCTGCCTCCGGTAGGGGTGCTCGGTATCCCGGGCTCCCCGCTCTCCGACGACGTGCGCAGGGTCATCGGCTGGGGCGGTGCTTGGCGGGCCTGGCTCGACCGGATTCTGCCCGTCCTCACCATCGGCCGCGAGCATAGCCTCGGTGACCTCGTGCGGAAGCGGATGGGCCGGCGGGTGCTCGAGCGGCTCGTCGAGCCGGTAGTCTCCGGCGTCTACTCCGCGTCGGCGGGTGACCTTGAAATCGACGTCGTGGCGCCCGGCCTCAACAGCGCGCTCACGACGACCGGCTCCCTCTCGGGAGCAGTCCTCGCGCTCCGCGCCCAGATCCCCGCCGGCTCGGCCGTCGGCGGACTGCGCGGGGGGATGTCTCGGCTCGTCGCTGCACTTGTGGCCGACCTCGAGCTCCTCGGTGTGCGGATCGTGACCGAGAGCCCGGTAGCGGCTCTGGAGCGTTCGGGCACCGACACGGACGCGATCTGGTCGGTTTCGATCGACCCAGCCGCTACACCCCTCGCCCCCGATTCCACCGCTGGCTCTGTGGCGGTTTCGGCCGCGGGATTCGTTCCCGGCTCTTTCCGGAGCCGCTTCGTGATCGTTGCCACGCCTGCAGCCGCGGCCCTCGGGCTGGTCGCCCCCCTCTCTCCAGAGCTGGCAGCGCTCGCCTCCCTCGACTGGCCCGAACCCACCGCCGTTGAGCTCGCCACGCTGGTGATCGACGCCCCTCAGCTCGATCCGCCTCCGCGAGGTACGGGAGTGTTGGTGGCGCAAGGAGCACTGGGTGTCACGGCGAAGGCGCTGACGCACGTGAGCGCAAAGTGGGCCTGGGTCGCCGAAGCGGCAGGGCCCGGACGTCACGTTCTTCGGCTCTCCTACGGGCGGGCGGGAGAGGGCATCCCCACCGCAGCCCTCACCGATGAGGAGCTCCTGGCCGTCGCGCTCGCTGACGCATCGACCCTTCTCGGGGTTGATCTTGACCCCGCGGCCGTCGTCGGCCACGCTCGGACGCGCTGGGGTGACGCGCTCTCGCCGGCGACGCTCGGCGCTCGTGAACGCGTCGGCGCCGTTCGCGACGCCGTCGGGGGGATGCCGGGGCTGGCAGTGACGGGAGCCTGGCTTGCCGGAACCGGACTGGCCTCCGTTATCCCGGATGCGCTCGACGCGGCAGCTCAGACCCGCCGCGCATACCTCGGCCTTTGAACAACCTGCGTGTGCCGCTTGGTACAACAGGGATACGCTGTGGGTACGCGAGCCGAGGAAATGGAGTCACTATGCGGGGAAAGCTTCTGTTCATCACGGGCGGACTGGTCGGATACGTGCTGGGGGCACGAGCTGGACGAAAGCGTTACGACCAGATCGCGGCGGCTGCAAACGACTTCTGGACTGCGAAGCCGGTCCAGCGCAGGGTGAACGAAGTGCGTGACTTTGCGCTCGATGCCGTGGGCGACGCCCCCATCGCGCTTTTCCAGGCCGGCAAGAAGGTCTTCGGCGTCGTGTCTGGCAAGAAGAAGGCTCAGGACCCGGCGGCAGCCCGCACCTACCCGGCCGGCACGTCGGCCGCCGACATCACGGAATAAACCGCCGCACGACCGGAGAGGGGAAACCTGTGAGCTCCAGTGGATTCAACCCGAAGAGCAAGCAATCACTGTTCGGCCTGATCGGCGAGCTGCCTGCTCGGGTGAGCGCCCTGGTGCGTGCGGAGCTGAATGCCTTCACCGCAGAACTCGCCGATAAGGCGAAGACCCTCGGTGTGGCTGCGGGCCTGTTCGCTGCTGCCGGCGTGTTCGCCTTCTTCGCTGTCTGTGTGCTCATCGCGCTCGCGATCATCGCGCTTGCGCTGGTGGTGCCGCTGTGGCTCGCCACCCTCATCGTCGCCGTAGTGTTGCTCGTGATCGCTGTTGTCCTCGCCCTGGTCGGGCGCAGCAAGCTCAAGACCGCGACTGCTTCCGATCCGGAGGGAATCCGGGCGAGCATCCGCCAAGACGTCGACGCGTTCAAAGGGGTCGGTCAATATGAGCACTGAGAAGAGCGCGCGCACCGACATGGGTACCGGGAGCGACTCAGGTTCCCGCGTCCAACTGCGATTGGACGCCGTGCGGGCACGGGCTGAGCTTGCCAGCACGCTCGATGCGATCGAGTACAAGCTGAACCTGAGTCGTCAGCTAAGCACAGCGAATCGTCGGGTCTCGACTTCTCTGCACGAACTGGGGGAGGACAACCCCGCCGGCCTCATCGGGGTGGCTCTCGGGGCCGGCGCGGCAGTGGGCGCGGCAGTGGCCCTGTGCATCAGGGCCTTCCAACGTCGCTGACGGTACGTTGCGCTTCCCTCGCTCGGCGGCCATTCGAGGCTGCGGGTTGCGTGGGACGCATAGACCAAGGCCTCATCTTCTTTTGGCTCTGGCTCGAAAGCGTTAGAGACTAGTAGGCATGACTCACCCGGCTGCCGGAGAGGCAGTAGCTAGCACCCAGCCCGCACCCACCCACCCGACCCCTGACCAAGAACCCGCACCGCAGGGTTTCACGCTCTTCACGGTGCTTCGCCGTGACCCTGGCAACCCCGACGACCTCGACGGTCACGACGTTCCCCGCGCGGTGAACGAGCTTGACGATGTGGTGGCGCTGGTCGAAGCCGAAGGGGTGACGGTCCGGGGGTTCTACGACGTCTCCGGCCTCCGCGCCGATGCCGACGTGATGCTGTGGACGCACGCTGCGGAGGCAGAGACCCTCCAGTGGGCGAACCGGGAACTGCGCCGCAGTCGGCTTTTGAAGAGCCTGCTGCCCACCTGGAATGCGATGGGCGTGCATCGCGACGCCGAGTTCAACAAGCGCCATGTGCCCGGATTCCTTCGGGGCGTCGAAACCAAGGGCTGGCTCACCGTGTACCCTTTCGTGCGCAGCTATGAGTGGTATCTGCTGCCCGAGGAGGAGCGCAGCCGCATGCTGGCCGATCATGGACGCAAGGGCGCGGCCTTCCGCGGCGCCATCGCGAACACCGTTTCCGCCTTCGCGCTCGGCGACTACGAGTGGCTCCTGCCCATCGAGTCGGATGATCTCACCGAACTGGTCGACCTCATGCGCGATCTTCGCGCAACGGATGCGAGGCGCCATGTTCGCGAGGAAGTCCCGTTCTACACGGGCCGGCGGATCACCATCGCCGAGCTGGTGGAGGTGCTGCAGTAGTGACCGACTATGACGCCATCCTGCTCGCTGGATTCGGCGGACCGGAGGGCCAGGATGACGTGATCCCGTTCCTGCGCAATGTCACCCGCGGCCGCGGCATTCCTGAGGAGCGTCTCGAAGAGGTGGCGCACCACTACCGTCACTTTGGCGGTATCAGCCCCATCAACAGCCAGAACCGCGCCCTCAAGGCCGCCCTCGAGGCAGAACTCTCGGCTCGGGGAATTGACCTGCCGGTGATCTGGGGTAATCGCAATTGGGACCCGTATCTGGCCGACGTGATCCGCGACGCTCACGCAGTCGGTTACCGGCGACTGATCGCCATCGCGACCAGCGCCTACAGCTCGTATTCGAGCTGCCGCCAGTATCGTGAGGACTTCGCCGAGGCGCTCGCAACGACTGGGCTCGACGGGGAGGTGCACATCGACAAGGTGCGCCAGTTCTTCGACCACCCCGGATTCGTTCTGCCCTTCATCGACGGTGTCAGCCAGGCTCTTGTGGATGTCGCCACGGCGGTTCCGGGCATCAACCTCACAACCGAGGTGGAGGTGCTCTTCGCCACGCACTCCATACCGTCGACGGATGCCGCCAGAAGCGGCCCCGCAGAGCGCGGCTTCGGCGAGGGTGGGGCGTATGCGGCGCAGCACTTGGCCGTGGCTGAAGTTGTCATGGCCGCAGCCACGTCGTCCATTGCCGAGGCGGTCGACACCCCCTGGCAGCTCGTGTACCAGTCCCGCAGCGGACCTCCCACCATGCCGTGGCTCGAGCCCGACATCAACGACGCGATCGCCTTGCTGTCTGCCCGCGGGATCCGCGCTGTCGTCATCGTCCCATTGGGATTCGTCAGCGACCACATGGAGGTTCTTTGGGACCTCGACAATGAGGCGCTGACAACGGCAGCCGAGCACGGGTTGTATGCCCTGCGGGTGCCGACACCGGGTACGAACCCGGCGTATGTCAGCGGCCTTGTAGACCTGGTGATGGAACGCGTTCACGACGTTCCGGACGAGGAGCGCCCGGCGATGACGGCGCTCGGTCCCTGGTACGACGTGTGCCGTCCGGGCTGCTGCGAGAACGTGCGCCTCGGGTTCAAGCCCGCGGTCGCGGGGATGGCACCATGAGTGCCGCGCCCGCGCTCCGGATTGGCACCCGCGGCAGTGCCCTCGCGATGGCGCAGACGACCGCCATCGCGAACCGTATCGCCGCCGCATCCGGGTCGCAGGTGGAGATCATTCCGATCACCACTTATGGGGACACGTCACGGGAATCACTGGCGAGCCTCGGCGGAACGGGCGTCTTCGCCAGTGCGCTGCGCGAAGCCCTCGTGGCCGGCGACTGCGACCTCGTCGTTCATTCGTTCAAGGACCTTCCCACCAGCCCGTACCCGGGCCTGGTCATCGGGGCCACCCCCAAACGCGCCGACGCCAGGGACGTGCTCTCGGCCCGGGACAATCTCACCCTGGCGGGACTACCCGGAGGTGCCCGGGTGGGCACGGGGTCGCCGCGTCGCCAAGCCCAGCTCCGCGCACATCGGCCCGACATCGAGGTCGTCGACATCCGAGGGAACGTCGACACTCGCCTCGCTCGCGTCAACGACCGTGATCTCGACGCCGTCGTGCTCGCTGCCGCCGGTCTCGGCCGACTCGGACGGCTGGATCAGGTTGCCACCGACTATCTTGAGCTCTCCGACTGGCCCACCGCTCCCGCTCAGGGTGCGCTGGCGGTCGAGGTGCGTTCGGGAACGATGGAGCGTCACCTGGCCACTGGACTTGCCGCCATCAACCACGTGTCGACGCAGGTTACGACTGCCGCCGAGCGTCTGGTTCTCGCCCGGCTCGAAGCTGGGTGTTCCGCTCCGATCGGTGCCAGCGCCGTGGTGGATGACGGCCTCGTGTTCCTGACAGCCACGGTGTACAGCCCGGATGGGACACGTCGTATAGTCAGTTCGCACGCCGCAACACCTGATTCCACCGCCGTACACGATCTTCTCGCGGCGGCGGAAGACGTGGCCGTCCGGGTTGCCGCGGACCTGCTTGATGAAGGAGCCGCCGACCTCGCACCACTGGGGAGCACGTCATGACGAGCCAACACGATAATCCGAAACCGCTCGCCGGATGGCGGGTCCTCGTTCCCCGCGGAGGCCCCTGGGGCGACCAGGTGGCCGCGAGCCTGCGCAGCCGTGGAGCATCGCCCGTCGTGGCTCCGATGATCAACTTCGCGCCCACGGATGACGCCCCGGCACTTGAAGCCGCCCTGACCAGACTGGCTGCGGGCGAATTCGACTGGATGACGGTGACGAGCGCCACGACCGTCGACGTATTGTCGTCGCACCGGACGCTCGTGCCCCCCACAACGCGCATCGCCGCCGTCGGCGAGACCACTGCCGCCGCCTTGATCGCGGCGGGCTACCAGGTGGACATTGTTCCTTCCGAAGATAACTCGGCGCGGGGTCTGCTCACCGAATGGGAGCAGGCGACGCGGGGACAGGTCCCCTTGCGGGTATTGACGCTGCGTTCCGAGATCGCCAAACCGCTCCTCACCGAGGGCCTGCGCCGAGTGGGTCACGATGTGGAGTCGGTGGTCGCCTACCGCACCATTGGCGTGCCCGTCGATGAGCGGGTTGTTGCCGAT
>JAODMM010000110.1 GCA_025465015.1 Cryobacterium sp. | reverse complement strand
ATCTTTCCTTGGAGGAACTGGGCCCGACTGAAGTCTCCATTCTGATTGGTGTCGGCCGTTGAGGGTGCCACGTGGTGACGGTTGATCAGGTCGACGAGGTACTGGAAGGCCTCAATGGTCTTGGGGTCGGCGAAACTGAACACGTCGCCGTCCTGGTAGCTGCCGCCATTGGAGCCGATGTAGTTGATGTAGATGGCCTGCAGGTCGTTGGCGGCGTTGTAGCCGTACTGGGTAACGGATCCCGGGTCGAAGCCGGGCTGGTCGGCCGAGACACCGGCGGCGTCCTTGGTGAGGGTCTTCAGCACGGGCAGGAACGTATCCGTCGACGGGTCGAGGCTCCAGGCGAGATCGTCGAGGGTCGACGGGTCGATCCCCGCATTGTTCAGGAGTTCCTTGTTGTAGTAGACGGCGATCCCGGCATCGGAGAGCTGAGGCACACCCCAGAGGGCACCGTTGCGGGTGAACTGATCCACCACACTGGGTTCCCAGGCCTTCTTGGCGTCGGAACCGAGCGTGTCGTCGATGTTCAGCAGATTGCCGTTGTCCGCGTAGTCGGCGTAGTACGAGTTGTTGACCCAGAACACGTCGTCGGCGCTCTTGCCCGCAACATCCGTGCGGAGCTTGGTCCAGTAGTCGCCCCAGGGGACGACTGTCACGTCGACGGAGATGCCCGGGTTCCGTTGCTCGAAGGCCGCGAAGGACTGTTCATATGCTTCGGCGACCTGCTCGTCCCACAGACGCACCGTCACTGTAGTGTCGCCGTCGGCGCCGGCTGAGCTGCCGACCCCGCTGATCGCGACTCCTGCTCCCACCCCCCCGACGATGAGTACCGCCGCTGCAGCAGTGATGGCGATGATGGTGGAGCGCTTGGCCATGATGTCCTTTTTGTGAAGCGAGCGTGGAGGTCGTGTTATCGCGCCTGGAGCCGCTAGGCCGCAGGCGCTCTATCTGAATCTGGTGATGGTGATCGATCGCACGATCTGTCGCTGAAAGACCAGGAAGAGTGCGAGAAGTGGCACGAGGGCCAGCGTCGTTGCCGCCATGACGAGGGTCCAGTTCCCGTTGTACTGGCTTTGGAGGCTAGCAGTAGCAACGGTCACAGGGCGCCAGGTGTTGTCGCTCGTGATAACCCTCGGCCACAGAAAACTATTCCACTGGCTGACCGCCGTGATGAGCGTCAGGGTCGCGATGATCGGGCGGCTGAGCGGTACGACGATTTCTACCAAGACGTCCAGGGTGTTGGCGCCGTCGAGCCGCGCGGCGTCGACGAGGTCCTGGGGGATCCCGCGGAAATACTCGCGCAGGAGGAAGACCGCATACGGGCTTGCGAATGCGAATGGGAGGACCAGGCCCCAGAAGGTGTTGCGCAGCCCCAGCTGGGCCATCATCAGGTAAAGCGGCACGACGACGACGATCGACGGGATCATCAGGGTCGACAAGTAGACCCAGAAGAGCAGGTCTCGACCGGGGAACTCCAGCCGGGCGAAGGCGTAGGCTGCCATGATCGAGAACGTCAGCTGGGCAGCGACGAGCAGAATAGCAGCCAGGAGGGTGACGAGGATGGCCCGGCCGAACTCCGCGCGTCCGGTGAGCAACATCGTGAAATTCTCAAGGGTGAACGGGTCGGGCCAGGCCAGGGCATTCTCGCTGGCGAATTGACCAGGCGTCTTGAAGGCAGTGATCACACTCAACGCGAACGGTGCCAGGGTCAGCAGCGCCCCGGCCAGGAGGACAGCGTAGATGGGAACGTTCCTAATCCATCTCATACGTGGTCCTCCTCCGAAAGTAGGCCTGTTGCACGAGGGTGATGCCGACGAGGATCACTAGGAGGATCACAGCCATCACCGATGCCCGACCGAACGAGAAGGACTCGAACGCCTCGAAATAGATGCGCGATGCCACGACGTCCGTCCGCCCTTGCGGACCACCCCCGGTGAGGGCGTAGACCTGGTCGAAGATCTGGAAGGTGGAGATCACCGACGTGACCAAAACGAAGAACGTCGTCGGCCGCAGCAGGGGCAGCTTGATATGCCGGAACAGGGCTGCCGGACCCGCGCCGTCCAAGACCGCAGCCTCCAGGAGATTGTCGGGAATGTTCATCAGCCCGGCCATGAAGAAGAGGGTGACGTAACCGACGTTGGTCCAGATCACGACTGCGCAGACAGCTGGAAGGGCGAGCCCTGGGTCGCTTAGCCACTCGACCCGGTTCCCGATGAGGGCGTTGAGGGCACCGTCGGTGGGTGCGAAGATCCACCGCCAGACGACCCCGAGCGCGAGCGGCGCGCAAATCCAAGGCAAAACGTAGATCGTACGAAGCGCCGCGGATCCGGGCAGGCCGCGGGTGAGGAGAGTGGCCGCGAACAAACCGAGACCTGTCTGCACCGGGATGACTATCGCGACGAAAAGCAGCGTGACCAGCAAAGAGTTTCCGAACACCCCGTCGGAGAGGACCGCGGCGTAGTTCTCCAGGCCCACCCAGCGCGCGGGAGAGATGAGATCCCAGCTCTGAAAACTCAGCCAGACCACAACCAAGACGGGCAGGAGAAGGAAGCAGGCCACTCCGAACAGGCTCGGTGCGAGGAGTGCGTACCCAACGATGGTGCTGCGGCGGCGAGCACGCTTGCGGCCAGGCCGGGTATTCGAAAGGCTAGCGAGCACGTCCGGCCCACCACGCCGTCAACCGGCGGGTCGCCTCATCAGCGCCGAGGGGACCATGGTCCAATCGCTGTTCGAGCAGATAGCGATACGCCTCACCGACCTCACGGCCCGGTGTCTGCCCGAGGATCGCCCTGATCTGCTCCCCGTCGAGGTCCGGGCGCACGGCCGCCATCTCCTCTTTCTCCGTCAGCTCGGCGATCCGTTGTTCCAGGTCGTCATACGCGAAGCCGAGACGATCCGCCTTGCGCCGGTTACGGGTGGTCACATCCGCGCGGGTCAGGATGTGCAGACGTTCAAGCTGGTCACCGGCATCCCGGACGTAGCGCCGCACCGCGGAATCGGTCCAGGCCCCGTCGGCGTAACCGAAGAAGCGTAGATGCAGCTCGATCAGCGTGGCGACGGCAGCGATGGTGTCATTGTCGAAGCGCAGTGCGCGCAGCCGTTTCTTCGCCAGCTTCGCTCCCACCACATCGTGGTGGTAGAAGCTCACGACGCCTCCTGGCTCAAGCTTCCGCGTAGTCGGCTTGCCGATGTCGTGCAGCAGTGCCGCGAGGCGCACGACGAGGTCGGGGCTGGTGAGAACGCCTCGGGACTTCTCGTAATCGATCGCCTGGTCGAGCACTGTGAGGGTGTGCTGGTACACGTCCTTGTGGTGGTGGTGCTCATCGATTTCCAACCGAAGGGCAGGGATCTCGGGCAGCACGATGGCCGCGAGCCCCGATTGCACCAGCAATTCGATTCCGGCCCGGGGTGCGTTGGAGCGCAGAAGCTTGGTCAGTTCCTCACACACCCGCTCCGCGGAAATATTGCGGATGGTTTCCGCCATGGATTCCATCGCAAGCGACGTGCTGTGCTCAAGAGTGAACCCGAGCTGCGAGGCAAACCGGGCCGCACGCATCATTCGCAGCGGGTCATCCCCGAAGGAGATTTCCGGTGTGGACGGAGTACGCAGGGTTCCCGCCAGGAGGTCGTCGATGCCCCCTGAC
>JAODMM010000092.1 GCA_025465015.1 Cryobacterium sp. | reverse complement strand
GATCGCGGTCGCCGCGACAGCGGTCGCTACGATCGCCAGCCCAGGGAAGAAGCTCATCCACCAGCCCGTCGTGATGTACGTTCGCCCGGCGGAGAGCATCGCCCCCCATTCTGCGGCGGGCGGTTCGGCGCCGAGCCCCAAATAGCTGAGCGCCGAAGCCCAGACGATCGCCTGGCCGATGCCGAGGGTGCCCAACACGAACAGGGGCGCGAGGGTGTTGGGCAGGATGTGCCGTGTGAGGATTTGGCGGCGGGAGCGGCCCAGCACCGTCGCCGCCTCAACGAACGCCGACCCGCGCACCGAGATGAGTTGGCTGCGGATAATCCGCGCATAACCCGGAGCGGTGGAAAGTCCCACGGCAACTGTCGCCGTCGCCACCCCCGGACCGAAGATCAGGATGAAGAGGAGGGCGAGCAGCAGGCCCGGAAACGCGAAGAGCACTTCGAGGAAGCGATTGACGGTGAAATCGGCCACCCGGCCCAAGGTCCCGGCGATAGTGCCGAGCGCGGCTCCGAGGCCGAGACCGATTGCGGTCGCCGCGACACCGATAACGAGCGAACTGCCGGCCCCGTGAACAACCCGCGTGTAGATGTCGCGGCCGGACTCATCCGTTCCGAACCAGTGCCCGAGTGAGGGGGACTGGAATGCCGCTGCCGGGTCGATCGCCAGCGGATCCCCTGGCGCGAGCACGACCGGTGCCACCCCGGCGATGATGATGACGAGACCCAGTGCTGCGGCGAGCGTCTCCAGAACTCCCACAGTCGGACGCCGGCGGAATCGGCGGGGCTCGGGATGAACCCGTCCCAGGCCGGACTGGACTTCGATCTCACTCATGGGCACTGATCCTCGGGTCAGCGAGTCGGCTGGCGAAGTCGGTCGCCACAGTGACCAGGATGTACGCCAACGCTGCGATCATCACCACGCCGATGACTACAGGGACGTCGCGTACGGTGACGGCGTTCAACAGGGTTCGGCCGAGCCCGGGCCGGGCGAAGATCGTCTCCACGACGACCGCGCCGCTGATGAGGGACCCGAACGCCCAGCCGGAAAGGCTGATCGCGGGCAAGGCGGCGTGACGGAGCACGTGCACCAGACGGATTCCCGCCTCGCTTTCGCCTCTCGCCCTCGCTGAAACGACAAAGGGCGCCTCCAGTGCCAAAAGGAGCGATTCGCGCATAACCTGCCCCAGAAAACCGGCTAGAGGCAGCGCAAGGGTGAGTACGGGGAGGATGAGCCCAGCCGGTCCCGGGGTGCTGATCGGCGGCAACCATCCCAGCCAGGTGCTGAACAGGACGATGAGGGCGGTGGCGAGCCAGAAATGGGGGAGTGCGGCTGCCACGATCTCAAGTCCTGAACCGATCGCCCAGGCCACCCTGCCACCTGCGGTAGACCAGAGGGCAAGGACGAGCGCGCACAGCCAGGCGAGGGCGAGTGCCAGAACGGCAAGCAGAAGTGTTCCCCCGAGTTGGGACATAAGGAGCGGGGTGACATCCACGTTCAATGCGTAGGATCGGCCAAGGTCCCCGCTGGCCAGTCGACCCAGCTGCTGCAGGTACTGGTCAAAAAGTGGTTGGTCGAGCCCATACTCCAGCCGGACTGCGGCAAGTGCCTCCGCGGAGGTCTGCGAACCCGGACCGCCGAGGATCGCCTCCGCCGGGTCGCCGGGAATCAGCCGGACGGCGAAGAACGTCACCGTGGCCACGGCCCAGAGCACGAACAACGCCCCGCCCAGCCGCGCCGCAACGCGACTGGGCGTCAAGGGGACTGTCAGCGCTGAAGCCACGTGTCATAGAAGCTGGGAGTCGACACCGTGGGCAGTGCCCGGGTGCCCTTCACCGCTGCGCTCAGGAGATAGTGGTTCTGCTGGTCGTAGAGGGGAAGAAGGTAGAACCCTTCAAGGAGCAGGTTCTGGGCCTCTTCATAGAGCGACGCCCGTTCGTCGGCGTCCGAAACCTGGCTGGCCTGGGTCAGCAGGTCGTCGATCGCAGGGTCGCTCACCTGGGAGTGGTTGGCGAAGTAGCCGCTTGGAGCCGGGGTGATCCCGGCGGAGTGATAGAGGAAACGCAAGACGTCCGGGCCCACCTTGGTGTAGGGGGCGCTGACCGCGTCATACTCGTTGGCGCCGAGCGCCGTGTACCAGCTGGACAGATCCATGGGTTGGAGCTTGACCTCGAAACCGGTCTCCTTCGCGGTCGCCTGGATCTGCTCGAAGAGGGACTGCTCTGCGGGGATGGACTGGTTGGTGCTCACCGGGAACACGACGGTGAGACGAGAACCATTTTTCACCCGGTACCCGTCGGCGTCGCGTTCGCGCCAGCCGGCGGAGTCGAGAAGGTCGTTCGCCTCGTCAGGGTCGTAGGAGAACAGATCGGGACGTGAGACGGCAAGTGCTTCCGCGCTGGACAGCGCCGACCCTGATCGGTCCGTGGTGCCGAAGAACAGGCTCTGCACCGCGTCGTCCACATTCGCCGATCGCACGAACGCCTCACGAACCAGAGCATCATCGAAAGGAGCCTTGCCCGAGTTCAGCTCGATGCGGTTGGACGCCCCGGGACGAGGGGCATCGAGGTGCGTAAGCGAACCGCTCTTCTCGGCTTGGACGATCGTGTCGGGCTGGGCATTGTCGATTACATCCACCTCTCCCGACTGAAGCGCGGCGTAGCGGGATGCGGACTCGGGGATGAAGCGCCAGACGATCTTTTCGAGGTATGCGGGGCCGGTGTGCCCGGCGTCGGCCGGGCCTTCTGAGTATCCGTCGTTACGCACCAAAGTGACCGAGTCTTGTTTCGTCCAGCTTTGGACCGCGAACGGGCCCGTACCCACTGGGGAAGCGCAGTTCTCATCCTTGCTTCGAGCGAGGGCGGCGGGGGACTGGATGGCGACCCAGGGCTGAGAGAGGGACTCCAGCAACGCGCTGTCCGGTTCATTCAGGTGGAAACGCACGACCTGTGGTTCGAGAGCCTCGGTGCTGGCGACCTTCTGGAGGGCGAGGTAGCCCGTGGAGGATCCGGTGGCAGGGTCCTGCACGTGCGCCACATTCGCCCGCACGGCCGCCGCATCCAGAGGGGCTCCGTCGGTGAATTTCACACCATCCCGAAGCACGAAGTCCCAGGTGAGGCCGTCGTCGCTCTTG
>JAODMM010000057.1 GCA_025465015.1 Cryobacterium sp. | reverse complement strand
GGAGCGGGGTTCCGCGCACGATGGAGATGTATCCGCGGGCGATGCCGGAGAGCCAGGTGCGTCGGGAAAGACGCATCAGTGCGATTCCGAGCGCGATCACCAGCCCGAGGGCGAACGAGATGACGGCAAGCGGGATGGTTCCGAGGATGGCGCCCTGGACGATGGGCCAGAGCGCGCCAAGGAGCAACTCCACGGCCGGCTGGCTCATGTCAATGCTCCTTCACGGCTGTGTTCTCGCTCGGCGTCCCTACTGCGTGACGTCTTCTCCGAAGTATTTCTCGGAGATGTCGGCCAGCGTACCGTCGGCCCGCAGTTCCTCCAACGCGGAGTCGATGGCGGTCTTCAGCGAGGTGCTGCCCTTCTTGAGCGCGACGGCGCTCTCGGACTGCTCCTCGGTCTCTGCCGCAATCTTGAGCCCCTTGTTGCCGGACTCCTTGGTGTAGTCAAGAAAAGTGAGCTTGTCGTTCACGGTGGCATCCACCCGGCCCTGCTGAACGAGAGCTACGGACTCGGCCCAGCCTTCGACGGCCTGCACGGTCGCCCCGCTGTCCTCGGCCAACGTGTACCAGTTGCTCGTGAGGGACTGCGCCGTGGTCTTGCCGGCCAGCGAGTCGAACGAGGTGATGGATGTTTCGTCGGAGGGAACCACGATCACCCCGGTGGAGTAGGTGTACGGCGTGGAGAAATCGTATTTTGCTGCGCGCTCGTCGTTGATGGACACCTGGTTCGCGATCACATCGAACCGGCCCGCTTCGAGCCCGGCGAAGATGCCGTCCCACTGGGTCTCCTCGAACGTGACCTCGACGTCGAGCTTTCCGGCAACGGCTTCGATGATTTCCACGTCGAAGCCGGTGATCGGGCCGGAACCGTTCTCGTGGAAACTGAAAGGTCGGTATGTACCCTCGGTGCCAACGATCAGGGTGCCCGCCTTCTGGACGTCAGCCAGTGAGGTGTCGGATGCTGGAGTGCGGGAGTCAGTGGTCGGCGAGCCGGGGGCTGAACCGGCGGCGCAGCCGGTGAGTGAAACGGCAGCGGCCATGACCAGAGCGGTAGTGACGAGGCGTGTTTTCATGTTTCCCTGCTGGAGTTCGGCGGTTGCTGAGGGTGGCCTTCGTCTGGAAGGCACATCATGTGGTAACTGCGTGACTCCCGTGAAAAATTCCCGGCGACGGACATTTGCCGCTCTCCTATGAGCGCAGGGCCAGGGTGAACGGCAGCACCGCCGAAACTCCCTGCTGACGGAGGAGTCGCCCGGCGACGGTGAGAGTCCACCGGCTGTCAGCAATGTCGTCCACCAGCAGGACGGGGCGACCGGCGACGGATTCGAGTCCTGCGGCGAGGGTGGGGCCGACGGTGAACCTGTTCCACACGCTGGCGAGCCGGTAGGCGCTGTTCCCGCCGGGCTCCCCGGTGGGTCCACCGTGTGCAAGGTCGAGCGTGCCGAGCATCGGCATCCGGCCTGCATCGGCAAAGGCGCGGGCCACGGATTCCACGAGGAGCGGATGCCGCCGGGACGGTACGCCCACCACCGCCGTCGGCCGTTCCTCCCACTCCCACTCCGACAGCACCCGGATGCATGCAGCAACCATCGCCGCGCTCGCCGGCGCATCCACGGCCCCGGGTGAGAAGAGCTCGCGGAGCGTTCCGCCCCAGCCGAGGTCGGTCAGCCGAGCCAAGGCTCGGCCGGGAGCAAGGCGCTCACCGGGCGGAATGTTGCCCCGCACGTCGACGCCGAGGGCCTTCACTCCGGTGGGCCATTGTGCGCGGGGTTCGAGAACGACGCCCACCCGTTCAAGTGAGCGGGCGGCCGCATCCTGTGCATCCGCTTCGACGGAGGTCGGGTACCAGAGCCCGGTGCAGTTGTCGCACCGGCCGCACCGCGCCGCCGTGGGGTCGTCGAGCGAGCGCTGCAGGTACTCCATGCGGCACTCGGCGGTGCGTTCGTACTCGAGCATGTGCTGCTGCTCGGAGACCCGTGCCGCCGCGATGCGGTCGTAGCGGTCCGCGTCGTAAATCCAAGGCTCGCCGGTGGCCACCCAGCCACCCTTCACCCGCCGTACCGCGCCGTCGACGTCGAGCACTTTCAGCAGCAGTTCGAGAGGGGAGCGACGGATGTCCACCCGCGTTTCAAGCGCCGGTGTTGACAGAGGCGCAGGGCTAGCTTCCAGCTCGCGGAGGATCGCCTCAGCCCGTGACCGGTTCGGCATCGAGGAGGTCGCGAAATATTGCCAGATGGCCTCGTCTTCGACTCCGGGGAGGAGGAGCACATCCGCATTGTCCGTGGCTCGGCCCGCGCGACCTACCTGTTGGTAATAGGCCACAGGGGAGGAGGGGGCTCCGAGATGCAGCACGAAACCCAGGTCAGGTTTGTCGAATCCCATCCCGAGCGCGCTGGTGGCGACCAGAGCTTTCACCTCATTGTTTTTGAGCAGTTGTTCGCTCTCCTCGCGCTCTGTGGTATCGGTCTGACCGGTGTAGGCCCGTACGGCGTGCCCGGCCTCCCGCAGCAGGCGTGCGGTGTCCTCGGCGGTGGCGACGGTGAGGGCGTAGATAATGCCGCTGCCGGGCAAGTCCCCGAGGTGCGTGAGCAGCCAGGCAAGCCGCGCCCGGGAGTCGGCGAGCCGGAGGACGCCGAGACGGAGCGAAGCGCGAGCGAGTGGGCCTCGGATGGTGACGACATCGGCCGGGGAATCGCGGGCGCTCATGCCGACCTGCTCCGCGATATCTGTCACGACCCGGCTGTTCGCCGTCGCCGTGGTTGCCAGCACCGGCACGCCAGCCGGCAGCTGGCCGATCAAGTCGCGAAGACGGCGGTAGTCGGGCCGGAAGTCGTGGCCCCAGTCGGAGATGCAGTGCGCCTCATCGACGACGAGCAAACCGGCCCGTCCAAGGAGGGTGGGAAGCTGCTCGTCCCGGAACGACGGGTTGTTCAGCCGTTCCGGGGAGACGAGGAGTACGTCGACGTCATCGGACTGCAACCGCCGGAGCACGTCGGCCCATTCGTGGGCATTGGACGAGTTGATTGACACTGCCCGCACTCCTGCCCGGGCCGCGGCCGCGACCTGGTCACGCATGAGTGCAAGGAGCGGCGACACGAGAATTGTCGGCCCGGCGCCCTGCTGCCGGAGCAGCAGCGTCGCGATGAAGTACACCGCCGACTTGCCCCAGCCGGTGCGCTGCACCACAAGCGCTCGCCGTCGCTGCCGGACAAGGGTGTCGATCGCCTCGAACTGGCCCGCATGGAAATCGGCGTCGACCCGGCCGGTGAGCGCCTGCAGGAGCCGGAGGGCGGATGCGCGAGTGTCGGTCATGCAGTCATCCTGGCAGGTGCCGCCGCCCTCTCGAGTTCACGTACCGGGCATCAGCCGGCAGCCCTGAGCGGCCGCGCATCACGATCAGTCAGCAGGGACCGTTCGGAACTCGCCGACCTTGGGATTGGGAACGGGGGTGACGGCTGGTCGTGGGCGTAGAGCTCTGGTCGTCGGTCGCCGTGCACATGGTTGCGCTCGCTGATCGTCTTGACGCGAGCATCGGCAAGTCCCACTCGGGCGAGGAGGAGCGCCTCCTTGCCGAGGCTGATGGGGGTGAGCGGGGCCTGGGGCGATCAGGTTATTCTTCTCCCAGTCCCACAGGTGACCCTTGCGGTATTTCGCGCGGAGACCCGTCTCATCCACGAGTACCGCCGAGTTGTAGACACGACCGTCGTCGCCGGTTTCGGCGAACCCCCCGACGATGATGAGCTCTCGTTGGCGCGCAAGTTCCGCCCACCCGCTGACCGTTGGACCGTCTTCCGGCTCGGCATCGCCGCGGAGCTCGTCGAGGTCGTTGAACATGTAACCCGTGTTCGCGAGCTCGGGCAGCACGGCCACCCGCGCGCCGGCGTCCGCTGCCCGGGCGACAGCATCACGCAGGCGCTCCCGGTTGGCCGGCCCGTCACCCACAGCCACCGCGACCTGGCAACAAGCAACCGTGATGCTGATGCTCTTTGATCCGCCGGAAGGGGAGGGGTGCGGCTCGGCCATCAGCGGGCGGCGCCTTCGAGTTCGAGCTCGCTTCGTCGGCGCGCTTCGGCCTCGACATCGCGGTCGAGGTTGCGGGAGAAGAGCGCGTAGAGCCCACCGGCGACGACGAGCCCGACGATGAACGAGACATCCGCCCCTCCCAGGGCTTCCGCGACCGGCCCGACGTAGAAGGTCGTCGAAAACAAGGGAATCATGGCCGCGAAACCGGCGAGGTACGCCACCACCCCTCGCCATGCCCAACGGCCGTAAATACCCCGCGGGTTGAAAATCTCGGCGATTGCGTACTTTCCGTGGCGCACGAAGTAGAAGTCCACAAGGTTGACGGCCGTCCACGGCACGAGGAAGTACAGCATCAGGATGACGAAGTCGTTGAACGCGCCGAGGTAGTCGTCAGGAATCAGCAGGGCGATCAGGAGCGTCGCCAGTCCCACGACAGTGAGTCCGATCACGCGGAGCCGCACGGTCGGCCGTATTCGTCGGAACCCGTCCACCGCGCTTGTGCCGGTGAGCATGGCCCCGTAGGCGTTGACCCCCATGATCGAGATCAGTGCCGCCGTCGACACCAGTACGGCGATCGTGCCGAAGCCGGGAAAGAGCCTGTCCCCAATTTCCTTCACAGCACCGATGGCGTCGGCATCGGGGATGTTGCTCGCGAGGAGGGCGCCGAGGGACATCAGCCATACTGCGGAAAGTGCAGCGCCCGCGTAGACCCATGAGATGAGCGTCGGCGCGGAGGCATTCTCCGGCAGGTAGCGGGTGTAGTCAGAGACGTAGACGGCGTAGCTGATGTTGTAGCCGGCTGCGAGGGAGAACTGGATGAGGAAAGCGGTGGGGTCCCAGGCACCCGCGTCCCCCGCGCCGCCCCCGCCCCCTCCGGCGCTGAAGCTCACGACCGCGATGGTGGTGAGGAGGGCGAAGACCACGATGAGGGCATAGGTGAGCCAGCGCTGCACCAGATGGAGGAGGTCGTGGCCGATGACGGCGATGATGATGGACAACGCGATGAGGATCGGGTACCAGAGGGTCTTGTCGCCGGGAAGCATCAGCTGGAGGCCCTGGGTTGCGAGAATCGTGTCGAACACCATGAACCCGATATAGACGAACACCGTCGCCGCGAACGGGACGATCGCTCCCTGGCTACCGAACTGCGCGCGGGACTGGATCATCTGTGGCAGGCCCATACGCGGCCCCTGGTTGGCATGGAAAGCCATGAAGAAGGTGCCGAAGCACGCGCCGAGCACAACAGCGAGCATGCTCCACCCGGAGCTCAGCCCGAGGGAGGGGCCGATGAAGCCGGTGACCATGGTGGGTAGCACGAAGTTGCCGGTGAACCAGAATGGCCCCTGGTGCCAGAGCTTCCCGTGTCGTTCAGCCCGGGGTACGTAATCGATCGACCGCTGTTCGATCAGGCGCTCGCGGGGCAACACCGGCAACGGTTGGTGCGGGTCAGGCATTGCGGGTCCTCTCGTCGAGTGATGTCAGGGGGTCGCAGGGGTCATGGCGGAGATGATCTCGTAAGCGACATGGGATGCGGCGACGGCGGTGACCTGGGCGTGGTCGTACGCGGGAGCAACCTCCACGACGTCCGCGCCGACGAGGTTCACCCGGCGGAGTGCGCGGATCATCGCCAGAAGCTCCCTGCTGGTGAGCCCGCCCGCTTCAGGGGTGCCGGTGCCGGGTGCGTGCGCGGGATCGAGAACGTCGATGTCGACAGACAAATACACCGGATGCGGTCCGAGGCGCGCGAGCATCCGTTCGATGGCCCGGGGCAGCCCCTCCAACTCCAGCTCATCGCTGGAGATGATCGAGAAACCCAGGCGAGAGTCGTCGCGGAGGTCCTGCCGGGAGTAGAGCGGACCACGGATGCCCACGTGCAGGCTCGCCGTGAGATCGATGAGTCCTTCCTCCGAGGCCCGACGAAACGGCGTGCCGTGGGTCACGGGGGCTCCGAAATAGGTGTCCCAGGTGTCAAGGTGGGCGTCGAAGTGCAACACGGCGACCGGCCCGTGCTGCTTCGTGATCGCGCGCAACAGCGGAAGGGTGATGGTGTGGTCGCCACCGATCACCACGAGTCGGCTGCCCCTGGCGGACAGCGCGGATGCTCCGGCTTCGATCTGTGTTACAGCCTCGGCGATGTTGAAGGGATTGGCCGCGATGTCTCCGGCGTCGACTACCTGCTGGGTGCGGAACGGCTCCACATCCTGCACGGCATTGTAGGGGCGGAGGAGCCGGGATGCTTCCCGCACATGGGAGGGACCGAACCGGGCGCCGGGCCGGTAGCTCACGCCGCTGTCGAAGGGAACGCCGAGAACAGTGATATCGGCCTGGCGGACGTCTTCTACGCGGGGCAGACGTGCGAAGGTGGCGATCCCGGCGTAACGCGGTACGAGACTCGCATCCGACGGGCCGACGGGGGTGTCGTCGCTGGCCATCGAGCTCTCCGCCTCAGATCACGCCCTGCGCCATCGCCTCATCGGCGGTCGGCTCGTCCGACTCATTTCCGGGCATCTCGGCTTCGTTCATGTAGAGGACTTCCCAGAGGTGCCCGTCCGGGTCCTGGAAGCTGCGACTGTACATGAATCCTTGGTCATCGGTCTCATTCGAGAGCGTCCCGCCATGGGCGAGGGCCTTGTCCACGAGCTCGTCGACGCCGGCACGATTCTCAGCGGTCAACGCCAGGATCACCTCGGTCGTCGTCGTGGCATCTGCGATGCTCTTCTTCGTGAAGCGCGTGAAGTGATCGGGCGTGATCAGCATGGCGTAAATGTGGCCATCGTCGATGATCAGGCAGGCCGCGTTCTCGTCTGTGAACTTCGGGTCGAAGGAGAAGCCGAGTGCAGTGAAGAAGTCTTTGGAGGCCTTGAGGTTGGCAACCGGGAGATTGACGAAGATCATCCGCGACATCGGTCGTCTCGTTTCTGTAGGGGAGAATCTGGTGGTCGGATTTCTGTGACCAGTACACTCCTTCCGCCGCACTGCGACAAGCCCCGAAGCGGCTCTCCTGAGCGCTCGCATGCACCCGCCGGCGACCACCCCCAGCGACGCTTCGGCCCATGATCGATGGTTGGATGGACCAATGAGCGCGGATCCTGACTACATCGACGATTTCGCCCGATTCCTCCAGGCCTCCCCGTCGTCCTACCATGCCGTCGCCGAGTCGGCCCGCCGCCTCGACGCCGCCGGTTTCGCCCGGCTCGACGAGACGGAGGTTTGGGGTACGGATTCCGGCCGGCGTTACGTCGTCCGCGACGGCGCCATCGTCGCGTGGATCCAGCCTGATCGCGCGCAAACAACCACACCGTTTCGCATCCTCGGTGCACACACCGATTCGCCCGGGTTCACCTTGAAGCCCAAGCCGACAATCGGGTCCAACGGATGGCTGCAGGCCGGAGTTGAGGTGTACGGCGGGCCGCTGCTGAACTCGTGGCTCGACCGCGAGCTTGAGCTCGCCGGGCGTCTGGTCACCCGCGACGGGGCCGAGCACCTCGTGCGCACCGGGCCCTTCCTCCGGATCCCGCAACTGGCGATCCACCTCGACCGCGACGTGAACAACGGACTGACCCTCGACAAGCAGCGGCACCTGACCCCCGTGTTCGGGGTCGGCAACCCGGGCGAGACCGACCTGGTGGCGCACCTCGCGACCTTGGCGGGAGTTACCGCCATCGACGTCGTGGGTTATGACATCGTCACAGCTGATACGGCTGCGCCGACCCGTTTCGGGCTCGACGGCTCCCTGTTCGCGGCCGGGCGAATGGACAACCTGTCCTCCGTGCACGCCGGTCTCATCGCCCTGCTCAGAACGGCCGAGGACGCTGACCACATCAGCGTCCTCGCGGCCTTTGATCATGAGGAACTGGGGTCGGAATCGCGGTCCGGGGCCAGCGGGCCACTACTGGATGGCATCCTCACTCGCATCGGCGCAGGCCTTGGCGCATCGGTCTCCGACCGTCTTCGCGCGTACGCGGCATCATGGTGCGTCTCAGCCGATGCCGGGCACGCCGTGCACCCGAATTACCCGGAGCGGCACGACCCGGCCAACCTGCCAATCGCCGGCGGCGGTCCGCTGCTCAAGATCAACGCCAATCAGCGCTACGCGACGGATGCCGTGGGTGCGGCATTGTGGGCGCGGCTCTGCCAGCAGGCCGGGGTGGCGTACCAGGAATTCGTCTCCAACAACACGGTTCCTTGCGGTTCGACAATCGGGCCGTTGACGGCGACACGGCTCGGGATTCGGGTCGTAGATGTAGGAGTGCCGCTGCTGTCGATGCACTCGGCCCGGGAGCTGTGCCACGTCGACGACCCGGTGGCGCTGTCGGCCGCGATCGGCGCCTTCTTCGCCGGCGGATAGCGCCGATTCGGCTCGCGGCGTGGATCTGGGGCGCGGGAACGGCCTTGGCGCACGCCGGCTGTCTTTATATGCGCTCCCTTGAGGGCGGGCATCCCGGCACCTCGCACAGAGTGCGTCAGCCCTTCCGCCAGTCGTCGCTGGTCAGGTGTGACCCCGCCTGGGGGCCCATCTGCAGCATCCCCCCGTCCACCGCCCAAGACGCCCCGGTCACGTATGACGATTGGGGCGAGGCGAGGAAGGCGATCACCGAGGCGATCTCCCAGGCGTCGCCGGGCCGGCCGAGCGGAACCCCTGGCCGCTTCGTGGACCGCGGGTCTTCATCCGTCTGCCCGGTCATCGGTGTGGCGATCTCCCCAGGAGCGATGGAATTTGCGGTGATCCCGTACTCGCCAAGCTCGAGGGCGATGGTCTTGACAAGGCCGCCGAGGCCGTGCTTCGCCGCGTCGTAGGCTGACGATCCGACACGGGGCTGGTGTTCGTGCACGCTGGTCACGGCGATGATCCGCCCGCCCCTGTCGGCATCCACCATGCGCCGCGCAGCGTGCTGGATGCACACGAACGCGCCGTCGAGGTCGGTGGCCACTGTGTGGCGCCACTGGTCCCACGTCATCTCCAGGAAGGGTGCATTGTCACCGGTTCCTGAATTGCTGACGAAGACGTCGACGCCGCCGAGCTCGTCTGCCATCGCGTCGATCACCGTCCCGCACCCGGGAAGATCCGTCGTGTCCAAGTGCGCGACCACGGCGCGACGGCCATGGGTGCGGACTTCGTCCGCCGTGTCCCGGGCCCCTGCTTCGTCAGCATGCCAAGTGATTCCCAGATCCATCCCGGCGATCGCGAGGGCGACGGCGGTGGCACGGCCGATTCCGGAGTCGGAGCCGGTAACAATGGCCGTCCGCGGCTGAAATTCCATCGTCTCGCTCCTCGTTCGTTCCCGCTGGTTGGGCTGAGGTGTGCCGGGTGTCACGACCGGTCATGCCGTCACCCTAGTCACGTCTGCCGGACCGGCATAGGGTCATCTCAAGGTCGCTGCCGCAACGGTGACCGGAGCCATAGCGCGTCCCTGAGGGCGGGCGTAGCGTGGTGGCCAGGGCCTTGCATGAAGTCGCGAATCGGTGGCGACGCCGGAAGGCCATGACCGATGGAGCCAATCATGACCGTGACACAAGACATGCTCGACTGCTATCCGGGAGAACTTGCTAACAGGCAGGTGCTGGCCACCGCGATCGACGCCTGTTACGAATGCGCACAGGCTTGCAGTGCCTGCGCGGATGCGTGCTTGAGCGAGGAGAGCGTTGCCGATCTGGTGCGGTGCATCGGCATCGACCTCGACTGCAGAGACGTGTGCGTGGCAACGGGCGGAGTGTTGGTGCGGCAGAGCGCAGCCGACGACAACCTCACCGCCGCCGTGCTTGCCGCATGTATCACCGCATGCTCGACCTGTGCCGACGAGTGCGAGAGCCACGCGGACATGCACGAGCACTGCCGCATCTGCGCGGAGGCGTGCCGCCGTTGCCAGCAAGCCTGCCGGGCCTTGCTCACCGAGCTCGCGTAATGCTCTTCCGGATCGGGCCCCGCTTGACGGTGGCGGGCGACCCGACGCCAACGGTCACCGCGGGCAGGACTACCGCCGCGCCGATGGCCGCCTGCCGGGTGGCAGCGGCGAGGTGACGTTCCAAACGGGCGACCGGATGCCCCCGGCTGGTGAGGACAACGGCCTCGCCCGCCTCGACATGCTTGAGTAGCCATTCCAGATGGCGCTTGGCCTCTTCCACACTCACGACCAGGCCGCCGCCCATCGCCGTCGCGTGCACGCTCCGTTGAGGATAGGGGTCGTACTCGATGTCGCGGTCGACGCCGTGGCGTCCGTCGCGGGGGCCACAGTCCGGCAGTTCCGGCAGCTGGTCGGGGTCGTCTACATACATGGGAGGGCCTCCCTTTTCTTCAACGGATGCCTTACTGCCGAGGGTACGCCGGCCACGCGTGCGACGCCACTGGAAGTCTCGCTGTCCTGCGCCGGCCATCCGTCGCTAGTCTTCCGGCGGCACTCCGGCCCGGCGGAAGGCCAATTCATCGGCTACGACGGCCACGAACAGGACGACGTTCGCGATCCACGCCAGAGCCAGCGGAGAAAGCAGCGGGTAGGTGAAGAAGAGGCCGGCGAGCACGAGCGCCCCGACGAGGTGACTGGCAAGCCACGGGCCACCCGTCTCCCGGCGGAAGATGAGGCTCCCGATGAGGTACACGATGAAAGATCCGCAGATCAACCCGGCGGTCCAAGCATCAGGTGCCGCATCAGGGTCTTTGAGCACCAAACCATCGGCCACGGCCGCGAGCACGATGCCGAGCACCATCACGAGCGGCGTGTACGTGTACGCAGCCCGAGCGACCGTGCCCGTCTCCTCCGCGTTGCTGATGAACTCCCGGCCACCCCGTGCCCCGTGGTTGAAGTACAGCAGCCACAGGAGGACAGTTCCGGTGAACGCGGAGAGGAACGCGAGAAGGTGGGGCAGGTCGAGCGGGACGCTGCTGAAACTCGATCCGGTGACGACTATCGACTCGCCCAAAGCGATGATGAAGAAAAGGCTCACCCGCTCAGCCATGTGATCACCGGAAACATCCCACGTGCTCACCGCCGAGCGGCCGAGCCCGGGGACCCAGAACCGTGCCCGCGCCCCAGCCGATTCGATCGCCAGGGCGATCAGCCACAGCCACAAGCGCATCTCCTCGGGCCCGAAGGCTCCCCAAATCCACAGGCCACCGGCCAGAGCATGCCAAATCGAGATGCGCACGAAGTTGAGCGCGTGCTCTGGAAGCCGCTGGGCGAACGCGAGAACAGTGAAGACACTGCGGCCCACCTGCATCGCCGCGAGCGTGATGGCAAACAAGGCGGCTTTATCGGTGAAGGACTGCGGGATAGCTGAGGACATCAGCATGGCGAGGAACATGAGGCCGATCAGCATCCCGCGCACCCACCCGCGGACCGGGTTGAGCCAGTTCACCACCCAGGTCGTGTTGATCCACACCCACCACACGACCGCGGTGAGCATGATGGTGTGCACGAGGTCGACGGGCCCGCGGTGCTCGAGGAGGACATGCGACACTTGCGTCACGGCGAAGACGAAGACCAGGTCGAAGAACAGCTCCACGAACGTGACCCGGTGCGCCTGGCGCCCGGTCTCCGGCCTGAGAAGATCGTTCGAGAACCCGAGGGAGGGCATGCTTCTAGTGTCGCCTCTCGAGTTCCCTGGCGCAGTCGATGCAGAGCTCAGCGGCGGGGCGCGCTTCCAGCCTTTCCCGGCCGATCTTCTCACCACGGCGGGTGCAGAGGCCGTACGTGCCGTCAGCGATGCGCTTCAGTGCCCGGTCAATGGCAGCTGATTTCGCGGCGAGCTCAGTGTGCACCCCGGTAATCCGTGACCATTCATCGGAGAGGGTAGGGCCCTCCGGGTCGTGCTCGTCGTCGGCGGAACCCTCGCCGCGTGCCACGCGCACCCCGTTCAGTGACCCGGTCAACCGGATGAGCGCCGCGTCGATGGCCGCCCGCTCACGCCGCAGTTTTCCCTTGAAATGCCGGACATCGGCGTCGGGCATGGTGTCTGCTCCCATGACTTATGATGGCACCTGGCACACCCGGGCAGCAAAGAAGGTTCAGCCGCCCACGCATTCACCCGAGGACACCGGGGCGCTAAGCGCCGCAGCCTGGGCGATAACCGGCTGCACTTCCTCCATCGCGAGAGCGTATCCGACGTTCGAGGTCTCCGCCGCTTTGGCGAACACCACGCCGGCGACGAGCCCGCCCTCGCTCAGCAGCGGACCGCCCGATTCGCCGTGTTCGACATCCGCGGCCAGTGTGTACACCACCCGGGCTGTGGGCGAAGCCCCATAGATATCGGCCACGAGTTGGGGCCCCACTGCGATCACCTGGGCGGGATCGGAATCGAACGGGCCCCCGAACGGGTAGCCGTCGGTGACCGCCTGGGCGCCCACCGTCAGACTTGTCCCGGCGACCTCCAGGGGCGGGGCGCCGAGGCCGGGAGCGGCGATGACGGCGAGGTCATCGACCGGGTCGAAATACACCACCTCGCCCTGCACCGCCTGACCGCCGGGAACTTCGACGACAGGCTGCGCGACACCCGCGACAACGTGCGCGTTGGTGACCACGCGATCCGTAGCGGCGATGAATCCGCTGCCGGACTGGTTCTGGCCGCACGCGTACGCGTTGCCCGTGATCCTCACCACGGACTGCGCCGCCTGACGAAGGGCGGCGGTGCCCGTCTGCACTTCCGGGATCTGCGGCGCGGCGCCCGTGAACGCCTCGACGACGCGCGGGAGACCGTCGTCGATCGCTGCCGAACGAAGCTGGGCCAAGAACCGCTGCACCTGCTCGGGGGTCGCACCGTTGATCGCTTGCACAACGCGCGACGAGGCGATTGCAGGCGACAGGCCGGGGACGCCGAGCGAACCAAGACTGAATGCCAGCATCGATATGGCGAGGGCTGATGCGACGACCGTCGCAATGGCGCCGAGCACCCGGTCGACCACTCGCAGCCGGCTGCGACCGGCGCGACGACGAATCGCGTGGCCCACGTTCTGGCCGAGCGTGAGACCGGCGATCACGAGAAGAATGGCGGCGGCGAGTGTGGCCGCAGTGCGCCACTCCGCGGCGGAGACCCAGATTCCGACCAGCGGGACGACGAAGTAGGCCGCTGCGGCGCCGAGAATTACTCCCGCGATGACAGCGGCGCTGCGGAGCAAACCGCTCCGGTACCCGGAGAAGACGGAGCCCACGAGCAGCACAACCAGGAGCACATCCACGATCACCGGTCCCGGCATCCGTTCACCCTTCTCCCAGCATCAGATCACGTCGGTTCAGTCAGATCAGGTCGCGCAACAGCTCATCGACGCTGACGCCGCGTCGGCGCGCGCGTTCGAGGAGCCGAGCATGCTCCGTGTCGTTCAGAGTCAGCGTCACCGAATGCCGGCCCGACGCAACCGATTCTCCATCGTGCTGGTCGTCAAACGAGAAGAGGGCCGGATGCGTACGGGGGGCCACGACGATCGCCGGAGACTCCTCCTCTTGCCCACTCGCGCCGGCGGAACGCCGGTGGTCGTCGAAGCTTCTCCACCCGGGCCCTGCAGGGATGGCCGCGCGCCGCTGGAATGCCTCCGCGACCGCGCGGGCTCGCGCATCCGCTGCTTCATTGAGCGGGTGATTCGCGTGCCCCTTGACCCATTCGAAGCGGTACCGACGGCCGGTAAGCGCCTGATCCAGCTCTTTCAAAAGCTCGACGTTGAGCACGGGTTTACCGTCGCTCTTGCGCCAGCCCTTCTTCTTCCACCCCGGCATCCACTTGGTGACGGAGTTGATCACATACTGGCTGTCACACAGCACGAGGAGGTCGTCGGGGTCGTCGGCGGTCGCGCGGAACAGTTCCAGGACCGCCTTGAGCTCGCCCTGGTTGTTTGTGGCGTGGGGCCAGCCGCCCGCGGCCCAGGAGTTGTCGTCGACGTACCAGGCCCACCCGGCGGGCCCTGGGTTTCCCAGGGCGGAACCGTCAGCGGCAGCGGTGATCGTCATGCCTCCAGTCTCCCAGTTCTCGCTCGTCCTCACGAACGCCCGCGGTGCAGCTCGCCCCCTCGCAGCCGGTCTGAAGGTTGGCTCTCTGAATCCATTCCCCTTCCGCCGGTCCGCGGGTAGCCTCTGCGACAGACACGCTCTCACACCGGGGTGGGAGGTGTGCTGATCCTCAGGGGAGGCTCGTCATGGCACGACGTCGTTGGGCACTCATCGTGGCCCTGTCGGTTGCAGGTGCATTCGCCCTTCCCAGCGGGGCAATCGCCGGAGAGCGTCCCCACGGCAACGACCAACTCGGCCAGGGATCGGGTCAATCCGAGGTCGCGCCGGATTACCAGAATCCGCTTGACCTGCGCATGCCCGACGGTGACGAAGTCGTCAGCTGCGCTGATCCGGCTGTCATCCGTGGCCAGGCAGCAGGAGACGCGAACTGGTACCTCTACTGCACGACCGACCCGATGACCGAGACGGAGCGGGACGCGAGCGGCAGCCTCGTCTTCCACCTCATTCCGACCTTCACATCCACTGACCTTATCCAGTGGACCTATTCCGGCGACGTTTTCGCAGAGAGGCCGGCATGGGTTGCACCGACGGCAGGGCTCTGGGCGCCCGATATCGAGTACAACGACGGCAAGTACTTCCTGTACTACACGGCGTCCGACACGACCCTGCCGGGCGGCGGCTCCGCCATCGGCGTGGCGACAAGCGCGAGCCCGACCGGACCGTGGACCGAAGCCGGGGCGCCGGTCGTGCCGCCGAGGCCGGGGGGTGACGGCACCGCACGGCTGTGGACCTTCGACCCAGAGGTCGTGTACACCGCGGACACGGCTTATATCTACTTCGGGAGCTATTTCGGTGGCATTTGGGCGCGCGAGCTGAGCGAGGACGGGTTGGCCAGCGATGCCGGGACGCAGACTCAGATCGCCGTCGACAACCGCTATGAAGGCACCTACATCATCGAGCGGGACGGCTGGTACTACTTCTTTGGGTCAGCCGCGGACTGCTGCCGCGGCCCGTTGACCGGGTACTCCGTGTTCACTGCCCGGTCTCGGAGCCCGCTCGGACCGTTCGTCGACAAGCACGGCGTACCGATCATGGCGACCCGGGTCGGTGGAACGCCGGTACTCACGCAGAACGGGAATCGTTGGGTCGGCACCGGGCACAATGCCGTCGTCACCGATTTCGACGGGCAGGACTGGACCATTTACCACGCGGTTGACCAGTCAGACCCCTACTTCGCCGGTACGGTCGGATTCACCAAGCGGCCCGCTTTGATCGACCCGCTCGATTGGGAAAGGGGATGGCCGGTCGTGCGGGGTGACGAAGGACCATCGGACATGTCGATGCCCGGACCTGCCGCCCAGCCGGGACAGCAGACGGACTACCGACCGCGGATCGACGACGATCCCAAGCTCGGCAAGCGGTATCCGGGATTGTCGGATGAATTCAGCGGGCGAACTCTCTCCAGGCAATGGAGCTGGGTGCGACCGGGCGCCGTGCAATACGCGGTCACGGGAGGGGCTTTTCGATTCCCGACCCAGGCGGCCGACATCCATCCGCCGGACCAGACCGGCGCATCCGTTCTGACTGAGCCCACGCCCAGGGGCGATTATGTCGTCGAGACCAAGCTGAGCGTGTCTGTACCGAACGACGGCTCTGTGCACAACTACGTGCAGGGGGGCTTGCTCATCTATGGCGACGATGCCAACTACGTGAAACTCTCCTCGACGTCGATGTGGAACACTCGGCAGACCGAGTTCATGAAGCAGGCGGGCCCCGTTCCGGCCGGTTTCCCCACCTTTGGCAACGCCGTGGTGGGGCCGGTGGGGGACGCAACCTACCTGCGCATCGTTCACCGTGAAACCGGGGATACCGGCAGGTACACCGCGTACACGAGCCTCGACGGGCGGCGCTGGGATCGCGGTGCGACCTGGGTGCACGCCCTCGGCGGCACGCCGCGGATCGGATTGGTCTCCATGGGCGGGGCAGGCTTCGAGAGCGTCTTCGACTATGTGCGCGTCTACGAACTCCGTGACTGAGGTGAGGCACGGGGGAGTCCGGCGCGGGTGAATAGGGCAGGATCAAAGGATCATGCCGACACTCGAAGCACTCCCGCACGTCACCGACCCCGACGTGCTGTTCGAGGCCTTCGAACTGTGGGTGGGCCGTGCCGGCCTCGCCCTTTATCCGGCGCAGGAGGAGTCGCTGATCGAGATCGTCTCCGGCGCGAACCTCATCCTCAGCACTCCAACCGGAACGGGGAAATCCCTCGTTGCCGTCGGAGCCCACTTCCAGGCCCTTTCCGCCGGCAAGCGCAGCTTCTACACCGCGCCGATCAAAGCGCTGGTGAGTGAGAAGTTCTTTGCCCTGGTCGAGACCTTCGGAGCCGAGAACGTCGGGATGATGACGGGGGACTCCTCCGTGAACGCGGGCGCACCCATCATCTGCTGCACCGCCGAAATTCTCGCCAACCTCGCCCTCCGCAACGGTGAGGACACCCCCGTGGACCAGGTTGTGATGGACGAGTTCCACTTCTACGCCGACCCCGACCGGGGGTGGGCCTGGCAGGTTCCGCTACTCAGCCTCCCACGAGCCCAGTTCATCCTGATGTCGGCAACTCTGGGCGATGTCACCGGGCTGTCCGATGACCTGAGTCGCCGCACCGGTCGCCCGACTGCGGTCGTGACGGGCGTCGAGCGACCAGTTCCGTTGCACTACTACTACGAGACCACGCCGATCCACGAAACCGTCGAGGATCTCCTTGAAACCGGACAGTCGCCGGTCTACATCGTGCACTTCTCCCAGGCAGCCGCCCTGGAACGAGCCCAGGCGCTGGCTAGCGCAAAGGTCGCCACCAGGCAGCAGCGGGAGGCCATCGCCGACCTGATCGGCGAGTTCCGATTCACCACCAGCTTCGGCAAGACGCTTTCCCGTCTCATCAGGATGGGGATCGGTGTGCACCACGCCGGCATGCTGCCCAAGTACCGTCGTCTGGTCGAACAGCTCGCCCAGCGGGGGCTGCTCCGCGTCATCTGCGGCACGGACACCCTCGGCGTGGGTATCAACGTTCCCATTCGTACGGTGTTGTTGACCGCTCTCACCAAGTACGACGGCACCAAGATGCGCCAGTTGAATGCTCGGGAGTTCCATCAGATCGCCGGCCGCGCCGGCCGGGCCGGCTACGACACCGCCGGAACCGTGGTCGTACAGGCGCCGGAGCACGAGAGCGACAACCTCAAGGCCATTGAGAAGGCAGGGGACGACCCAAAGAAGAAACGCAAGATCATCCGCAAGAAGGCTCCCGAAGGCTTTGTCTCGTGGGGCGAGCCATCTTTCCGGCGGTTGATCGAAGCTGACCCCGAGACCCTTACCTCCAGCATGCAGATGACCTCGGCCATGCTGATCAATGTCATCGCACGTGGCGGGGACGTTTTCAACCACGTTCACAGGCTGGTATTCGACAACCACGAACCATGGACACGCCAGTTGGCGCTGGCCAGGCGGGCGCTCGGTATCTACAAGACGCTGAGAGCAGCCGGAATCGTGCAGCAGCATTTCGACGAGCACAACCAGTGCTGGGACATTCGACTCACGGTCGAGCTGCAGCCGAACTTCGCGCTCAACCAGCCGTGGTCCC
>JAODMM010000022.1 GCA_025465015.1 Cryobacterium sp. | reverse complement strand
AGGATGTTGTTCGCCGCGGCGTACATGTCCTCGATCAGTTCGAAGTGGTCCGAAAGCCCCAGCGCGACCGCCTGGGTGCGAAGGTTCGACAGTTGGCCGCCGGGGATCTCATGGGTGTAGACGCGTCCGGTCGGTCCGACCAGACCCGACTCGAAGGGACGATACAGCAGGCGTACGGCTTCCCAGTACGGCTCCAGGTCGGATACCGCCTGAAGCGAGATCCCGGTGTCGCGCTCGGTGTGAGCGAGTGCTGCAACCAGCGCGGATGCTGACGGTTGGCTCGTCGTACCGGCCATAGAGGCGCTGGCAACGTCGACGGCGTCAGCGCCGGCCCGGCTGGCGGCGAGGAGGGTGGCCAGCTGGCCACCGGGGGTGTCATGGGTGTGCACATGGACCGGCAGGTCGAAACGCTCCCGTAGTGCGGAAACCAGTTTCTCCGCCGCGAAGGGGCGCAGAAGACCTGCCATGTCCTTGATGGCCAGGATGTGGGCACCCGAGTCGACGATCTGCTCAGCCAGTCGGAGATAGTAATCCAGCGTGTACAGGTCTTCCCGCGGGTCGAGCAGGTCGCCGGTGTAGCAGAGGGCAACTTCGGCCACCGATGTGCCGTTCGCCAGGACCGCGTCGATGGCAGGGCGCATCTGGGAAACGTCGTTGAGGGCGTCGAAGATGCGGAAGATATCGACACCGGTCGCGGCGGCCTCACGCACGAAGGCGTCGGTCACTTCGGTGGGGTAAGGGGTGTACCCGACCGTGTTACGCCCGCGAAGCAACATCTGGATGTTGATGTTGGGCAGGGCCTCGCGAAGCGCGGCGAGGCGTTCCCACGGGTCTTCGCCGAGGAAGCGCAGCGCGACGTCGTAGGTAGCGCCACCCCATGCCTCCACTGAGAGCAGTTCCGGGGTGAGGCGGGCGACATGGGGGGCGACCGCCACGAGGTCGCGGGTGCGCACCCGGGTCGCCAGCAGCGACTGGTGGGCGTCACGGAAGGTCGTATCGGTCACGGCAAGTGCGGTCTGTGCACGGAGCGCCTGAGCGAATCCGCGCGGACCGAGTTCCTGCAGCCGCTGGCGGGAGCCTGCAGGCGCAGGCTGACTGAGGTCGATCGCCGGCAGCTTCACCGTCGGATCGATGGAGATGACCGGCTGCCCATGGGGCTTGTTCACGGTGACGTCGGCCAGCCAGTTGAGGAGCTTGGTCGCCCGGTCCTTCGACTCCCGGCCGCGCAGGAGTTCAGGGCGCTCGTCGATGAAAGAGGTGCTCAGATTGCCCGAGGCGAAGTCCGGATCGTCGAGGACGGCCTGGAGGAAGGGGATGTTGGTGGACACCCCACGAATGCGAAACTCCGCCAGGGCGCGCTTGGATCGGGTCACTGCCGCCGTGAAATCCCGCCCCCGGCAGGTGAGCTTCGCGAGCATCGAGTCGAAGTGGGGGCTGATCTGCGCGCCCGGGTTGATGGTTCCGCCGTCGAGCCGGATTCCTGCTCCACCGGGTGAGCGGTAGGTCGTGATTTTCCCGGTGTCGGGGCGGAATCCTGCGGTTGGGTCCTCAGTGGTGATCCGGCACTGCAGAGCGGCGCCACGCAGCTGGATCCTGTCCTGGGTAAGGCCGAGATCGGCCAGGGACTCCCCCGCAGCGATGCGGATCTGGGACTGGACCAGGTCGACATCCGTCACTTCTTCCGTGACGGTGTGCTCCACCTGGATCCGGGGATTCATCTCGATGAACACGTGCTGGCCGGCGCGCTCGCCCTCAGTGTCGAGAAGGAACTCGACGGTACCGGCGTTGACGTACCCGATGGACCGAGCGAAGGCGACGGCGTCGGCATAGAGGCGCTCGCGGATGTCGTCGCTGAGGTTCGGCGCGGGCGCGATCTCGATGACCTTCTGGTGACGGCGCTGCACGGAGCAGTCGCGCTCGAACAGGTGCACCGTCTCACCACCGGCATCGGCGAGGATCTGCACCTCGATGTGGCGCGGGCGCAGAACGGCCTGCTCGAGGAACATGGTCGGGTCGCCGAACGCGCTGTTGGCCTCACGCATCGCCTCCTCGAGAGAACCGCGCAAGTCAGCACTCGTGTTGACCCGGCGCATCCCGCGCCCGCCACCACCGGCGACTGCCTTCGCGAAAATGGGGAACCCGATTTCCTCAGCCTGCGAGATCAGGAGGTCGACGTCGCGGGACGGCGGGGTCGACTTCAGTACAGGGACGCCTGCGGCGATCGCGTGTTCCTTCGCCGTGACCTTGTTGCCGGCCATCTCCAGCACGTGGGAACCCGGGCCGATGAAGGTGATACCGGCCTGCCGGGCGGCTTCGGCGAGGTCCGGGTTCTCGGACAGGAAGCCGTAGCCGGGGTAGATCGCGTCGGCGCCGCTCTCCCTCGCCACGCGGATGATCTCGGCCACGTCGAGGTAAGCCCGAACCGGGTGCCCCCGTTCGCCGATCTGGTAAGCCTCATCAGCCTTCAACCGGTGCAGCGAACTGCGGTCCTCGTACGGGAACACGGCGACCGTCTTCGCGCCGAGCTCGTAGGCCGCCCGGAAGGCTCGGATCGCTATCTCTCCACGGTTAGCGACGAGGATTTTCGTGAACATGCAGGCCTTTCGGACGTGGAGGGGCACACAGCTGACGGTTAGGTTCTCTAAGACTAGTGAAGGTAACGTATCTACTTGTGCACGTACTAAGCGTCAGCTCCCTCAAGGGAGGGGTAGGGAAGACCACAGTGACCCTGGGTCTGGCTTCCGCCGCCTTCGCCCGCGGTGTGCGAACCCTTGTCGTCGACCTCGACCCGCAGTCGGACGTCTCGACCGGGATGGACATCCAGGTCGCCGGGCACCTCAACGTCGCCGACGTGCTGGCCTCTCCCAAGGAGAAGACAGTGCGCGCCGCCATCGCGCCAAGCGGGTGGACTCGCGACCGTCAGGGGACGATCGATGTCATGATCGGCAGCCCATCGGCCATCAACTTCGACGGCCCGCACCCCAGCATCCGGGACATCTGGAAACTTGAGGAAGCCCTCTCGACTGTGGAGAAGGAGTACGACCTCGTACTCATCGACTGCGCACCGTCCCTGAACGCGCTGACAAGGACCGCCTGGGCAGCAAGCGACCGAGTGACTGTCGTCACCGAGCCCGGCTTGTTCTCCGTTGCCGCTGCAGACCGCGCGCTGCGAGCGATCGAGGAGATCCGCCGGGGGCTCAGCCCGCGGCTCCAGCCCCTCGGGATCATCGTCAACCGCGCCCGGACCGCTTCCATGGAGCACCAGTTCCGGATCAAGGAACTGCGCGAGATGTTCGGTCCGCTGGTTCTCAGCCCCCAGCTGCCCGAGCGTACGTCACTGCAGCAAGCACAGGGTGCGGCGAAGCCGCTGCATGTCTGGCCGGGCGACAGCGCTCAGGAGATGGCGCGCTACTTCGATCAGTTGCTCGACCGGGTTCTACGCACCGGCCGGATCGGCGAGTACGCCGATCAGCCGGGAGACGGCGAGCTCGCCGAGCAGCCCAGCACGTCATAACACCCGTCGCGCCCACCGGCGCAAGGGAGAACGCGGCGCAAGGGAGAACGCGGCGCAAGGGAGAACGCATAGACGGCTGCACGCATCGAAGGCTGCGAGTGCGGCCTAGGAGATCTTGCGTACGCTTCGACGAGCGGCGAGTTCGTCCGCCGGGTCCACCGTCTGAGTGTCAAGCTCGACCAGGCTGGATTCGACCTCGCGCAGGACCTTGCCGACGGCTATACCGAACACGCCCTGCCCGCGGCTGACGAGGTCGATGACCTCGTCGTTCGAGGTGCAGAGGTACACGCTGGCGCCATCGCTCATAAGGGTCGTTTGGGCAAGGTCGCTGATGCCCGACTCACGCAGCTGGTTCACAGCGGTGCGGATCTGCTGAAGGGAGATACCGGTGTCCAGAAGCCGCTTGACAAGCTTCAGGACCAGGATGTCCCGGAAGCCGTACAGACGCTGCGAGCCCGAGCCTGCTGCCCCGCGGACGGTGGGTTCGACAAGGCCCGTACGAGCCCAGTAGTCCAGCTGCCGGTAGCTGATGCCGGCCGCGCGGGCGGCGACAGCACCGCGATACCCGGAGTGCTCATCAAGCTCGGGCATGCCATCGGTGAAAAGCAGCCCAAGACTGTAGCGCGAGGCCTCGTCATGGGAACTGAGTTCACTCATTCGATCGCCTCTCAAGGATGGTCCGCAGCGCCGATGGGCTGCGATCTCCACGCTATCGAGGCGGGCAGTCCCAATCAAACACATCCGCCCCAACTGGGTCGGCGTGTCGGAATCGGTGCCTGCCAGCCCAGCGCAGAATTTGGTCGTCGCGAGTACAGTCTACGTCTTACTTGGTCAGCCGACCCAGTGCCGACCTGATCAGGCTGCTGCGTACGACCTCAAGCTGCCCGGCGATTTCCACGGCCGTCTCGGCTGCCTTCGCGCGACTGGATGCGTCCTTGCGCCGTGAAAGCGGCACCAGGGCGCTCTCGATCAGACCCAGCTCCCGTTCCGCTGCACCCCGGAAGCCCCGGAGGTGCCGTGGTTCGATGCCGCTCCGCTGCAGTTCAACGAGGGCTCGGAGCACGCCGAGGGCATCTTCCCCGTAGTAGTCGGCGGGGAGGATGATGGACGCAGCAACGGCGTCGTGGAGCAGCGACGCAGACGCCGATGCTTCCCGCAGCAGTTCCTCCCGGCTCAGCCGACGTGCGGTCCCCAGCATGGACGGTCCCGGCGTGGCGCCTCCCGGCAGGACCGGCGATCTCCCCGCATCGAGGTCTTCGAGGTACGACCGGATGACCTTCAACGGGAGGTAATGATCCCGCTGCATCGAAAGGATCAATCGCAACCGGTCCAGGTCCCTGGCGCCGAACTTACGGTAGCCGGCCTCGGTGCGTGCGGGCGAGACGAGTCCCTGCTCTTCGAGGAAGCGCAGTTTCGACGGCGTCAGATCGGGAAACTCGGGCGTCAGTCTGGCCAGCACCTGCCCGATGCTCAATAGCGGCGCTGGGCCCACGGCTTTCGCCTGGGCACCGGACGCGGACACTACTCGCTCGCCAGGCGCGTCAGGTCGAGCCGCGAGGCGTAAAACGTGAGGCGGAACTTGCCGACCTGCACTTCGGCACCATCTGACAGGACGGCGGAATCGATCCGTTCCCCGTCGAAGTAGGTGCCGTTGAGGGACCCGAGGTCCTTCACTCGGAACGTCGTGCCGTGTCGGTGGAATTCCGCGTGACGGCGCGACACGGTGACATCGTCGAGAAAGATGTCAGCGTTGGGGTGCCGGCCGACGGTCGTCAGGTCCGCATCGAGAAGGAAACGCGCGCCCGTGTTGGGACCGCGCCGCACCACCAGAAGTGCAGAGCCGGAAGGCAGTGCGGAAATCGCTTCCTGCTCATCTGCGCTGACGTCACTGTCGATCGAGGCCATCTGCGCCGCAAACTCCTGGCTGAACGTCGCCGTGGTGTCGGTGCCCGGGGCACTCTCGGGCGCAACCCGACGCTCAGTTGCGTTCTTCTCTTCGGAATCAACCACCGCGTACCTCCTAGGGCTCCAGCGTATCGGATACGCGGGTCCCTGCGGTGCGCGGAAGGCGGATCACCCGCACGGTCTCGATTGCATAGATGACGCCGGCCCACCAGTAGAGGAACGCTCCCCACAGCGCGAATGACCATCCCATCGGCTGTGACCACCACATCAGCTCGGGAAAAGCCTGTCCGATCATGATCAGCGGGAGGGCGTAGAAGAGGCAGAAGGTGGCTACTTTACCCAGCTGGTGCACTGGGAGCGGCCCGAAGCCCACGTTCGCGAGGATGATGCCGAGCACGAGTAAGAAGACGTCCCGCCCCAGCACCACGAGAACAATCCACCACGGCAGGATCTCCCGCCAGGCAAGTCCGACCAGCGCGGCGAAGATGTAGAGCCGGTCGGCCGCCGGGTCGAGCAGTTGGCCGAGTCGCGAGACCTGGCCAAGCGCGCGCGCCAGATACCCGTCGAGGAAGTCGGTACCGCTCGCGATCACCAGCACCACGAGCGCGGTGGCGTCCTCACCGCGGATGAGCAGCATCAGGAACACCGGGACAAGCAGCAGACGGATGCAGCTCAGCACGTTGGGCACGGTCAGCACCCGTGAGCTGACCCCGCTTTCCACTGCCCTTGCCACAAGTCCTGATTCTAACGAGGGCGGTCCGCGGACTAGGCGCTCGACTTGGCCTTGCGCGTGGTTTTCTCAGCGGGCTCCGACTTCGCGGTGTCCTTTCGGGCATCGCGACTGCGTTCGACGCTACGCCGCAGGGCCTCCATGAGATCGAGGACCTCTCCCCCGCCCTCCTCTGCCTCGGCCGGCTCGCCGAAGGTTTCCTCGGTGTCGAGGGTGTCGCCCTTCTTCAGCTTGGCATCGATCAGCTCACGCAGTTGCTCTTGGTATTCGTCATGGAAATTCTCCGGGGTGAAGTCGGAGGCGAACGAGTCCACCAGGGTTGACGACATGTCCAGCTCCTTGGGCGAGACGTTCACCTTCTCCTCCAAGGACGGGAACTTCGCTTCTCTCACCTCATCGCTCCACAGCAGCGACTGCAGCATGAGGACGTCGCCGTGAACTCGGAGCGCGCCGAGCCTGGTTTTCTGGCGCAGTGCGAAATGCACGATAGCCGTGCGGTCGGTGGCCTCGAGGGTCTTGCGCAGGAGCACGTAGGCCTTGGAGGATTTCCCGTCCGGTTCGAGAAAATAGCTGCGGTCGAACATGATCGGGTCCAATTGCTCGCTCGGTACGAACTCCACCACGTCGATTTCGCGGCTGCGTTCCTCCGGGAGCGCCTTGAGGTCCTCGTCGGTGAGGACAACCGTCTTCTCCCCGTCGTCGTAGGCCTTGTCGATGTGCTCGTACGCCACGATCTGCCCGCACACCTCGCACCGGCGCTGGTACTTGATGCGCCCGCCGTCCTTGTCGTGCACCTGGTGCAGGGAGATGTCATGGTCCTCGGTGGCGCTGTAGACCTTGACCGGGACGTTGACCAGGCCGAAGGTGATGGCACCCTTCCAGATCGATCTCATGCTCCTAGTGAACACCCGGAATGATGCGCCCGGCTAGCCGTACCGCCGATTCGCGGCGGCGGCGGCTGCCTCACCGGGTCAACTGCGGAGCCGGGCACGAAGTTCCGGCCAGCTGAGCGCGAATCCCGGATGCAGCGGGTACGTCTCGACCGCCGCCACCGGAACCCACCGCACGGTGATGCTCTCCGGGTCACCGATCACAGGCTGAAACGGCTCCATCGCCTCGGCAACGACGGTGGTGTATGACCAGAAGCCGAGGTCGAGGACCGACGTGAACTGCACCTGCAGGAGTTCGGCCGGAACCCCGGCCTCCTCATCCGCTTCCCGCATCGCCGCGGCAACGGCAGACTCGTGCTCATGCCGTGCGCCGCCGGGCAGGCCCCAGGTATCACCGAAGTGGCTCCAGAGCGCACGGTGTTGAAGCAGCACACCGAGCTCCGGTTCATGCACGAGAAGCCCGGCCGCCCCGAAACGACCCCAGAACTTCCGGCCGTCGGGGCCGTGCACCCAGGCGTCGCCGCTGCCACTCATACCTCAAGCATGCCCCGGCAGGAGCAATTGTGAAGCCCGGCGAGCGGTCCGGCGCAGGAGGAGGCGCGCGACGGGGCTAAATCGAGACGATAGCGTGCACCGGGATCCCGGCGAGCCGGGTGCGACCGGAGAGATCTGTGAGTTCGAGCGCCACACCGACGCCGGCGATGGCATAGCCGGCGCGTTCGATGAGGCGTGCCGTGGCGGCAATCGTTCCGCCGGTGGCGAGGACGTCGTCG
>JAODMM010000268.1 GCA_025465015.1 Cryobacterium sp. | reverse complement strand
AAACGTGGGAACGGCGATGAACGACTGCGACATGCCGCGACGTTATGCGGGTACGTGGGCCCGATGCGACCCGGAACCAGACCAGTGAAGATCGCACGGCGAAGCTCTCTGGGGAGGACGGCTTCGGCAGCACAGAAGGCGAGGCCGGGCATCCGATCGTGTGCACCGTTAAAAGAAGGGGGCGGTGCCTATTGGGGGGAACAGGCACCGCCTCGGCGACACGCCAATTGGGGGGAACCGAACGCGTCGCTGGTCAGAACTTTCGTTCGGACGATCTAAGTGTACGCGGCGCCGCAGGTAGCGCAAGCCCCCGCGCCCTCAGAATTGGGGGCAATTTCCGAGGCACCCGGAGCCGACCCTTCACAGGACGATCGTTGCCTCATTTCTCAGCGTCCGCATCGTCCGTGCGGACCTTGTGCGCAGGCGGAGTAAGGTTCTTCTGTGGCTGGCGACAGGCCCGAGGAATATGCATCGCGAAGGAGCGAACGTAGAACAATGAGCGTCCAAATCGATCACCTGCTCAATGAATCACGCCGATTCGCGCCGCCGCCGGAATTCCGGGCCGCGGCGATCGCCACTCCGCAGCTCTACGCGGATGCCGAAGCGGACCGACTGGGTTTCTGGGCTGAGCAGGCTCGAACGCTTATTCACTGGGACACCCCGTTCACCCGCACGCTCGACTGGTCGAATCCCCCGTTCGCGAAGTGGTTCGATGACGGAGCTCTCAACGTGTCGTACAACTGCCTGGACCGTCACGTCCTCGCGGGGAACGGAGACCGTGTCGCGCTCTACTGGGAGGGCGAGCCCGGCGACTCCCGCGCAATCACGTATGCCGAGCTGACCGACGAGGTCAAGCGCGCAGCGAACGTACTGACTGGTCTGGGCGTTCGGGCTGGTGACCGTGTGGCCATCTACCTGCCGATGATTCCCGAGGCCGTGGTGGCCATGCTGGCGGTCGCCCGAATCGGGGCCGTCCACTCGGTGATCTTCGGCGGGTTCAGCGCAGAGAGCCTCCGCTCCCGGATCGACGACGCAAGCGCGGTGCTGGTCATCACGGCAGACGGCGGATACCGGAAGGGCAAGGCGTCGGCACTGAAACCGGCGGTCGACGCCGCACTCTCCAGTGGTGATTCCACCGTACGCAGCGTGCTTGTCGTGAGGCGGACCGGTCAAGACATCGAATGGACCGATCGTGACCTCTGGTGGCATGAGCAGCTTGCTGACGCTCCTGCCGAACACGAGGCTCAGGCGTTCGCCGCGGAGAACCCGCTGTTCATCCTCTACACCTCCGGCACGACCGGTAAGCCGAAGGGCATCCTTCACTCCAGTGGTGGGTATCTCACGCAGTGCGCGTTCACTCACAAGTACGTCTTCGACCTGCACCCCGAAACCGATGTCTACTGGTGCACCGCCGATGTCGGCTGGGTCACCGGGCACAGCTACGTCGTCTACGGGCCCCTGGCCAACGGTGCGACCCAAGTGATGTACGAGGGCACCCCGGACGCCCCGCACGCGGGGCGGTGGTGGGAACTGATCGAGAAGTACAAGGTGTCGATTCTCTACACCGCTCCCACCGCCATCCGTACCTTCATGAAGCTGGGACGCCAGATCCCTCAGAAATTCGATCTCTCAAGCCTCCGCGTACTCGGCTCGGTGGGCGAGCCGATCAATCCCGAGGCGTGGATGTGGTATCGCGAAGTGATCGGGGGTAACAGCACACCTGTGGTCGACACGTGGTGGCAGACCGAGACCGGAGCCATCATGGTCTCCGCACTGCCTGGACTCACCGAGGCGAAGCCCGGCTCGGCGCAGGTCCCGGTTCCAGGAATCAACATTGACGTGGTCGACGACGACGGCACGCCGGTCGGGAACGGGAACGGCGGACTTCTGGTCGTCACCGAACCTTGGCCGTCGATGCTGCGCGGAATCTGGGGAGATCCGGAGCGTTTCAAGGAAACCTACTGGGAAAAGTTCGGCGACAGGTACTTCGCCGGCGACGGAGCGCGCCTCGACGAGGACGGCGACATCTGGCTCCTGGGTCGGGTCGACGATGTCATGAACGTCTCAGGGCACCGACTCTCCACAGCGGAGATCGAGTCGTCCCTGGTGGCGCATCCGATGACCGCGGAGGCAGCCGTGGTTGGTGCGTCTGATGAGACGACCGGCCAAGCCGTGGTGGCGTTCGTGATTATCAAGGCGAGCCAGGCGGATGCTGCATCCGCGGCAGACGTCACCGCCATACTTCGGGCGCACGTCGCGGAACAGATCGGGGCCATCGCCCGCCCGCGCCAGATCTTCGTCGTCAACGAGCTTCCCAAGACACGGTCGGGCAAGATCATGCGCCGCCTGCTGCGCGACGTTGCCGAGGGAAGAGAAGTCGGCGACACGACGACCCTCGCGGACACGTCGGTCATGCAGATCATCACCGACAAGATGCGGTAGAGCGAGGTTAGCCGGGCAGGCGGCGGCCGTCATGGGGCCGCCGCCACCAGCGACAGCCGCTACGCGAACTCGACGACCAGCTACACCTCGACAGGTGCGTCGAGGGGCAGCACGGCGACGCCGACAGCCGAACGCGCATGAATGCCAATGTCGCCGAAGATGTCCCCGAGCACTTCCGAAGCCCCGTTCAGCACTGCGGGCTGCCCGGTGAACGACGGGTCGGATGCTACGAATCCGGTGACTTTGACGACCTGCGTGATTCGGTCCAAGGATCCGATC
>JAODMM010000249.1 GCA_025465015.1 Cryobacterium sp. | reverse complement strand
ACAGCGGGAACACCCGCTTCCGCAGCGGTGACGGAAGCGAAGTCTGCCGCTGTGCGATCGAGCGCGGCGCGAACGGAGGCTGCGAAGTCGGCTTCCGCTGCGAAATCGGAGGCCGCGCGCGCAGCGGCTACGCAGGCGGCGACCGCGAAGTTCGCTGCTGCGCAGGCCATCACGCGCGCCGTCGAGACAGCTGCCGCACTCACTCGCGACTCGGACAGGACTGTCGCGGAATCGCGGGCACCTTTCGTTCCAGCCGAAGCTGAAGAGGCCAGCCGGGCCGTCACGGTCGGCACACCGTCCCGTGCGACTTCCGGCGTCGAGTCCGGCCCGATCGGTCACAGGGTGACGCAGCCCGGCGCCGGGGGAGCGACGAAGCGAGAACTGGCAGCCGCCGAAGCCGACGCGGGGGTCCCCGCCACTGGCAGGGAGGTGGTCACCCGCGATGTGTCGATCCCGGACCTGCAGGTGAAAGCTTCGGAGACCGCCGCGCCACCTCCCGAGGAATCGATCTCTGCCAGCACGAAGGCTTCACCCCAACGCCCGCCTCGTGCAGGCAGGCCAAAGGCGGCACCCCGAGTCATGCCGATGACAGGGCGAGAGGCGACAGGGCGAGAGGTGCCGGCGGCCGAGTCGCTGGCTACCGTCGGCTACGTGTCGACCGGCGGATCGTCCGCAGCGGCGACGACGGCGGCGCCAACCGGGCATGCAACAACCGCACCGGTCATGCTGACGGTCTCCAATGTGGTCAAACGGTTCGGCGACACTGTTGCCGTTGCCGGGGTGAGCCTTGAAGTGCGCGCTGGATCGTTCTTCGGAATTGTCGGACCGAACGGCGCCGGCAAGACCACGACGCTGTCGATGGTCACCGGCCTACTACGACCGAATTCCGGTTCTATCCACGTGCATGGGATCGACGTCTGGTCCCGGCCCAACGACGCTAAGCGCATAATCGGTGTTCTCCCCGACCGCCTGCGCCTCTTCGACCGGTTGACCGGTTCGCAGCTCCTCTACTATTCGGGGATGCTGCGCGGTCTCGACAGCGAAACCGTCCGGCACCGCTCCGCAGACCTTGCTGCCGCGTTCGGTCTCGAAGACGCGCTGAATCGCCTTGTAGCCGACTACTCGGCCGGCATGACGAAGAAGATTGCGCTGGCTTGCGCCATGATCCATTCTCCGCGCATGCTGGTGCTCGACGAACCCTTCGAGTCGGTTGACCCAGTATCCGCAGTCAATGTCACCGAGATCCTGCAGCGCTATGTGGCCAGCGGGGGGACTGTGCTTCTGTCCAGCCACGGCATGGATTTGATCCAGCGTGTGTGCGACAACGTGGCCATCATCGTGCAAGGGAAAGTACTTGCCGCGGGGACCATCGACGAAGTTCGCGGGAAGAAGTCGCTCGAAGAGAAGTTCATCGAACTCGCCGGCGGGCGCAAGGTGGCGGAAGGCATGGAGTGGTTGCACAGTTTTTCGGACTGAAACTTCATCTGCTCGCCAATCTCTTCCGCCGCAGTCCCTGGCAGGTGGCGGGCATCGTCGTCAGTCTGCTCTACGGGTTGGCGATCGCTGCTGCCCTGGTGATTACACTGGTCGGCCTTCGTTTCGTTGACGATCTGGCTCCGGTGGGAAGCGTGCTGATCCTTGCCGGCTCCACCGTCGTCCTCGGATTCAGCCTGATCCCGCTTGTCGTCGGAATCGACGACGCGATGGACCCCCGGAAATTCGCTCTCATGGCGATCCCGAACCGTCGCCTCGCGTTCGGTCTGGCGGCATCCGCCCTGATCGGCGTCCCGGCTATTGCGCTCACTCTCTTCCTGCTCGGGACTGTGGTGACCTGGTCACGTGGTGTCGGTGAAACGCTCGTCGCGCTCGTCGCGGCCGTGCTGCTTCTGGCCACGTGCACGCTCGCTTCACGTGTGAGCACGTCGATCGGCGCTTTCCTACTGGCGACGCGACGATCGCGCGAATTCTCGGGCATCATCGGGATTCTCTTGCTCGTCATGATCTCGCCGGTCGTCGTGCTTCTGTTGAACATCGATTGGGGCACCCGGGGCATGACGCTGCTCACCGATGGTGCGCAGATCCTCAGTTGGACGCCTCTGGGAGCTGGATGGGCTGCCCCCGCGGAGGCGGCGGCCGGGGATTGGGGCGGCGCAGCCCTCAAGCTGCTGATCGCAGCGGCGACGGTTTACGTACTCTGGCTTGTCTGGCAGGCGCTCGTTGCGAAGATGCTGGTGACGCCGGGCCGGGAGGCTCACGTCAAGCACTACGGCGGCCTCGGCTGGTTCGACCGCATGCCGCACACCCCGCTGGGAGCAATCGCTGCCCGCAGCATCACCTATTGGGGTAGGGACTCGCGCTACTGGGTGTCGCTCATCATGATCCCCATTGTGCCGGTGCTGGTGATCGTGCCGTTGTCGATTGCTGGCATGCCCGGCGACTATCTGGCGCTCCTGCCGGTTCCGATGATGTGCGTCTTCCTCGGTTGGACGATGCACAACGACGTGGCCTACGACAACACGGCCATTTGGCTCCATGTCGCTTCCGGGACGAGGGGCGTGTCCGACCGTATCGGCCGCTTGGTCCCGGCCCTGTTCGCCGGGATCATCCTGATCGGGCTCGGTTCCCCGGTGAGTGTCTACTTTCATGGCGACTGGAGTGCACTCCCGTCAATGCTCGGTGTGAGCACGAGCATCCTGCTCACTGGTTTCGGATTCTCGAGTTACACATCAGCCCGGTTCCCGTACCCCGCCACAAAACCCGGCGACAGTCCCTTCGCTCAACCGCAAGCGTCCGACACGGCGTCGGCGCTCATCCAGTCGTTGACGTTCCTCGGGTCCATCATTCTGTCCTTGCCGGCGATAATCCTCGCCCTTATGGGCATGTTCATCGACCCGGTGTGGCATCTCTCGGCCTTATATGCCGGTGTGGGAATAGGAATACTGACCACCTTCGCGGGCATTTGGCTCGGCTCGCGCACCTATGAACGCCGCGGGCCCGAGATCCTCGCGTCAGCGCTTCGCGCCTGACACCCGGCCAAGAAGGTATTTCCCAGCAACGCGAGCCAGAGCTCTTTAGAATGGAGTCATGACTGCAGACTTTCGCGCGAGCATCGCCGACCCGGGCCAGCCCGGCGGCGGCACATCCACGCTCGACCGCGAGCTTGAGGAGCTCCTGAACCAGGAGCAGATCGAGCCGGGCGACCACGAGCGTTTTTCGCACTACGTTCCCAAAGACAAGATTCTGGAATCTGCCATCACAGGTAAGCCCGTGATGGCCTTGTGCGGCAAGAAGTGGTTGCCTGGTCGGGACCCGGAGAAGTTCCCGGTCTGCCCGACCTGCAAAGAGATCCACGCGAAGATGAAGCCGTAGCAGTTTCCTGAACGGCTGGTGGGCTACGGACAGCAGACCGGCAAGTCACCGGTAGGTCGTCGGGATGACGGGCTCGCCGTGGCCCAGCCGGAACGCCTGCACCGGAAGCTCCCCCACCGCGCGGGCGCAATGTTCCCGGGCCAGGCGCGTGCCATGCTCGCCCACGTACTGCTCATCGACCACACCATCCACGATGAGGGGCCTGAGAAGCGGGCGCTGCCCTGCAGCATCCGGATCGCTCTCGTCCTCCCCGGCAGGACCGTCGCCCAGCATGACGATCTCCTCAATCGCTGTTCCGGCGAAGTCGAACCGGCGAAGGGCGTTTTTGCGCCCCCCGACCGACTGTTTCGATGTCGAGGTCTTGGCCACAGGAATCCAAGTTCCAGCGTCGTCCTTGTGGGCCACGAGCTTGTAGACCATTCCTGCTGCGGGATGTCCCGCACCCGTCACAACCGAGGTCCCGACTCCGAAGGCGTCGACGGGCGCTCCCGAGAGAGCAGCGATCGAGTACTCGTCAAGGTCGCTCGTGACCGTGATACGGGTATTCACTGCGCCAAGGGAGTCAAGCTGCTCGCGGGCCGCGGCGACAACCGTCGGAAGATCGCCCGAGTCGATCCGGATGGCTCCCAGCCCCGTCCCGGCCACCTTCACCGCAAGGGCGATCCCGTGCTCGATGTTGTATGTGTCAACCAGGAGAGTGGTGTCTCGGCCGAACGCCTCGATCTGAGCGCGGAAGGCGTCCTCCTCTGTGTCGTGAAGAAGGGTGAAGGAGTGGGCAGCCGTTCCCATCGTCGGGATGCCCCAGGTGCGGCCGGCCTCCAGGTTGCTCGTCGCTCCGAAACCGCCGATGTAGGCCGCCCTCGCTGCCGCGACTGCGGCGTGCTCACTGGTTCGACGGGAGCCCATCTCCGCGATGGGACGGCCCCGGCTCACGGAGACCATCCGCGCTGCGGCACTCGCAACTGACGTGTCGTAGTTGAGCACACTCAGAATGAGGGTCTCGAGGATAACCGCTTCGGCGAACGTGCCGTCGACCACCAGCAGGGGAGAACCCGGGAAATACACCTCGCCCTCCTGGTATCCCCAAATGTTCCCGGAGTAGGAGTAGTTTGCCAGCCAGTCGAGGGTGGGCTGGCGCACAACTTCGCCCTGTCGGAGCCAGTCGAGTTCGGCATCCGTGAATCTGAAGTCGCGGATGAGTTCAAGGAGCCTCCCGGTGCCGGCGAGCACCCCGTATCGCCGCCCGTCAGGCAGCCGCCGGGCGAAGACCTCGAACATGCACTCCCGGTGGGCAGTGTCGCTCTGAATGGCGGCATCGACCATGGTCAGCTCGTAGCGGTCGGTGCGGAAGGCTGATGACTGGTGCACGGCCACAGCCTATCCGCAGGCGTGCCCCCGGAGAGTGCAGCGCATTGCCCCACTAAGCTTGCTTGTCGTGACGGATGCACCAATCGGAATCTTCGACTCCGGCGTAGGCGGACTCACCGTGGCCCGTGCCGTAAAGGATCAGCTGCCGAATGAGTCGATCCTCTACATCGGTGACACGGCACACTCGCCCTACGGCCCGAAGAAGATCGCCGATGTCCGAGGATACGCTTTGGACGTGCTTGACGACTTGGTGGCGCAGGAAGTCAAACTCCTTGTGATCGCCTGCAACACTGCATCGGCCGCGATGCTGAGGGACGCCCGCGAGCGCTACAGCGTCCCGGTCATCGAGGTCATCCAGCCTGCAGTGCGCCGTGCGGTGGTCACAACACGCAACGGCCGGGTCGGAGTCATCGGCACGACCGGCACCATCAATTCACGAGCCTACGAGGACGCCTTCGCGGCCGCCACCTCGCTCCGTCTCTTCACCCAGGCCTGCCCGCGGTTCGTCGAGTTCGTCGAAGCCGGCGTCACTACCGGGGACGAGGTGCTTGCCGTCGCCGAGACCTACCTCGCGCCACTGCGAGAAGCAGGGGTCGACACCGTTGTTCTGGGGTGCACGCACTACCCGTTCCTGCAGGGCGTGATCTCCTACGTCCTCGGGGACGATGTCACCCTGGTCTCCAGTGACACGGAGACCGCCAATGACGTCTACCGAGTCCTCGTCACCCGGGGTCTCCTCCGCAGCGAGTCCGCACCGCCGACCTACCGCTACGAGGCAACCGGCTCAAGTGCCGACGAATTCCTTCGGCTCGCCCACCGTCTGATCGGGCCCGAAGTGTCCCAGGTGGACCTCATCGAAACAGGAGCAATCAGTCTCGCCGCCCTGACCGGCAGTGGCGCTGGCTCCCACCGCACCCTCTCAAAGGAGAACCTGTGACCCACACCCCACGCGCCGACGGGCGAAGGAATGACGAGCTTCGTCCCGTGACCATCGAACGAGGCTGGAGCGCCCAGGCTGAAGGGTCTGCCCTCATCTCGTTCGGCGGCACCAAAGTGCTCTGCACAGCGTCGTTCACGAACGGCGTTCCACGCTGGATGTCGGGCAAGGGCAAGGGGTGGGTGACAGCGGAGTACTCCATGCTGCCTCGTTCAACCAACGAACGGATGGACCGGGAATCGGTCAAGGGACGCATCGGTGGTCGCACCCATGAGATCAGCCGCCTCATCGGACGGAGCCTTCGCGCGGTGGTCGATATGAGGGCCCTCGGCGAGAACACCATCGTCCTCGACTGTGATGTGCTCCAGGCTGACGGTGGAACACGCACGGCGGCCATCACCGGTGCCTACGTTGCGCTTGCCGATGCGCTTGAGTGGGGTCGTGAGCGCAAGTTCATCGCCCAGAAGGCTAAGCCCCTCATCGACAGTGTCGCGGCAGTCTCGGTGGGAATCATCGACGGCGCTCCCATGCTCGACCTGGCCTATGTGGAGGATGTCCGCGCGGAGACCGACATGAACGTCGTGGTGACCGGCCGAGGCCTGTTCGTTGAGGTGCAGGGGACGGCGGAGGGAGCGCCGTTCGACCGACGCGAGCTCGACCTGCTGCTCGACCTCGCCGTGGGCGGAGCAGGCATCCTCACCCAGTACCAGAGCTCAGCACTGGAGCGCTGACGATGTCCCAGGTCGTCCTCGCCACGCACAATGCGCACAAGGTCGACGAACTTCGCCGGATCCTTGCTCCACAGCTTCCCGGCGTGGATGTGGTCGCCTACGACGGGCCGGAACCGGTGGAGGACGGAGCGAGTTTCGCCGAGAACGCCCTCATCAAGGCACGGTCGGCGGCCGCCCACACGGGTCTCCCAGCCATCGCCGATGACTCGGTCAACACCGACGAGGTGCTGGGCGGTGCGCCTGGCATTTTCTCCGCACGGTGGGCAGGGCCCG
>JAODMM010000243.1 GCA_025465015.1 Cryobacterium sp. | reverse complement strand
GAATAGCTCACCGCACCCGCCGCAAGCAACAGGTAGCCGGCCCATTTCTTCTGTGCGACAAGTAGCGCCGCGCAGGTGAGGAAGATCGGAATGAGAGGCATTCCGTAGCGCGCAGGAAGTTGGAAGTAGTAACCGCCCACGAGAATATTCGTGATGGCCAGGAGCGGCCCTGCAGCCACCGCAATCACTAACGCGGAGATCGCGAGGGCCTCGCCCTTCGTACCCAGGCCCGACGACAGAGCGAGCCCTACCGTCCCGCCTGTGATCACCCACGCGACGATCGCAGAGGACAACACCGCGCCGATGCCGAGCAGGGTCGGATCGAGTGCACCGGCGCTCACGCCCGGCAGGAATGCGAGAGCTTCCCGGATGAACGCAGTCTTACCGAACGGAGCCGAAACGTCCTGGTCCGGGAGGGGCCCGACTGCGATCGCCGACCTGATCGCGACCCACACGCCCTGCGCGGCCAATGCTGCCCCCGCGCCGATCACGGCTGCCCAGACTCGCTTGTCACGGCTGAACAGGGCCAGCCGTGAACGCAAGCCATCCCCTGCCCGGGTCGCCCCGACAGCGGCAAGAATCAGGAGGAACAGCGACACCGAACCGACGGCCATCAGGTTCTGCAGCTTCAACAAGGACGCGAGCACCGCGAAGACCACGAAGAGCGAAACGGTGCGGCGGGAGGGCCGGTCGAGCATCGTCGCGCCAAAGATGAGGAGCGAAGACGCGAAGAGCACGGTCGCATCCGTGCTGATATACGTGTTGGACCAGTACGCAGCGAGGGATCCGACCATGATCAGTCCGGCGCCCCCGGCCGCCACGACCGGCACCCGCCATCGCCGCAGCGCCAGGTACAACACGATGGACCCCGCCGCGAGCCAAACCCATCCCGTGTAGCGTCCGGCCTCCGTCAAATCGTCGACGCCCAGGAGAAGGAGCGGCTGAGCCATCAACCACGTCGCGCCGAAATAGAGCGGCGTGTACAGGTCCGCTGTCGTCACCCCGCCATTGGGCAGACGCGGTTCCTGGCTCTCACTCGGATGTGCGCACATCGCGTCCGGATAGTGCCCCACTGCTCGCACACCGTTGCAGGAGAGGAATTGACGCGCATACTCACCCGTCTCTTCCCCGCGGTGGACGACGAGCTGGTCCGGCACCTTGGCGAGATAGTCGATGTACACATACTCGTCGATGGGAGAAACGGTGGTGTGCTGCGGAACATGCCACAACGCCATGGCGAGACTCGCCACGGCGAGCAGGACGCAGACCACCCAGTCGACGCTCCGCTTCATCGACCAGGCACGAGGGTGTCTATCGGATCCGGAAGCTTCGGGTTTTTCCCCACGAATTGCTGGATTGAGAGCGCTCATCTACTGCGCGACGGTGATGGCAGAGCAGCCGAGCAGCGTATTCGCACCGAAACGGCTCACACTGATGGCGAACGCACACACGTTATACCGTCCGGGCTCCGTCGCCGCTGTGGCAGCGGAGAAGCCATGATTGGGTCCGTATCCGGGGAACGTCCTACCGACGTCGGCACGTAGCCCGTCGGAGGTGACGGCCAAACCGGATGAGGTGCCGTTCGGGCGGTCGACATAGACATGCACAGGGATGCTGGATTCGGGTGCGGCCGGATCGGCGGCCCACCCGTTCACGACCACTTTCCTGTCCGCTCCGACGCCGGTCACCGTTACGGAGTCCAATGCCCCGAAAGTGGGAGCGACCTTCGTGGACACGTCTTTGCAACCGAGCATCGCGTTCCCTGCTCCGAACACTGACCCTCCGATCGCATATGCGCAGACTCGATAGGTACCGGCTGCCTCCACCGGGATCGTCGCCACAAACCCGTGAGGGGATCCGGCTTCGGGGAAGATGCGGGCGATGTCGCTCCGCGGCTCTTTCGCGACCACCGGAATGCCCGCGACTGTCCCGTTCGGTCTGTCGACATAGAGATGCACCGGAATCTGGGAGGCTGGCACGGCACGATCGAAGGCCCACCCTCCGACCGCGATCGCCGCTGAGCCATCTGATGCGGTCACCAACTTGACGGAATCCAGGGAACCCAGCGGTGCGCTGGGCATGGCCTCTACGGATCGGCAGCCGAGCCCCTGTGCGACCTGGCCGAAGGCCGACTTACTCACCGCGTAAACGCACGCGGTGTAGGTCCCTTGCGCCGTGATGGGAAGGCTTAGGTTGAACCCGTGCGCGGCACCGGCACCGGGGAAAGTCCTCGCGATGTCGGGGCGGTCACCGATGGCGGCCACCGCGGTGCCGGCAGTTGTCCCATTGGGACGGTCCAGGTACACGTGGGCTTCACTCGCTGACCCGAGCGAGTTCTGGTCGAGCGCCCAGCCGCTGATTGAGATATTCGCCGTCGTTCCGGACTGCTGGACGACGACAGCGTCAAGAGTGCCGGTCGGGGCAGCAGGTTTCGCAGTGAACTCTTTGCAGGCGAGGAGCCAGCCGCCGGCTGACGTGATGGGGAACACGCAGGCACGATACGTGCCGGGCTGCGTGATCGGGATGCTCGTGGCAAACCCATGAAGATCACCGGCGCCGGGGTAAGCAGCCCCCACATCGGGGCGGGAACGGTTGGCAGTGAGCGCAAGGCCTGACGTCTTGCCGTTGGGCTGGTCGACGTACACGTGGACTTCAACGGACTTGCTGCGGTCGGCGCGGTCGACTACCCAGCCTGAGAGGTCGATGGACGCACGGTCAACCGTCGTCACGAGCTGGGCACTATCCAGATAAGCCATCGGGTCGACCGGGCCGGTGGGAGAGCCGAACCAGTCGTTGAAAAAGACCCAGAAGTTGCGGTTGCCGTAGGCCGAGCATCCGTCGCCCGTGCCCCGCAAATTGGCTAGAGCGGCAGCATTGGGTTGGTAGGGCGTGTAGTTGTAGAGATTGGCAGTCGCCTGGTTTCGCACGTTGACGATGCCCGAACCGCAGGCGGCACTCGGGTGCCAGCCGATGCTGATGGCGCCGATGCGATACGCACGGTCGGGGTAGTTCGAGTATTGGCGGAACTGCCAGGCCGCTTTGTACACCTGGTTGTAGAAGCCGTAGAAGGCGGAATCGCAGACGCTGGTGTCCGGGCAGCCGTAGCCCGCGGCCTTGCGATAGGTACCCGCGGACGGCGAGGTGCTGGTGACGATCGACGTCTCCTTCTGCAGGAGCACGAGCAACGCCTGAGGATTGATGCCGCAGGCCTTGGCCGTCTTATAGATGATGCGGCTAGCCAGTTCGTTTGTTTCACCGACATATTCGGTGCAGTGACCCGGCTCGACCGCGGCCCGGGTGAAGGTGGTCATCCGGTAGTCCTTGAGGCAGGTGTACCCGGCGACGCACGAGGACACCTTGCTGTTCAGGAAACTCTGGATCTGCGCCTCCGTCATCGTGTTCGAATCAAAGAACTTCTGATCCGAGATGATGTATCCGGGGTCGAATTCCGAAGCCGAGACAGCTTCCGCTGGCGGTGGTGACAGTGTCACGAAAGTCGTAGCAAGCAGCAGTGCCGCAGTCGCAGACGCCAACAATCGCATGGCCGAAGCACGCATCCGGTCAATCCCCCATCCGGCCCCCATGAGCACAATCACATCAACACTACCGGGGCGACGCCGTTCCAGGGCCGTGACACGACAGCTCTGGGACGACGCCGGCGCCTGACTTCAGTCTGCGTCCGCCCGTTTCCGCGCCTGCCGCGCGCGGAAACGGTTGAGTACGGCAAGCGCACCGCCGTTGCGCAAGTAGTACACCGTGCGCTCGACGTCCCGCCGTAGACCCGTGCTCCTCGTTCGGCGCACCTCTGCCCCCGGTCCATGTCGCTTTGTCGCACCGAGCGTTGCCGCACGATCCGGCACCTTGTCCGCGGCGTGGGCCGGGTTCCGGCAGAACTCCACGAGCGGGGCGAGCGTGTTCGCCCACCGGAACCCCTCCCGCACCCGTGAGACGTTCGAGCGCGCCGTGTTAGACGCTCCCTCGTCGTACAAAAGGGATTCGAGGGCCGCAACCAACGCGTCCTGGTCCCGTTCCGGGATGGAAGCCCCGAGCTTCTCCCGCTCCACCAGGTCCCCGAAGGAATCGCCCTCCGTGGTGACGATGGGCAGCCCCGCCCAAAGATAGTCGAGGATCCGAGTGCGGAAGGAAAACGTCGTCTCGACATGCTGGAAGTGGGTGGAAACGCCAAGGTCAGCATCGAGCAGGTAATTCTGACGGTCGTCGAACGATACCCAGCTCTCGTTGAAGAAGACGTTCTTGTCGGTCAGCCCGAGTTCAGCCGCGAGTGCCCTGGCCTCTCCGACGGCCTCCATCTCGGGTACGTCCGGGTTGGGATGCTTGACGCCCATGAAGAACAGGCGGACATCGTCGTGCCTCTCCGCCAGTTCACCGACGGCACGAATGAGCGTCTGCGGGTCGAACCAGTTGTAGATGCCACCGCCCCAGATGATCACCTTGTCGTTCTCGGAGATACCCGGTACCACACCACGCAACGCGTGGCGCTCCTGGACGGGGTCGTCGGTCGAGATGCCGAACGGCGCGATGGCGATCAGCGAGTCCAGTTCAGTGTCTCTTGAGTACGTGTATGCGTTGATACGGCCGAGCCCGGCAAGCTGACCCAGCCAGAAGTGGCGCTGCCTCTCGCTGGCGCACAGGAAGAAGTCACCGAGTTCGAGTTGGTGATTGAGCGCATCCGTCGCATCCGTCACCTGCTTGTTCCAGAGGGTGAGGGTCTGCCCGCGGCCCTGTTCGAGCTGTTCGAGGTGCAGCGGGTCGTAGACGTCGACGACGAGGATCTTGTCTGACTTTTCCAGGGCCGGGAAGAGGGCCAGCGCGTGCCCCTGCACGATGATCACATCGGCCCACCGCTCGTGCTCGACCACTGAGCTCGGCTTGTGATGCGAGATGACCCCGACCTCGAAGGCGTCGTCCAGAGAAACCGCCCGGGTCATGCTGAGCAGCCGCACATCGTGCTCACTGGAGAGTTCCTTGGCGATGTGCCAGGCACGGATCGCGGGGCCGGCCATCTTCTCACCGATCGGGTCACCGGTGATGACCAGAATGCGGCGCCTCGACGACCCGGAGAGCACGTCGAGGTTGTCGACGATCTTCTCGTAGCCACGCAAGTAGTCTTCGATGGGGTACGCGGGCTCGTCGATGTTCCCGAAGAGTCGGCTGAGCTGACGATCCGAGCGCACCCGGGAGGCCTGCACCTTGGCACGGGATTCGGTGATCTCCGGCAGCAGCTCGACCATCTGGTCGATCGCGAAGATTCCGGCCATCGTCGATTTGGACACCGGCATGGTGCGCTCGTTGTCGTCCCCGGGGACTCGGAGGTCCAGTGACGTCGACTCGAGCTTGCCTCGGGCGACGGCCCTCCGAGTGGCCAGGAGCAGAGCAGCGGGGAACACTCGGGCGAGGGATTCGTCGTCGAGGTTCTTGTAGAGCGTGAACAGGGCATTGCGTTCGAGGAGATACTCTTCCCGGAAATTGCCGAACTTGTTCATGGAGGCGTGGTGTTTGTGGAACGCCAGCGACTTCGGCTGGAACCGGAACCGGTAGCCGAGGAGGTTCATCCGCCAGCCCAGATCCACGTCGTCGTAGAACATGAAGAAGTTGTCGTCGAAGCCTTCGAGTTCCTCGAAGACCTCGGCCCTCATGAACATCGCGGCACCGGTGCCGAAGAGGACATCCTTCTCGGTGTCCCACGTTCCGCGGTCCCGCTCGCCGGCGTGAGGCTTGTAGCCCATCCCGTACCAGGTGATCGCGGCGTCGAGGTAGTCGACGTTCACTCCCTCCCAATCGAGCACCTTGCTGGCGACGGCCCCGATATCGGCCCCCGTCGCAAACGTGGCAATCGCTTCGTTGATCCAGTCCGGATGCGGCTTGGCGTCGTTGTTGAGGAACGCGACGAATTCCCCAGAGGACTTCGAGACGCCCAGGTTGCAGCCCCCCGTGAACCCGAGATTCTCGGTGGATTCGACGAGGGTGACGGCGTCACCCAAGGTGCGAAGCCGGGCCAGACTGTCGTCGCCCGAGCCGTTCTCCACGATCACGATCTCGAGCAGGTCCTGCGGCCAGTTCAAGGACTGCAGACCCCGCACGCACTCGATTGTGTCGTCTGTCCCCCTGAAGTTCACTAGAACAACAGACACGACTCCCGTGCGTCGTTTCTTCATGTAGCCGTCCTCACGTTCGCCGAAGTTGAAGCCCTCGAAGTCTATCAAGAGCGCTTTTCGGCGCTTTCGCTGTCAGCCTCACCACGACCCCAGAAAGCGCGCAGGATCGACAAGCTATGCTGTTCACTGCTTATGGCCACTACTGATGACGCTGACCGATCCTCGCGTGAGATACGATTCGCCGCCCTGGAGAGCGCTCCGATGGTCGTCGTCGGCGCGCCCAGCCATGTACTTCGCGGGACCTGGTCGTCCTTCCGCGAACTGCTCAGCCAACGGGAGATGCTCGACCTCCTGATCCGCCGCGACCTGAAAGCGCGCTACAAGGACAGCGCGCTCGGGTTCGTCTGGTCGCTGATCCGGCCGCTCACCCAGCTGGCGATCTACTACGTGGTCGTCGGCCAGTTCCTGCAGGCCGCGCGAGGCATCCCTGACTTCGCGATCTACATCTTCACCGGCCTCACGGCCTACTCGCTGTTCAGCGAGATCATCTCCAGCTCGACCGGCTCCATCGTCGGCAACGCCGGATTGATCAAGAAGATTTACCTACCGCGTGAGATCTTCCCTCTGGCAAGCGTCGGCTCTGCCCTATTCAACTTCATGATCCAGTTCAGCATCCTGGTCCTCGCAACCATCGTGGTGGGTAAGTTCCCGCTGACGCCCGATCTCGTCTACCTGCTCCCCTCGATGTTCGTGCTCGTCGTGTTCGCGCTCGCCTTCGGCCTTCTACTGGCTGCCGTCAACGTCTACATGCGCGATGTGCAGTACCTCGTCGAGGTGGGCATCATGGTGATGCTGTGGGCTTCACCCATCGTCTACTCCTGGTCGATGGTGCGGGATGTCGCCGGCAGCTCGCCCCTTCTGGAGCTGTACACGAACAATCCGGTGACGCTCGCGGTACTTGGGTTCCAGCAGGCGATGTGGCTAGGTGGTGACGGCACTGCCGCCTACCCCGAGCATCTGATGCTTCGGTTGCTGATCGCGGGTGCGGTTGGAGTGGTTTTGGTACTCATCTTCCACCGCGTCTTTGCCCGCCTGCAGGGCAACTTCGCCCAGGCGCTGTGACGGTCCAGGCCCCGATGATTGAAAGCCCGATGACACCCCTCTCCCCACCCGCCGACACCCGCCCCGATGTGATCGTCATCAATGACGTCTCCAAGCGGTTTGTCATTCGGAAGGACAACTCGCTGAAGGAGCGCCTGGTCACGCTGGGACGGCTCGGCCGGCGCCACCGGGAGGACTTCTGGGCCCTGAGAAACGTGACTGCCACGATCAAGGCCGGCACCACCATCGGCCTGATCGGTCACAACGGCTCCGGCAAGAGCACCCTGCTGAAGGTCATCGGCGGCATCATCGACCCGACCAGCGGATCGGTTTCGCGACGGGGCCGCATCGCTGCCCTCCTGGAACTCGGCGCCGGCTTCCACCCCGACCTGACCGGGCGCGAAAACGTGTTTCTCAATGCTGCCATCCTGGGACTCAGTCGCAAGGAGACCGAAGCGCGATTCGATGACATCGCCTCGTTCTCTGGCATCGGCGACTTCATCGACACCCAGGTCAAGTTCTACTCCTCCGGCATGTACGTCCGACTCGCGTTCGCTGTTGCGGTGCACACGGATCCAGACATCCTGCTCGTCGACGAGGTCCTGGCCGTGGGTGATGAAGCGTTCCAACGTAAATGCCTCGACAAGATCCGATCGTTCCAGGCGGAAGGCCGGACCATCATCCTGGTCACGCATTCGCTCGGCCAGGTCGCCGAGCTCTGCGACCGAGCGATCCTGCTCAATCGCGGCAATGTCGTCTTCGAGGGTCCGGCTCACGAAGCCGTCGCCCAATTCAGGGACATCCTCGAGGAACGCCGAATCGGGGACCTGAGTGAGGAGAATGCGGGGGCGCCCGTCGAAGTTCCACGGGTCGTTGCGACTACGGTGCACGCCCGCGGTAAAGGTGTGGGCGAGCGCGTCGAGCACGGGGACGACCTCATTGTCACAACCACCTTCCACCACCCTGGGCTGAGCCCTGAGTGGTTCGGCGCGGTCCAGATAGACAATTCGGCCGGCCAGGTCGTGTACGGAACCAGCAGCCGCTTGCTCGGGATGAACCTGTCCCGGTTCACCGGCGAATGGACCCTGCAGTTCACGTTGAAGGATGTGCGGCTGGGGACCGGCAAGTATTTCGTCAATATCTCCATGATGGACGAGTCGGGTCGTCATGTGGCTGATGCCCCTCAAGCGGCCGCCTTCGACGTCCTCTACTATCCCCGGGCGGTGGGCACCTCCTACCTTGAGCCGGAGATCGTCGAACTCGGCGCGGCCGGGGCGTCCCGTTAGCGTGGCTGTCCTCTCCGTCCTCGTCGCTACGGTGACGTACGACTCGTCCGAGGTCATGGAGGAATTCCTGTCCTCGGTCGAGGCTGCGACCGAGCGGGCGATTTCCGTCATCGTGGTCGACAACGGCTCGTCCGACATCGACGAGCTCCGGCGTATCGTGGCCGGGCACCCGGTGGCGCAGCTTCTGGAACTGAACGAGAACCGCGGGTACGGCGGGGCGATGAATGCCGGCATCGAGGCGGCAATGTCGGATGCCAAGTACGTTCTGATCGCCAACCCGGACGTGAGCTTCAGGCCCGGGTCCGTCGACCTGCTCATCGATGAGGCGGAATCCACGCCGACCGGCGGTGCGTTCGGCCCCGGCATCCTCAATGTCGACGGCTCCCTGTATCCCTCTGCTCGGGCGCTGCCGTCTCTGCGCACCGGCATCGGGCACGCTCTCTTCGCGAAGAGGTGGCCTTCGAACCCCTGGACCAGCCGGTACCGTGCCGCGTCGCCGCGCCCGAATGGGCTGATGCAGGCCGGCTGGCTCTCGGGAGCGTGCATCCTGGTACGCGCCAGCGCCTTCCGACAGGTCGGCGGGTTCGACACGTCGTACTTCATGTACTTCGAGGACGTGGACCTCGGGGATCGGCTGGGTGCCCGTGGCTGGTTGAACGTCTACGTGCCTGAGGCGCGTGTCGTGCACACCGGGGCTCATTCGACATCCCATTCTTCCGCAGCGATGGATGTGGCGCACCATGAGAGCGCCTACCGGTATCTCTCTCGAAGATATTCGGCCGGCTACCTCGCTCCGTTACGAGGATTCCTCAGGGTGAGCCTGGCGCTCCGCAGCTGGTGGCAGGTGCGAAAGCACTGACGCGCGGTGTGGAAGGATGGAACCTTCCCTGTCTCGCTCACCAACGCAAGGGTTGATGCCTCAACTGTGAATGTGATAATGACGCTGATGGTCCGCGATGAAGCGGACATCATCGGTCCGATGATCGAGCATCACCTTGCCCAGGGCGTGGACAAGATTCTGGTCACCGACAACGGGTCCGTCGACGGCACCCTGGAGATCCTGCAATCCTTCGGAGATGCGATCGATCTCCGACAGGACCCTGTCCAACGCAAGCAGCAATACCAGGTCGTCACGGCCATGGCGCGGGAAGCGTACACCCGGTACGCCGCAGACTGGGTTATCAACGCCGATGCAGATGAGTTCTGGCTCCCCCGCGACGCAGGCCGGACCCTCCGCGACGTCTTCTTAGAGATTCCCCGCTCCCTGACAACCTTCCAGACTCCCGTGATCGACATGACCGGTTCACCGGCGAAGCGAGGGACAGGTCTGCAACGGCTCACTTATCGCGACAACCGAACCACGGAACGCCTGTTCGAGCTGGGCCTGCACGCTCATTCCACGCCGAACGCGGTTCACATCGGCTCGGACGTGGTCGAAGTCAGCCAAGGAAACCACGCCGTGAACCTGGTGTCCGAGGGGAACCTGGCTCCTGAACTCGCCCTCGAGGTCCTACATTTCCCCTGGCGGTCCTGGGAACAGTTCGAGCGCAAAGTCCACAACGCGGGGCTTGCCTATGAGAACAACCCCGACCTGACGCCGAGCCCGAATCACCACGGGATGAGGGAGTACCGGCGATGGAAAGCTGGAACGCTTCTCAGCTACTATGTCTTGCGCCACCCGTCCGATGATGAGATCGCCGCCGGCCTCGCCGCCGGCGACTTCGTCCACGACGACCGCATCGCACGCACCACCCTCTCCCCCATCCCCGACGAGTTGCTCGACGCAGAGGTTGAAGAGACCGCGCGACGCTTCGGCACGATCATCAGCCCGATCGAACGCGACTACCGTGACCAGTTGGCCGGTCGCGACGAGAGGATCAGGGAGATCCTCCATTACGTCGACGAGGGTAAGCAGCACATTGACGCTCTCATCGAGAGGGTCGCCGAAGGTGAGCTGCGGGAGCGTGGCCTGCAGGCCGAGTTGCAGAGCATGCACGGCGAACTCCGGGCACTGCGGAATCGTAAAAGCGTCAGGCTGGCGAACCGCCTCTTCACCCTGGCCCTTGACCCTCGCAGCGCTTCCCGACGCGCCGTCCGCTACGCCGCCCGGCTGACCAAACGCTCAGCGGGACGAGTCGCGGCTAAGCGGCCCCTGTGGCGGCTGTTTTATCGACTCTTCGCGCGCGGATTCTTCCGGGTGGAGCCGGTTCTCAGCCGCCCTGCGCCAGATGCCATTCCTCTGATCATGTGCCTGTGGAATCGGCCCGAGCGCATCGGTGACATCCTGCGGGAACTCGCGCAGCAGGACAGCCCGGTGCCCCTGCGCATCCTGTTCTGGAACAACAACCGCAGCCACGGAACGCACTACCGCGAGACCATCCGGCATGAACTGCGAGACAACGGCAACATGAGTGTCGAATTCGTGGACTCGCCGGTGAACATGGGAGGCGTCGCCCGGTTCTTCCTGGCCGCGAAGCTACGGCGCGACGGGTACCGGGGCTCGTTCATCATGCTCGACGACGACGAAGTGGTGCCGCCGGATTTCGTCTCGCTCCTGCTGGCAGCCGCGGGCTCGCGCACGATCGCCGGCCACTGGGCCTTCCGACAGAACGGTTCGTACTGGAACCGGGAGGAAGTCGCCGACGGCGAACCAGCTGACCATGTCGGCACGGGCGGGACGATCTGCGACATCGACATCGTGCAGGACCGGCGGTTCTTCTCGGAACTCCCGACCGAGTACGCGTTCCTTGAGGACCAGTGGATGAGTCACTATGCCTCCGTGAGCGGCTGGACTTTGAAGAAGGTGAAGGTCGACATCTCCTTCGTGCTGGAGGAACTGAACCAATACCACGCCCTCATCCCAAAAAAGGACGAGTTCTACCGGTACCTCAAGGAACAGGAACAGCCGTAAGGACGGCTCGGGCAGCCGTGATCTGCGGGGGCACCTCTGCTGGCGCTCCCGGTGACGATGCCCCGCGCTTGACCCCTGCGGTTTGCCGGCACCGTGATCACCTCGTAGTATCCGAAGTACGACGTGTGATCGATGCGGGGTCTGCGGACCGCGCGCCGCAGGGGGCGGCCGGGCACGTCGGTTCGGGGGGAATGAATGCTGCACCATGTTTTCAGGCGACGTTGCCCGATGCTCGCGGGCGGCATCGCTAGAGGTGAGCGTAGGCCCGGGGCCGGGTACGTGGCCGGTGTGGCACTGACGGCCGCACTGGTGAGTGCAGGCTCCCCCGTCGCGGCGAGCGGCGTGGAAAGCGTCGGTGGGGATGTCGTCAACGCCTCCACCCGGTTGCAGGTCACGGGGACGATCCTGGTCCTGTCCGGGCGGGACAGCGCCCCGGGTGAACGAACCGCCAGACCGCTGCCGGACGAAGTCCGTCTGGTGACGCGGTCGGGTGAATCCGTGCAGGTGACCGGATCCCTTCCCGACGAAATGGCCAGCGGTACCAGCTTCAAAGGCACCCTCTCGATCCCGGAAGAGTACGTGCCCGAGATCAACTCGGCTCTCCACCCCGAGGATCAGGTCATTCCTGTCGATCAGGGTGCCTCCGAGGTCATCGACGGCGCCTCCCCGCTCGGGGAGGTGATCCTCGCCGCCACAGAGACAAGCGACGCCGCCCTGCAGATCGAGGACTCCACCGTGCAGGTCGAGGCCGCGGAAGTTTCCCGTGCTGCAACGGCCCACGCCTTTGACGTCGCAGTCCTCTCTCTACCCTCCGACCCCGAGGCATCCGTCGTGAGCGATGCGGACGTCACCGCGCTGGTGCAAGATCTCAGCTCCTACTGGGCATCCCAATCGGCCGGAGCCGTGGCGAGCGTTACCATGCCGCAGAAACCGAAGCGACTCTCATCGTCCGCTGCCTGCGACCCCCGGGCTGCCTGGGACGCCGCTGCGGAGGCGTTCGGCCACGTGGATTACAACTGGTACTGGTCACACTCTCCCGCACAGCACCTGGTGGTACTCGCCCCGCCCGCCTGCGGCGCCGGATCAGGACTCGGTTCCGTCGGCTCCCCCACTGCCGGGGGCCTCATTTGGGCGGGATACAACTCGATCATCGGCCCCCAGACCGTCGCCCACGAATTCGGGCACAATGTGGGGCTGCGGCACTCGAACGTGCACGGATGCTCCGGCACGATCAGCGAGGGATCACCCTCGGGCGACGGCACGTTCAGTGATGGCTGCGTCGACGGTGAGTACCAGGACTACTTCGACATCATGGGCGGTGGCCTCACTGTCTGTCGCCCGGCGTGCGCGTCGAACGGAACACTGATGGCGCTGAACGTCACGCATAAGCACGTGCTGGGATCGTTGAACGGCGCAGACCTCCGCCCGGTGGTCATACCCGACGGGGTGAGTACGAACAGTCAGACATTCACGCTCAATCCTGCCTCCGCGTCGACCGGTCTCCGAGGGCTGGAGGTCACCGACCCGCGGTCGGGGGAGCACTACTTCGTCGAGTACCGCTCCGGTACGGGCATCGATTCCGACTCGCTCTACGCTGATGGCTCCGTGCAGGATCTCGCACCGGGGGTACGCGTGCTGCGGCTTCGGGACTCGCTGTCGTCCGCTGTTCTTACCGCTCCGGGGCCATCAGGAACGAGCCGTCCACTCTCGCTCAGCCCGGGACGATCCTTCACGGGGCATTCAGGAGGCCTGACAGTCACGGTGACCGCCGCAACTTCCACGGAAGCTAAGGTGACGGTCGAACTCGCCCGCCAGCGCGACGTCACACGATTGTGGGGCGCCGACCGTTACGAAACGGCCGTGAAGGTGTCACAGGCCGGGTACCCGGCAAATGCCGGGGTCGTTTATGTCGCTGCGGGGACCAACTATCCCGACGCGCTGGCCGCCGCTCCCGCTGCCGTCAAACAGGGCGGACCGCTCCTGCTGACCGCAACCGACTCACTCCCCGCCGTGGTCTCCGCCGAGATCACCCGCCTGAAGCCTGCGCAGATCGTGGTCGTCGGTGGGATCAACGCCGTGTCCGAGAACGTCAAGGAGCAACTTGCAGCCATCCAACCGCAGACACTGCGCGTGTGGGGAGAGGACCGTTATGACACGGCGCGCGCGATCGTCCGGCATGCTTTCCCGGCCGGAGCGAGCACTGCGTGGATCGCCTCCGGAAGGAACTTCCCCGACGCACTGTCGGCATCCGCTGCCGCGGGCAAGGACGGATTCCCGGTCGTGCTCCTCGACGGCACCGGGGAAGCCGTGGATCCGGCGACGGAAAACCTCCTGGCTGCCATGGGAACCACCAAGGTTCTCATCGCGGGCGGGCCGGCCGCAGTGAGCGAGGGAGTGAGGTCGGTGCTGGCCAAGACCATGGAGACCACACGTCTCTCCGGAGCTGATCGCTACGCGACCAGTCAGGCGATCAACGCCCACGCCTTTCCCACCGGATCAGCAAGTGCTCACGTTGCGACCGGGGCCGCCTTCCCCGACGCGCTGGCCGGTGCGACGATCGCGGGATCGCGGAAGAGCCCCCTCTACGTCGTCCCACCGACATGTCTGCCGGGACCTCTGCTCGACACGTGGAACACCTGGCAGACCACCAGCGTCAGCCTGATCGGCGGACCCAACTCGCTGGCAACCGAGGTGCAGGCGCTCCGTCGCTGCTGAGCCGACGCGGCGTGAGGACTACGAGCCGTGCGGTTCGGCGGCGGCGAGTGCGCCCAGGTACTTGCCGTAGCCGCTCTTCTTCAGCGGCTCGGCCAGCCTGGCCAGCTGGGCATCGTCGATCCAACCGGCGCGCCAGGCGATCTCCTCGATGCAACCAACCTTGAAGCCCTGTCGGTCCTCGATCACCCGCACGTACTCCGAGGCCTGCATCATCGACTCGAACGTGCCCGTGTCGAGCCAGGCGGTGCCCCGGTCGAGGACCTGAACATGCAACCTGCCCTCCTCGAGATAGCGCTCATTGACCGTGCTGATCTCAAGCTCACCACGGGCGCTGGGCTCGATCGTCTTCGCGATCGCGACGACAGAGTTGTCGTAGAAATACAGCCCCGGCACCGCATAGTTACTCTTGGGCCGCACCGGCTTCTCCTCGATCGAGAGCGCCTTCATGTCTCCGTCGAACTCGACGACACCATACGAGGTCGGGTTACTGACGTGGTACGCGAAAATCCGCGCTCCCTCAAGGTCCTGATTCCCCCGCAACGAGGAACCCAGGCCCGCGCCGTGGAAAATATTGTCACCGAGCACGAGCGCGACGCTCTCGTCGCCGATGAACTCCTCGCCGATGATGAACGCCTGCGCTAATCCATCCGGTGACGGCTGCACCGCGTACTCCAGGCGAATTCCGAGATCGGAGCCGTCCCCGAGAAGAGCCCGGAACTGCTCGTTGTACTCCGGGGTCGTGATGATGAGGATCTCATTGATATCCGCCATCATCAACGTCGACAGCGGGTAGTAGATCATCGGCTTGTCATAGATGGGCATCAGTTGCTTCGAGATGCCCTTAGTGATCGGCCACAGCCGGGTTCCGGAGCCGCCGGCCAGGATGATTCCGCGCATGCGTCCCTTACTTTCCGTTGTTCAGCGAGTCGTAGAAGGCCCGAGCGGCCTCCCAGGTGGGCAGGAGGCCCGATGCTGCGGCCTCCGTCAACCCGGGAGCGTCCGTGTCCTTGGGCGAGAGCAGTGGCTCTCCCGCCTCGGCGGGGAAAACGAGGCCGACCTCCGGGTCGAGTGGGTTGATGCCGTGCTCGCGCCCGGCGTTGAACGGCGAGGTCACCAGGTAGCTGACCGTGGCATTTTCGGTGAGGGCGACGAAGCAGTGGCCCAGGCCCTCAGCGATGTAGATAGCCCGGCGGTCGGTGTCATCAAGGAGCACGGAATCCCATTTGCCGAAGGTCGGCGAACCGACCCGAATGTCGATGACGTAGTCGAGGACAGCGCCGTGCGTCGCTGTGACGTACTTCGCCTGGCTGGGCGGGATGTCGGCGAAGTGGATGCCGCGCACGACGCCGCGCTTGGACACGGACGTGTTGGCCTGCGCGAGCGACAGGGGGTGACCGATCGTCTCCTCCAGCTTGTCGAACCGGTACCACTCGAGGAAAACCCCCCGATCGTCACCGAACTGCTTCGGGGTGATCTCGTAGGAATCAGGGATCGAGAGTTCGCGGATCTGCACGTCCAGCAGTCTACCAATCGGCTACCAGTAGAATCGCTGGGGCATCTACGCGAACGGAATGGCTACCAACTATGAAGATCCTCGTTACCGGCGGCGCCGGATTCATCGGCTCGAACTTTGTCCGGCGTACCCTGCAGGACGCCTACCCGGGCCTGGAAGGCGCGGAGATCGTTGTCCTCGACGCCCTGACCTATTCCGGCAATTTGGAGAACCTCGCGCCCGTCGCCGACTCCCCCCGTTATACCTTCGTGCAGGGCGACATCCGCGACGGTGCGCTGCTGGACACACTCTTCCCCGGCGTCGACGCTGTGGTGCACTTCGCCGCGGAATCGCATGTGGACCGTTCAGTGCGTGACGCGTCGATCTTCGTCGAGACGAACGTGCTTGGCACTCAGCAGCTGCTCGACGCGGCCCTGCGCAACGACCTGAAGCGTTTCGTGCACGTGTCCACGGACGAGGTCTACGGCTCCATTGCCGAGGGTTCATGGGACGAGGATCGACCGCTTGAGCCCAACTCGCCGTACTCGGCATCCAAGGCCGGCAGCGATCTGCTGGCGCGCAGCTACCACCGCACCCACAAGCTCAACGTGTCGATCACCCGCTGCTCGAACTACTACGGGCCCTACCATTTCCCCGAGAAAGTCATCCCCCTGTTCGTTACGAACCTCATCGATGACAAGCACGTTCCTCTGTACGGCGAGGGCAACAACATCCGCGACTGGCTGCACGTCGACGACCACACTCGCGGCATCGCCATGGTTCTGGTCAATGGACGCGCGGGTGAGATCTACAACATCGGCGGCGGCACCGAACTGACCAACAAGGAACTCACTCAGCTTCTGCTGGACGCCACTGGAAAGGACTGGTCCTATGTCGACCGGGTCGAAGACCGCAAGGGCCACGACCTGCGCTACTCGGTGGACATCTCCAAAATCCAGAGCGAACTCGGCTATCAGCCTGAGGTTCCCTTCGAGCAGGGCCTGGCAGATGTCGTGCAGTGGTACCGCGACAACCGCACCTGGTGGGAACCGCTGAAGGCTCGCGCCGAACTGAGCTAGCGGCCCCGCCGTCATCCGAGTTGAGGAATCACACCATGAAGTATCTGATCACCGGGGCCTCAGGCATGCTCGGACGCGATCTGCAAGCCGCCCTCGCCGACAGCACGGTCACCGCCCTAGGTCGCGCCGACCTTGATGTCACCGACTTCGCCGCCGTGACCGACGCCGTCGCCGGGCACGACGCCGTGATCAACGCGGCCGCTTACACCAAGGTCGACGACGCCGAATCGAACGAGGACACAGCGTACGCGGTGAACGCAGTGGGCGCCCGTAACCTGGCGGCTGCGGCCTCGGTCGCCGGGGCCCGATTGGTTCAGGTCTCCACCGACTACGTGTTCAACGGGAGCGCCACAGCACCCTACGGGGAGCACGCCCCGATCGATCCGATCTCGGCTTACGGCCGCACGAAGGCCGCCGGTGAGGCATTCGTGCTCGAGGAGAACGGCGACCGCAGTTACATCGTGCGAACCGCATGGCTGTACGGCGAGCACGGCCCCAATTTCGCAAAAACCATGCTCCGGCTCGCCAGCTCCCACGAGACCGTGAGTGTCGTGAACGACCAGCTCGGCCAGCCCACCTGGACTGCGGACCTCGCCGAGCGGATTGTGACACTGCTGGACCAGGATGCTCCCGCCGGGATCTACCACGGTACGAACTCAGGAATCGCCAGCTGGTATGACTTCGCCCGTTCCGTCTTCGCTGCCGCGGGACTCGACCCTGACCGGGTGAAGCCGACCGACAGCTCACAGTTTGTGCGGCCCGCCCCCCGGCCGTCGTACTCGGTACTCGGCCACGAGGCCTGGGCTGCTGCCGGGATCGAGCCCATGCGCGACTGGAGCGCGGCGCTGGCCGAGGCTGCGGACCGGGGAGTTCTCCGGGCATGACGACGCTCCGTGTGATCGTCGATCAGCTGGTCGCTCCGGTACCCGGTAACCTCGGCCGATACACCGAGGAGCTGACACGGGCACTGATCCGGACGGCTCCGAGCGGATGCGACGTCGAGGGCATCGTCTCCGCTTCATCGTCCGCGCAGTACAGCCATATCGAACGCGTGCTGCCCGGACTGGCCCGTCTCTCCAAGACCACGCTCCCCCGGCGGGAGTTGGCCGCGGCCTGGCAACTGGGCATCACCGCGCCTCTCGGGCCCGGGATGATCCACGCGCCCGGCCTGCTTGCCCCTCTTCGCCGCCATGATCGCGACCGGGACGGTAGCCAGGTTGCCGTGACCGTGCATGACGTCCTCGCCTGGACCCACCCGGAATCGTTGACCCCGGCCACAGTGGCCGGAACGAAGCTCATGCTCAAGCGTGCCCGCAAGCATGCCGACGCCGTGGTCGTACCGAGTCATGCCCTCGCTGACCAGCTCGCGGAGATCGCCGACTTCGGCGACCGCGTGCGGGTCATCGGCGGGGCGGTCGGTGAGGGATTGCGCCTGCCAATCGGCTCGCTCGACCCAGAGTCGGCGGATGCCAGGGCGATCGTCTCAGCGCGCGTACGCGCGCTCGGCCTGCCGCCTCAGTACATCCTCACCTCGGGCACACTTGACCCGCGGAAGGCTGTGACCTCCCTGGTCACCGCGCTCGGCCTGCCCGGTGCGCCGGATCTGCCGCTCGTGGTCCTCGGACCGGACTCGTGGGGCGAACTCCACGTCGCATCCGTCGCCGACGAAGCTGGTCTTCCGGAGGACCGGGTTCTGCCGCTGAGCGGGCTGAGCGACGAGGACCTCGCAGTTGTCATCTCCCGCGCCGCCGTTTTCGTCTACCCGAGTCTCGAGGAAGGATTCGGCCTGCCGGTCATCCAAGCCTTCCAGCTCGGCACCCCCGTCATCCATTCCGATGCCCCGGCCCTTGTCGAAGCGAGTGGGGATGCGGCTCTCGTGGTTCCTCGGGACGACGCCGCAGGCTATCCACAGAGGCTCGCCGACGCCCTCACCCGCGTGTTGGCCGACGACAGGCTTGCGGAACGGCTCAGCATCATTGGAAGCGACCGCGCCAAAGCCTTCAGCTGGAACGACTCCGCGGAGCGGGTGTGGCAGTTGCACGCTGACTTGTAGTTGGATTCTCCTGCTGATGGGATGTCTCGTCGGGATCGTGGCCCTGCATGCGTAGGGTCTTCGGATTCGCCCGCATCCTCGCCGCCCTCACCGGTGTCGTCGCCCTCGTCGGTGACCTCGGTTACAACATAGGTGGAGGCTCGTTCGCCACCTGGAACTTCTTCAGCTACTTCACGGTGCAGAGCATGGTCATGGCGATCATCGTATTCGTGATCGGCGCGGTCAACGCGCTGAAGGACCCGGAGGACCCGCTCTGGCTCGACACCCTCCGGGTCTTCGCAACGACCTACGTCATCGTGTCAGGGATCGTGTTCACGTTCATCCTGGTGGAGGGTTCGCTGCGCGGGATCCCGGTGTGGGCGCCCTGGTCGAGCATGCTGCTGCATTTCTGGATTCCCGGTTACGCGCTCGTGGACTGGCTGGTCGCACCGGGTCGTGATGTGCCGTGGCGGACCATCGCCTGGGTGATGATCTTCCCGGTCAGCTGGGTGATCTTCACGATGGTGCGCGGGGCTTTCGTGCACTGGTACCCGTACTTCTTCCTCGATCCGGTACTGGTGGACATCCCCTTCGAATTCGGGTACTACTTGCTCATCGTGATCACGATCTTCACCGGCATCAACGCCCTGATCATCACGGTAAGCCGACTTCCCCGTCTCGAGCACCTCCGGGAACGCGGGGGACGCTCGCGCTGAGGCCAGAGCGTGGGTCAGGGGTTCTCCCTGGAGTTGCCGGGGGTACCTTCCGCGGCCGGGTCCGGGTCGAGGAATGGGGCGAGGCTCCGCAGGGCCGCGTCGAGCGCGTCACCGTCACTGAGCTTCGCGAGCCGATGCGCAGCGTCACCGCCGACCAAGCCGACGAGCACGGGCTCACCGGTCAGGGGTTCGAGGTTGTACCACAGGGGGTAGTCGCTCTCTGCGCCGATAATTGTCCACACCGTCGCACGTGTGGACCAGAACGGCTCGTCGAAGCGCAGTATGACTTTGTCCTGTGTGCCCATGCCGAGGGCGTTGATGGCACCGCGATGAGTGAAGGGCAGCGGCGGGTCGAAGGTGAGGGTGTCGGTCTGCAAGACGCCCAAAGGAACGGTGACGATCACGCGGTCGGCGGAGAGAGACTCGCCCCGGGCCAGCCTGAGGACGACCCCCCGTTCAGTGTGGGTGATGGCGCGCACGGTGCTCGAGGGCAGGATGTCGAGCCCGTCGAGCGCCGACCTGACGAGTTCGATGAAGCCACCGGTGACGTAGCGGTCATCGTCCTGGCTCCGGGTGGGATCGGTCGCGTACCACGCTGACAGGGTGGCGGGCTCGGCGCCGCTCTCGGTGACGACATCCGTTGCGATGAAGGCGCTGAGGCGGTCGGCGTCGGACACACCCTGGTCGTTCGGGTCGTCGCTCACGTTCGCCGCGCCGGACTGGGTCAGTGCGTCCGCGAGGGAGAGGTCCGCGGGCTGGGTGGCTGCCCAGGTGATCGCCGCCGTCACCGCTGTCGGACCCACAGCGCTCGGTTCGACGGATGCCCCGGTGGGAGTTCGTTGATCGGCGACGTACTCGAATGGTTCGGTGTCAATCTCCCACGCGCCCAGTTCATCGAGGAGCGTCGTGCGCGAGGAGTCCTGCACCCAGGCGGCGCCGAGTTCGACCGGGAACGGGAACTCATCGCTCACAAGCGTGTCGATGCGGCCGCCGACACGGTCCCTGCCCTCGATGATGACGACGCTGTAACCGGCGTCAGCGAGCTGGCGGGCCGCCGTCGCTCCCGCGATTCCCGCGCCGATGATCGCTATTCGCTCCCCCTCCGCCGCGATCTCCTGCACGCTCGACGCCGCGCGGCGGCCGGAGACGCGCCCACCCTGAACGGTGCCCGGATTGACGTCATCGGTGTGCTCACCGGCGAAGAAGATCCGTCCGTCCACTGGCTCCCGCAGGGTTACGCGCTGTTCGGGAGACGAGCCGACGGGTTGGAAGCTGAATGCTCCCCGGGAGTACGGGTCGCTCGACCAGGAGGTCCGCTGGAAGGCCGACGGCCGCGGGATCTCCGACACCGGCGTCGGGGACGGGGTGGCGCTGGCGGTCGGCGTGGGGTTTGGTTCCTGAGGGGTGCAAGCCGACACCGCCACGAGTGAGAGCCCGGAGATCGTGCCGATGAGGAAAGTGCGCCGCTTCATTGTCATCCCTCGGTCACTGTAGCAAAGGGTCAGTTCAGCAGCGGGTCGGTGGCGAAGGTGCGGGGTGCATCTTCACGGCGCGGTTCCGTCCCCTGATGCGGCCGGGCAGCTAGGGGACGGGCGACTCGGACGGCGGCGGGGCAAGCGCGGTGTCGATCAGCTGGCGGATGCTGTCGTAGTCGGGATCCTCCGGATCGACGTCGTTCTCCGGTGTCAGCTGCACCCGGTTGATTGGCAGCTTTTTGGTCTTCGAGGAAAGGTCGACGAAGTAGCCGAGCATCCCCTGCGGGACGTCCGTCTTCACAACTTGCGCCCCCGCCGCCGCCACCGACTGGAATTTCGAGAGCACGTTGCCCGGGTTCGCTTGCTTGAGGATCGCCTCTTCGAGCTGGTGCTGGCGGTTCATCCGGTCGTAGTCGCTGGTGCCGTGCCTCGAGCGGGCGTACCAGAGGGCGTGGTAGCCGTCCATGTGCTGCATGCCAGGCTCGAACCAGAATGCGACGGTCGTGAAAGTCTCATCCTCGTGCACCGGGACCCGCTCCGTGACGTTGATATCCACTCCGCCGAGCGCGTCGACGAGATCGGAGAATCCCTGCATGTCGATCAGCACGTAGTACTGGATTGTGAGACCGGTGATTCCCTCTGCCGCGTCGCGCATGCCCTCGATGCCGGGCTCGCTCCCTTCGTCGACGGCCCGCGGATACATCTCGGGGCTCTTCACTTCCACCTCGGTGTAGACCGAGTTCAGCATGCATGCCGACACCTCGCATCCGTCGATCGCCCCGTAGCCCTCGGGATACACCTCGGCCAGCGGCGAGCCCTCGGAGAAGGGGAAATTGACAAGGTTGCGGGGTAGGCCGATCTGCGTCGCCTGGCCGGTCTCAGCGTCGATGCTGACCACAGAGATGCTGTCAGGGCGGAGTCCGTCGCGGTCCGGGCCGGCGTCGCCGCCCAGGAGCAGCACGTTGTAGCGGCCGTCCACCGGGGGGTCAGAGGGACCTGCCACGAAGACGGATGACAGGAAACCGCTCGCCGTCGTGGCCACATAGGCGCCGTACGCGGCCGTGCCACAGGCTACGACCATCGCGGCCAGGGTGAACCCTGCGATCAGGGGCCGAGCGTTCGGCGCCGCTTTGACGATGCGCGCCAGCCTGAGCGTGTCAACGGTGAGGACCAGCCAGACGACCGCGTAGAACGCCAGGGCGATCGCCACGGCCCACAATCCGATCGAGTTCGTGAAGACGGTGAACACGACCGCGGGCCAAAGGGCATACGAAACACCCACGACGAGAACTGCGGCGAGCAGGATCAGCGTCGCGCCGAGTCCGAAACGGCCGAGGCGCCGGTTACCGGCGAGCACCTGCGCAGATCCAGGCAGGACGAGATTGAGGACGACCAACCACCAGGCCCGCTTGGTCATAACCGGTGCGGAGCCGACATCCGGGTGTCGTATTGGGCTACTCACGCTGGTCATAGTCTTGCTTGGAGGTCCCTGTTCTTCTGCTCGACCTGGTCGGCGAGCGTAGCGGCATAGTCGTCGAGCATGACCCGGAGAGAGTCGTCGGCGATTGCGAGGATTTTGACGGCGATGAGGGCCGCGTTGCGAGCTCCGCCGATCGATACCGTCGCAACAGGGACGCCAGCCGGCATCTGCACGATTGACAGGAGCGAATCCAGTCCGTCTAGGCGCGCAAGCGGCACGGGAACCCCCACAACCGGCAGCGTGGTCACCGCGGCCAGCATTCCGGGAAGGTGGGCTGCGCCGCCGGCTCCCGCGATGATGACCTTCAAACCGCGTTCGCGGGCGCTCTCGCCATAGGCGATCATCTTCCCAGGTGTCCGGTGCGCGGAGACGACCTGCACTTCATGCGGCACGCCGAAGTCGCGGAGCACCGCGGCGGCGTCACTCATGACCGACCAGTCGGAGTCGGACCCCATCACGACGCCGACCACAGGGGTCTCGGCGCCCGCCGGGGCAGGGCTGATCGGGGGGGTGTTCTCGGGCATGGACTCGATACTAAGCGTCAGTCCTGAAAGAAGGCCGCAGTGGCGCGCGCCTCGTAGACGGCGTCGTCGAGGTCGTCTCCGCTGACAGTCACGTGGCCGACCTTCCGCCCGGCCCTCGGGTCCTTGCCGTAGTTGTGCAGCTTCGCCGTAGGATGCTCCCGCATTGCCACCGGGTAGCGATCGATGAGAGTCCCGGAGGACGGCCCGCCGAGAATGTTTACCATGACAGACCAGGAGTCGCGCGTACCCGTGGCGCCCAGTGGGAGATCCAGCACAGCCCGAAGGTGCTGCTCGAACTGGCTCGTCGTGGATCCGTCGATCGACCAGTGGCCGCTGTTGTGGGGCCGCATCGCCAATTCGTTGATCACGAGCCGGTCATCCGTCGTCTCGAACAGTTCCACGGCCAGCACACCGGTGACACCGATGCCCTCGGCTACCGCGATCGCGATGTCACCCGCGACGTCAGCCAGTCGACCGGCAGAAAGCGGGGCCGGCGCGATGACCTCGGCGCACACTCCGTTCCGTTGCACTGTCTCCACGACCGGCCAGGCGACGATCTGTCCGGAAGGACGGCGGGCGACAAGCTGGGCGAGCTCCCGCCGGAACTCCACGAACTCCTCGACTAGCAGTGCGCCCCCGTTGGCGTCTTCGGCGAGCGCCTGAAACCAGTCATCGACCTCGTGTTCATGGGTGACGACCCTCACGCCCTTGCCGTCGTAGCCGCCCCGAGCCGTCTTGACGACGGCCCGGCCCTCGTGCTCTGCAAGGAAAGCGGCCAGATCCTCCGGGTTCTCGACCCGCGCCCAGTCGGGAACAGGCAGGCCGAGCTCAGCCAGGCGGCTGCGCATGAGGATTTTGTCCTGCGCGTACTGCAGTGCGTCAGGCCCCGGATGCACCGGAACACCGCGCGCGATGAGCTCGCGCAGGATCTCCTGGGGCACGTGCTCGTGGTCGAAGGTGATCACGTCGACGGTCTCCGCGAAGGCCAGTACGACGTCACGATTGCGATAGTCGCCGACTCCGGTCGCGGCGAGATCGGCGGACATGTCCTCCTGCTCCGCCAGGATACGGATCTCGATGCCGAGATTCACTGCAGCGGGAATCATCATCCGGGCCAGCTGTCCGCCGCCGATGACACCAACGGTCGTTGCCATGTATCCACCAGTTCCTGTGCGAGTGTTCATATCACCACGGGACTACTCTCAGCCTGTCCCGGCGGCAGCGCCTTAGACTCCCCTTCTGGCGCTACTCCTATCTTCGCCCATCGACCGGGGGGATGCATGACGACCACTTCGTGGGACCGAGCCGGGCTCCTGGCCCTCACTGCCCAGGTGGCCAAGTTCGGCGCGGTGGGTCTGGTCGGTTTCGTTGTCGATGTCACGGTGTTCAACCTGCTCCGCACTACCGTGTTCGACCCCGACGAGGTGCACGCTGGTCCTCTCTACGCCAAGCTGATCTCCACTGTGATGGCCATCGCGGCGAACTGGGTGGGCAACCGGTTCTGGACCTTCGGTGCCGGGCGCCAGTCGAAGACGCTCCGAGAGGGGGTCGAGTTCTTCGCGGTCAGCTTGGTCGGTATGGGGATCGGACTAGCCTGCCTCTGGTTCAGCCACTACGTGCTCGGATACACCAGCGTGGTCGCAGACAACATCTCATCGAACGTCTTGGGTCTCGCCCTCGGCGCAGTCTTCCGTTTCACCCTGTACCGGTGGTGGGTTTTCGCGCCTCACCGAAGCGCCCCCTCGGAGGCCCCGCTATCGCCCGCGCCAGAACGTCGACTCGTCGGTGAGAGCTGACGGCTCGGACGCCCGAGTGCCCATCGGCAACCGGGACGCCTCGATCAGCTCGTGCAGCGCCTTCTGCACCAGGTCGGCGCTGGGGACGTCTTTCAGGATGAGGGTGTTGTCCGGACCTGAGTTGATCTGCACATCCCCCGACCTGAACGCTGACTGCAGCCAGGTACGGCGCACGGTCACGTCGTAGCCGCGGCTGTGGAGCAGTTCCTGGCGTGAGCGCACGAAGAACCCCCGGCGCAGGATGACGCGCCGAGTCGTGATCGTATAGCGCCTGTTGAGCCAGCCGAGCAGCGGCAAGAACCAGAGCAGCAGGACGGCCAGGGACGCCCCGGACAGCAACGTGATGTTGTGCCACTCCTCTGGCAGGTTGCCGAAGAGGTAACCGGTGACTCCACAGATCACGAACAGCACAATCGTAGGCCAGAACAGCACGCGGGCATGCGGCCGGAGACGCGCGACGACCCGCTCCGCCGGGGCTGTCCCAGGCGGATCCTGGGGCGCCCCAGCGGTGTTCGTCATACCCCCATTAATACCGCAGGTGAGTCACATCGCCTGCGGCGACAGCCTGCAGCTCGTCATTGGCCTGGTTGCGAACGAGGAGCCTGCCCAGAGGATCGAGGGCCTCCGCCGTCCCAATGAGGTCTGCCCCGCCGGGCAGCTCCACGCGCACCGGCGAGCCGAGGGTCCCGCAGAGCCGGGTGACGTGCGCGAGCAACCCGCTTGCAACCGGGTCGCCGGCAGCGGCGAGGAAATCCTGATACATCGAGCGGAGCTCGGTCAGGTAGCGCGCCAGTACGACGTCCGGGTCAGGTGCGTGCCCGGTCACCAGCAGCAGGGAGGTGGAGGTGAGGGTGGGCAGGTCGTGTTCGTCGAGCGACACGTTGAGACCTGCGCCGATGACGACGCCTTGGGCGCCGGGGAGGAGCTCGGAGAGTATGCCCGACACCTTGTAGCCGTCGATCAGCACATCGTTGGGCCATTTGAGCACTACTTCGTGGGCGGGGATCTCCTCTTCGGGGAGGTGGTCAACCAGCGAAGGTGCAGCGTCGACCTCGTCCCGCACCGCCCTGGTCATCGCAGCGCCGGCGAGGAGTGGGAACCAGCCGAAGTCGGCGGCCGGTAGCGGTTCCCCCCCGGGCAGGGTCGGGCGCAACAGCACCGAGATGGCGAGGGACTTCCCCGTCGGAGCCAACCAGATGCGCCCCATTCGCCCGCGGCCGCGCGTCTGGCTGTCAGTGACCACGACCGACAGGTCCGGCCAGGCGGCGGCATCCGCACCGGTCCCGTGGGCGACGAGGACGTCGTTGGTCGACCCGGCTTCATCCAGATACTCCAAACGAGGCACGACATCACGACTCGTGGCGAATTCGCCCACCGAAAGCTCCATGCGCCCCTCTTCCTCTGACCGGCCCAGCTTATTCTCCCGCTCGCGGCGCCTTTTTCCTGTCGACTGAGGCTCAACCTCGGAGATTCTCGAGAGAAACGGTCGATGTGCCGCTTCCCGGTGTTTCGTCACCCGGTTCCCGAAATCATCACAGCACCGCCGGGGAAGGCGGAAGAGACCAGTGAACCGGGTCGAATTTGTGGAGTATCGTCAACGGTTCGGCTGAAGGGCTGGCCGGTAGAGTGAACCGCGTGACTGACAATGCACCTGCCACTGGCCACGACCTGTACACGACGGCGGGAAAGCTCGCCGACCTCAAGGAGCGGTACCACGAGGCTGTGACCGCCAGCGGCGAGGCAGCAATCCAGAAGCAACACGCCAAGGGCAAGATGACCGCGCGGGAGCGCATCGCCGAACTCCTCGACCACGGCTCCTTCGTCGAACTTGACGAGTTCGTGCGGCACCGCACTCACGCATTCGGGATGGAGAAGAAGCGGCCCTACGGAGACGCGGTCGTCACCGGAACCGGCACGATCCACGGCCGCCAGGTCGCCGTCTACTCGCAGGACTTCACCATCTTCGGCGGGTCGCTCGGGGAGGTCGCCGGCGAGAAGATCATCAAGGTCATGGACCTCGCCCTGAAGACCGGCGTCCCCATTATCGGTATCCTCGACTCCGGCGGAGCACGGATCCAGGAGGGCGTCGTCGCGCTCGGCAAGTACGGCGAGATCTTCCGGCGCAACACCGCGGCATCCGGTGTCATCCCACAGATCTCGATCATCTGCGGCCCCGCCGCGGGAGGCGCCGTCTACTCCCCTGCCCTCACAGACTTCGTGATCATGGTCGACAAGACCAGTCAGATGTTCGTCACCGGCCCCGACGTGATCAAGACAGTCACCGGTGAAGACGTGGGCATGGAGGAACTCGGCGGCGCCCTCACCCACAACAAGATCTCCGGCGTATCTCACTACCTGGCTAGCGACGAATCCGACGCGCTCGACTACGCACGCACGCTCCTCAGCTTCCTGCCCGATAA
>JAODMM010000236.1 GCA_025465015.1 Cryobacterium sp. | reverse complement strand
TGCACGGTGCCGCCTGCACCCCTAGTTCCTGGTGCGCCCCCGTGTGTGCCCGTGGGGGAGACGCTGTTCATTCCGAACGTGACGACCGACGTCGGCCTTTCGCCGCCGTACAACTCGCTGTTCACCTTGTTCGGCCAGTTCTTCGATCATGGTGTCGACCAGACGGTCAAGGGCGGCGGCACCGTGTTCGTCCCGCTCAAGGAGGACGACCCGCTTCGCACCGTCGGCCCCGACAACCTGCCGAACACAGGCGATGAAGTGCCCGAGTCGCAGGCTTTCATGGTCCTGACTAGGGCGCAGAACCAGCCGGGCGGTGTCAAGGAGGCGGAGAACACCGACTCCCCGTTCGTTGACCAGTCGCAGACCTACGCTTCTCACCCTTCCCACCAGGTCTTCCTGCGCGAGTACGTGAATAACACGGCCGGCCGGCCGGTCTCCACCGGCAAGCTCCTCGGCGGTCCTCCCGGTCTCACGGCCGGTGGGATGGCCACCTGGGCCACCGTGAAGCAACAGGCTCGTACCCTGCTGGGTCTCGAATTGCAGGACAAGGATGTACTCAACGTTCCCCAGATGGCGGTCGATCCTTACGGGAAGTTCATCCCGGGTCCGGCGCGGGGGCTCCCGCAATATGTCACGACGGTCACCCCGGCGACCCCGACGGGCCTTGTGGAAGGCAATATCGGTGCTCCGATACCCGTCCCGGGCAATGTGCTGTACTTCGACACGCCATTCCTGACAGACATCGCGCACAACGCCGACCCCACCCCTATCAACGCAGACGGCCAGGCCGCGACACCGCCAACCACGCCGCTCCCGGACAGCGACACTCTTGCCTCGGCAGATTTCGCCAAGCAGCCGGTGGGCACGTACGACGACGAGATGCTCGCCGCACACTTTGCGGCAGGTGATGGGCGTGTCAACGAGAACATCGGCCTCACGGCGATCCACCAGGTGTTCCATTCGGAGCACGACCGTCTAGCGGATGAGTTCAAGCAGACCCTCGCCAACGACACCTCGGTGAAGGGTCTCGCGGCCCTGTCCGAGTGGAAACTCGCCACGGGGGCCGGTGGGTGGAACGGGGAGCGCTTGTTCCAGGCTGCTCGCTTCGTCACGGAGATGGAGTACCAGCACATCGTGTTCGAGGACTTCGGTCGCAAGATCCAGCCCGCAATCGACCCGTTCCGCGTTTACCACACCGACCTCAACCCGGCTGTTACTGCGGAGTTCGCCCACGCCGTGTATCGCTTCGGTCACTCGATGCTGACGGACACGATCTCCCGCACGAATGAGAACGGTTCGACCAACGATGTCTCCCTGTTGGAGGGCTTCCTCAACCCGCCGAAGTACACCGACGGTGGTATCGCGGGTCCTCTGACCTCGGAAGAGGCCGCAGGAAGCATCTTCATGGGAATGAGCGATCAGGTCGGCAACGAGCTCGACGAGTTCGTGACGGACACACTCCGAAACAACCTCCTCGGTCTGCCGCTCGACCTTGCAACGATCAACATGGCTCGTGCCCGTGAGACTGGAGTTCCGTCGCTGAACGAGTTGCGGCGCGAAATCCACAACGCTACCGGTGATGCGCAGCTGACGCCCTACACGAGCTGGTCGGACTTCGCCCAGAACGTGAAGCACCCGGAGTCGGTGATCAACTTCGTCGCCGCGTACGGCACCCACCCGAGCATCACAGGTGCCCCGACGCTGGCTGCGAAGCGGAACGCCGCCCGGTTGATGGTGAGCCCGAACCCGCTCGGGTCACCCCCAGACCTTCCGGCCACCCGTGACATGCTGGACTTCCTCAACAGCGCGGGTATATACGCGAACACGGAGAACGGTGTGAACAACATCGATCTCTGGGTCGGTGGCCTGGCTGAGAAGACCAACCTCTTTGGTGGTCTCCTCGGCAGCACCTTCAACTACGTGTTCGAGAACCAGATGACCGGGCTGCAAAACGGTGACCGGTTCTACTACCTGGCTCGCACGCCTGGCATGAACCTCCGGGCATCCTTGGAAGGCAACTCATTCGCCGAGTTGATGATGCGTAACACCAATGCGCACACCCTCAAGGCCGACGCGTTCGCGACCGCGGACTGCAAGTTCGAGCTGAAGAACCTCGGCAACACCGCGGCGGCGTACAGCGAAGCCACCGGCGGGCCCACCGTCGCTGACGATCCGGCGTCGGAATGCAATGAGAATGCGCTGCTCCTGAGAAAGCCGGACGGGACGATTCAGTACAAGGAGAAGAACTCGGTGGACCCGTCGGGTATCAACGGCCAGTCCGTCTTCAACGGCACGGACGGTGTCAACCGGGTTACCGGCGGCAACGACAACGACACGTTCCTCGGTAACGAGGGTAACGATGTGATTGAGGGCGCCGGTGGTGACGACATCGCGCTTGGCGGTGACGGCGAAGACCGGATCACGGACCTCGCCGGCGACGACATCCAGAAAGGTGGACCCGGTAACGACTACCTGACCGGAGGTATAGGGCTTGACGTCTTGATGGGAGCCGACGGCCAGGACTTCACGAACGGCGGTGCCAACAACAACGCGACATTCGCTGGAGAAGGTAACGACTTCGTGCGGGCCGGAGATGGTACCGACACCTCGTTTGGTGATGGCGGCGACGACTGGATCCAGGGTGGTTCGGGTCAGGACCTCATGATCGGTGACCACGCTGCCCCCTTCTTCGACGATGCGTCGCAGACGAAGCCCGGTAACGACATCTTCATCGGCCAGGTCGGCGAGAACGACTACGACGCTGAGGGTGGTGACGACATCATGACGTCCAACTCCGCTATCGACCGCTACGCCGGATCGGCCGGGTTTGACTGGGCCAATCACCAGTACGACACGGTCGGGGCGGATGACGACATGGCTATCAATAAAAACCTCATCGGGGTTCCGCTCCCGCAGGTGGTCAACCGCGACCGTTGGCAGGAAGTGGAAGCCAACTCCGGCTCCGCCTTCAACGACGTGATTCGTGGTGACGACACGGTGCCCTCCACGGTCGGGGGCGCGGGCTTCACCGGCTGCGACGTTCTTGATCAGGCCGGTATCAACCGCGTCAATGGACTTGGTGCGATCCTGCCCGCTCCCAGCACACCACTCGCCTCCGTCGAGAGAATCTCGGCGCCGGGTGCGTGCCCGCTGGAGGGCCCTGTTTGGGGAGAGGGGAACATCCTCCTTGGTGGAATCGGCAGCGACGTGCTCGAGGGTCGCGGCGCCAACGATGTCCTTGACGGCGACCGGTACCTCCAGGTTCGGATCAGCGTGCGGAACGACGCAGGAGCCGAGATCGGCACGACGGACCTGTTGGAGAACACCTACCAGGCCGGGAACACGCACACTCTGGAACAGGATGTGGCTGCAGGTGTTGTCTCCGCGGGCAACTTGGTCGCTGTGAGGGAGATTGTCACCCCCACTGCCGACCAGGCGACTGGGAACGTCGACACGGCGTTGTTCTCCGACGTGAGGGCCAACTACACGGTCACTACGACGGGCGGCACCGGTGTTCTCGGCTCCGCCGGGTCCATCACCACCGTGGTTCACAACGGTGGCACCGATGGCACCGACACCCTGCGGAACATCGAACGGCTGTTGTTCTCGGACACGGTTCCGCCGAGCGTTCCGGTGATCGGAACCGCCACGGCAGGCAACGCACGGGCCACTGTGAACTGGACCGCCGGCGCAACCGGTGTTGCAACCCGATTCGACGTGCGGGTCTTCAACGATGCAGGAACACAGGTCGGCGGGCTTCGCACTGTGCAAGCACCCGCGACGAGCCTGGTCGTGACCGGATTGACCAACGGATCCCCTTACCGGTTCCAGGTTTCGGCCAGCAACGCTGAAGGCACGAGTGAGTACTCCGCACTATCCAACGCGGTTACCCCGTCTGGGCCGGTGGCGGTGGTGGCAGGCACGCCGAGGGCGGTGACCGGAACGGCCAGAAATGGTGCGGTTGCGTTGAGCTGGCAGGCCCCGTTGGCTGTTGCCAACGCCGCTCCGATCACCGGGTACCGCATCCGCACCTATCAGGGAACTGGTGCCACGGTGTTCCGTGAGGTGACCACGACCGGCACTGCAACAACTGCGGTGATCGACAACCTCACGAATGGGATCGGGTACACCTTCGATGTCAGCGCCATCAACTCCGTTGACATCGGTGCCCCCTCCGCCCGTTCGGCGTCGATCACGCCGGTTGCGCAGGTCGTCGCCGGGGCAACCCGGACAGTGACCGGCGTTCCTGGGAACACCCAGGTGACGTTGAGCTGGCAGGCCCCGGCGGCTGTTGCCAACGCCGCCCCCATCACCGGGTACCGCATCCGCACCTATCAGGGAACTGGTGCCACGGTGCTCCGTGAGGCGACCACGACTGGCACTGCGACAACTGCGGTGATCGGCAGCCTCACGAATGGGATCGGGTACACCTTCGATGTCAGCGCCATCAACTCCGTTGGCACCGGCGCCCCCTCCGCCCGTTCGGCGTCGATCACACCTCGGGCGGATGTGGTCGCACCGACAGTCACGTCCACAACTCCAGCAAACGGAGCAACGGGCGTATCACGAACGGCCAACATCACGGGGACGTTCAGTGAGGATATCACCGGATACAATGCGACATCCGTCCGCCTGGTGAGGGTCAACACCGGCACGGTGTGGGCGGCAGGGCTGTCGTTCAACGCGGCGACCAACGTTCTCACAATCAACCCCACCTCCACTCTCGTAGCGAACACACAATTCCGGGTGACCATCACCGGCAGCGCTACTGGAGTGAGGGACCTCGCTGGCAACCCGGTGGCAACGCGAAGCCTCACGTTCACCACTGGCGCCAACTAGGACAGGAAAGACCGGACCAGGCGGCCACGGGTCGCCGGCTGGCCGGACCGGCCGGCGACTCTCCCCCCAGGGTCGCCGGTCGGTTTCCTTTTTCAGACCTCACTCTCGTCATACGCGTTCCACTTGCCTGCACAATCGCCCCTGGCAGGCAGCTACCGAACATACGTCGGAGGACACAATGCCTTCAAAAACCGGAGTGCGGCGTCGCGGTGACCTCACGCGGTGCCGTGCCGGCTCGAGTCAGATCCGCCCGCTCGCGCTCGCGCTGGTATTCCTGGCGGCGCTCACCGGCTGTACGACAGGAGCGCTCGGAGACTCAACACCTCCACCGACCGTCCCGGCCGAAAGTGGTGCCGACGCCGGTAATGGTCGCCCCGAGGTGAGCTATGACGGCCTCATGGTTCGCCGGCGAGCGGTCCTTGCGGTCCTTCCCGACGCTGGGGCTGACCTCACAGAACTGAGGCAGGAACTGGACGCGGCAGCGACCAGGCACGGCACCACCTTGATGGACATACCCCCGGACGTGCTTGACGGTGCATTGCTGGAGCGGGCCGTGCCTGACCTCACCACCGTCCTGCCGCCGGGCAAGACGGAGCAGGAGGCTGCGCAGCTCCTGGACTCCCAACTCGCGCGCGAGCCGGCCTTCCCAGGGAAGGAGTACTTCGAGGTTGCAGCTGTTCTGGTGCATGACCTGCGTTTCATCGTGGAGTCACAGAACCCGGCGGAGTTGGCCGAGGTAATCGACCTCGAAGGAATCCTCGCTGACTCACTCGGCAACTACGAGTCAGTCCCGGGAGGGGGGCAGCTTCAAATCTCCTACACCGGCCCGTTGCTCAGTGATGATTTGGTGCATTCGGTGCAGCGGGGCGTCGCTCGCGCGGCAAACACGAGCGAGTCCGAGGTCAGAGTGTCAGCTCGGTCGTCGACGGGGGCGGGTGTCGATATGGCGAAGGAACCCGCACCTCCTCCGGTTGTGGAGGAGAACTCTGGAGACCATGAGCACCCGGCTCACCTCACCGCTCTGGGGGAGCCGGGTTCCTTCACCGGCTTCTGGATCATCGGGGCGGAACTGGCGGCGCTGTGGCTCGCTGCCCTTGTCGTTCTAGTCCTGTTCCGGATCCGGCGCCGTGGCGCGACGGGTCAAAGCAGCGTCGACAAAGCCGGTTAGGCCGACAGTAAGGGCTGTACTGGGGAACGGGTGGTAGCGAGGCCTCAGCCTCAGCCTCAGCCTGGGCCGGACGAAGTCATGCGTTCCCACGGCCGCCGGACCTGTCGAGGCGGGTGACCACCCAGGTCCCTCCTCCGGGTTCTGAATTGACCTCCAGTGTTCCCCCGGCTGCGCTGACTGAATCCTGGACGATCCGCAGGCCGAGGTGTCCCGCTGGCGCTTTCTCATCTTGGTTGAACCCTTGGCCGTCATCGTGGATCAGCATGACTGTGCCGGTTTCGTCCTGGGTCAGCACTATTGCAGCCGTGCTCGCGCCGGCATGCTTGACGATGTTGGCGAACACCTCGCGGGCCACCCGGTAGAACATCGCGGAGTCCTCCCGCCCCAGTCCGGTGATGTTCTCGGGAACATCGATCCTCACCTCAACTCCGTGCGTGAGAAGTTCCTCCGCCAGCCGAGTGAGGGCCATCGGCAGCCCCAACTCCTCGAGGTCGGGTGGGTAGAGTTCGTTGGTCATGGCGCGTAGAGTCCCGATGTTCTTCTGAACAATGGAATAGGCCTTCTCGAAAAAGGAGGCCTGCTCGGGCGTTCCATGCCTCCGCTCTGCTTCGAAGGCGTATGACAAACCAGCAAGGTCTTGGATGACGTCGTCGTGCAGCTCACGAGCGATACGCCTCCGCTCGCGGTCCGACGCGTCAATGGTCTCCTGCAGTACTCGCCGCTTCGCGTCATGCTGAATCCTTCGTGCCAGACCAACGGCCGGGAGCAGCTGGGCGAGCGCAAGGACGCCGAGCGATCCGAGGAACAGCGGCGCGATGTTCAAGAGCGCGGACGTCTGGCGTCGGCGGACATCCGCGTCGTCGTAATACATCTCGACGACAAGCGGGACCTGTTCCGGGGTTTCGGTGCGCACATAGACCTCGACCAGTTCCCCGGACTTCGCCTCGAACTCGTTGTCCAACGCATCCTGAACAGAGATATCGGCAGTTCCGGCCCATCCCACAGTCAGGTTGAGAGCCTCGTGGGGAAGCCCGAAGCGCTGCCCGATCAGGGCGGGAACATCGGAGTAGACAATCGCGCCCGTCAGGTCCCACACCTTGATGCGCACGATCGATCTCGTCTCGACTGAGATCTCCAGTCGGGAACTGAGCTCGTCCACGGCAACCGGGTCGCCCGCGAGGAGTAGGGGAGTCGCATTTGGAGCGATCGCGTGGTCAGCCAATTCCTGAGTGACAGCCAAAGCGTTGTCGAGGGCGTACCGTTCGGTCTGAGCGCGGATCGCGAAGGCGACCGGTGTCGCAACGAGAATGAGCACGATGAGCCCGACGAGAAGAAAGCGGCCGACCGCCGCCGCTACTTCCGAACGCTCAAGAGCAGTGCTTTCCCCTGCGCGAACGACCCGCGTGATCAGGGGCGCACGGTTAAGCATCCCCCGACCCGGTGAGAAGTCCCATCCGTGCCGAGGTGGCTACCGCCTCGAGCTGCGAGTGGGATCCCAGTTTGGCGAGGATCGACTTCACATACCCGCGGCAGGTGTTCTGAGAGATTCCGAGCGCATTGGAGTTGGAACGGACGTCTCCGCCTGCAGCCATGAGGCGCAGCACTTCCAGCTCTCGGCGAGTCAGGCCCGCTCGGTCGGTTTGGACTGGGCGGCGAGCGCTGAGCTGGGCCAGAAGCGACGGATGTACCATGATGCCGCCGTGCGCGGCATGACGCAGGGTGCTGAGCATCGTTGCCAGCGAACCGTCTTTCGGGAGGAAAGCACACACTCCCAACGCCGCTGCCTTCTCTAGGGCGTCCGATGTGGCGTCCCCCGTGAGCATCATGATGCGCGTCTCCGGAGCGTACGCGAGGATACGGGCAGCCGCGACGAAACCGCTGGCGTCGGGGAGGTGCTGGTCCATGACCACCACGTCGGGGCGCAGCGTGAGGAACTGTGCGACAGCGTCTTCTGCGTTGCTTGCGAAACCGACGCTGCAGAGATCTGCCTCGCGGTCGAGGGCGCTGATCAGCAGTTCAGCGAACGTAGTGTGATCGTCAACGACGAGAATGCGGGTCTTGTCGCCCTCGATGAGTACGGCAAGTGATGTTGCGGCCACGGGTGACGCCCTTCATCTGCTCCCGAAGCCGATATATGTTCACATTCTACGGTTGACAGTGAAGTGTGTCCAGCAAAACGGGACGCAACTCGGTTCTCGGCGCTGCCGTCTAAGCCGCCGAAAGCGCGCGGCGGAGGAACGAATTAACCACTTCGCCGGCCTCCCGGAGAGTGTCCAGGGTGCTGGGTCGGCGGGCGGACGAGGCTCCCCAGACGAGGGAACCTGTGGAAGCGGCGCCCGCGATTTTCAACTGGTCATGCAGGGTCAGGAGGGCTGAGAGCACATCGGACAACTCCCCGAGTCCGTCTGCGGTCGCGCGCAGGAGCCTCACGTATACCTCCTGCAGTTTTGGGCCAGGGGCGCAACCGAGCTCGGTCTCCATGGCCCGGCGACAACGGTCGTACGCGCGAAGTCCCTCCGCATGCCGGCCACCCTGCTCGAGCCCCAGAATCAGCACAGTCCAAGCGCGCTCGCTCAAGGGATCGCCGGCGAGGGCGACATTGGCCCACCGAACGACGTCGTCGGTGAGGTTCAGCTCCGAGGCCGTCTCCGCTGCCAGGATGCGGGCAGCGGTGACCTTGATGGCATGCCGGGAGCGTTCGTCCTCTGCCCACGCAGCCCGAAGTTCATCACCGAGGAGGGGTGCGGTTGCGAGCTGGAGCGCTTCAATCAGAAGAAGGTACGCCTCGGGAGGTGCTGCCTGCTCGGCGAGGCGGACGAGGACGTCGAATCGGTCCACGTCGAGATCGACCATCTCCCTGTCCATCACGTATCCGCCGTTGGATGTGCGCAGCGGACCGGCTTTGCCAGACCCAGGCTGCAGATTGCGGCGGAGCACGCTGACGTAGCTCTCCAGAGAAGCGAGTGCTTCCGGTGGGGGGCTGCCCTCCCACAGAAGCTCGATGAGCCGGTCCTTGGATACCGGCCGGCCTAGCTGAAGGAGAAGGATCTCCAATATCTGCCGAGGCTTCGGCCCTCCGAGCTGACGCGCGTCCAGCACTGTGGATCCGCGACTGACGCGGAGATTACCGAGGACCTGTACCGCTACGGGTGTCGCGGGTTCAGATGATGCAGGCCCGGGTGTGTCATAGGACTTTTCCATGACGGCCTCCAAACTGGATTAGGACAATCGTCCCCGTCCTGCCGAAGCTGTGAAAGCCCTGTGTGGGGGTGCTCGACCCCCTAAAATTTGGGGTTGTCCCGAGTGAGAGGCGCGTTTTCGTGTCCCCGCCCCGGCCAAGGGCTACGCAGGCATGACGGCTTACCGGGAGGTCGGGCTCCCGGACGCGGTAGTACCGGGGGAGAGGGCACCCGCAGGGGTGTCGGCCACTGCATCGAGATCGGTCAGATTGTCCACGCCCGCCGGCGTCTCGTCAGAGGGGCCGGCGGCCTCGTTCTCGTAGTGGGCAGCTCTTTCAGGGTCGTTCCTGTGCTCGGTCTCCGTCGGTTCTGGACTTTCCGTGGCCTGTGAGTTGTTCGGCAAATTCGTCATTCCGCCACCCTAGGCATTCAGGCGCCGGACCGCTAGCTGCACAGTTAGCGCCGGCTCCAGCCGATCGCGGGGGCGATGTGGGTGGCGATGTTCTCAAGCAGGTGCGTGTTGTACGCAACCCCCAACTGGTTGGGGACGGTGAGGAGAAGGGTGTCTGCTTCGGTGACTGCAGCATCGCGACTGAGCTCTGCCGCGATCGCTTCCGGCTCGCCGGTGTAGCTCTTTCCAAATCGGGCCCGGGTGCCCTCAAGGTAGCCCACCTGATCGGCGGAGTCCTCGCTTCGCCCACCGAAGTACGCTCGATCGAGATCCGAGACGATGGGAATCACGCTGCGGCTGACGGACACTCGCGGTTCGCGCTCCCATCCGGCGCTCGCCCACGCGGCCCGGTAAAGGGCGATCTGCTCGGCCTGCAACTGGTCGAAAGGAACACCGGTGTCTTCGCTCAGCAGGGTCGAGCTCATCAGGTTCATGCCCTGCTCGGCTGCCCAGATCGCGGTGTGGCGGGTCCCGGAGCCCCACCAGATACGGTGCGCCAGTCCTGGTGACTGCGGCTGAATCGGCAGGGGAGCGGTGGAACCGGTCGTCTGGGGGTTGCCATGCGCTACAGGCGCGCCGCCGATGGCAGCGCGGAACAGTCCAGTTTTCGCCCGTGCCTGGTCGGCATCCGACATGCCCTCTTCGGGACCGTAGCCGAACGCCTGATAACCGCGGATGGCCGACTCGGGAGAACCGCGGCTGACGCCCAGTTGCAACCGCCCACCGCTGAGAAGGTCGGTGGACGCTGCTTCTTCCGCCATATATAGGGGGTTCTCATAGCGCATATCGATCACACCCGTGCCGATCTCGATGCGGTTTGTGCGGGCCGCCATGGCCGCCAGGAGCGGAAAAGGGGAAGCGAGTTGCCGGGCGAAATGGTGCACCCGGATATACGCGCCGTCGATGCCTAGCTCTTCTGCGGCGACGGCAAGCTCGACGCTCTGGAGAAGAGCATCACGGGCGGTGCGCGTCTCCGACCCGGAGACTGGCTGCCAGTGACCGAACGAAAGGAACCCGATTCTCTTCACCATGCTGGCCTCCTCGCCAGACGCATAGCGGATTTCGAGACGAAAAAGGTCATGGCGAAGAGCCTAGACCGTGGTGCGTACGAGGGATGCACAGGAGAGCGGTGGGCGATACCGGACTCGAACCGATGACCTCTTCCGTGTGAAGGAAGCGCGCTACCAACTGCGCCAATCGCCCGTTGTCGGTCGAACGAGATCGACCGCGACTCACGATACTAGCTCAGCCGGGTGGCTGAGTGCACCTCGCATGCGGTGCAAAAGGCGACTCTCGCTCAGTTTGAATATCGCGCTGCGTATCGGATAGAGTATCCGAGCAAGCAGAAATGCGAGCAGTTGCGGATGTGGCGCAGTGGTAGCGCATCACCTTGCCAAGGTTAGGGTCGCGAGTTCGAATCTCGTCATCCGCTCGAATGGAATCGTCCCGGAAGGGGAGGTTCTCTTCATGTGGTAGTGAACCCGCACGGTGGATTGGCCGAGAGGCGAGGCAGCGGCCTGCAAAGCCGTATACACGGGTTCGAATCCCGTATCCACCTCCGTCTTGGGGCTTTCTCAGGATACGGGCGATTGGCGCAGCGGTAGCGCGCTTCCCTGACACGGAAGAGGTCACTGGTTCGATCCCAGTATCGCCCACACTAAAACCCCCGGTTTACCGGGGGTTTTTTCGTCTCAGGGGGTACTCGTGCAACATCCGTGCAATACGAACAAGGGCACCCGCTCGATCTGATTGGTAGAGGTTGCCAAGTCACGAGGTATTGCGCACATGCAAGCCAATCTTGCTAAGCTTGTCGAGTCATGACCAGCCCGCCCGGCTGAGGGCTAAAAAACCTCAGTCCCGGGCTGGTTTTCTTTAACCCGTATATTTCCATCATGGGCGTTCCCTATGAGAAGCAGCACTCTACATACGACGAGCAGGTTCAAGACAAGCTCATCGGCCGAGGCTTGCGGGTAGATGATCGAAGTAAGGCGCTTTCCGTGCTGCGCTCGGTTGGCTACTACAGGTTGAGTGGCTACCTGCACACGTTCAAGGTGAAGAAAGCCGAGTCCGCAACCGGTCACGATGAGCGCAAGGACGAGTTCCTTCCTGGTGCGTCTCTATCGCACGTCATAGACCTCTGGGCATTCGACCGTGAGCTTCGGCTGGTTCTTTTGGACGGACTGGAGCGGTTCGAGATCGAGCTCCGAACATCACTCGCCTACAACACCGGCAAGACGGATCGTTACATCCATCTCCGACCGGATCTGCTGGCTCCTGAGTTCAGTAAACCAAAGAGCGATGGAGGGCCTAGCAATTATGAAGAATGGCGTACCAAGTACGACGAACGGGTCGATCAGGCCCAAGGGGAATCTTTCGTCAGATGGTTCGCTTACAAGTACGACAGCCGGCTCCCCATCTGGGCAGCAGTGGAAGTTTTCGAGCTCGGGCAGCTAGGTCGGCTATACCGAGGCCTTCAACTCGAACACAAGCGACAAATTTCGGGCGACTTCGGCTATCCAACACAAAAAGACTTTGGATCTTGGATCGCCGCACTAAATGGCATCCGCAACGTTGCTGCCCACCATTCTCGGCTCTGGAACAGGACCTTGGTTAGTTCCGCTTCGCGCCCGAAGGCGGGGCAAATCGAGCGGCTGGACCACCTGCGAGCGCTGCCGGACAATACGCTCAGGAAGATATACGCACCTATTGCCTTCCTAACGTGGGTCATTGGCAGGAATGGCGAAGGTGACGAATGGCGCGGGAAAATGCTCGCAACCCTGGCGACCTTTCCTGAGAATGAGTTCACATCGCTAGCCAATGCGGGCTTTCCTGAAGGCTGGCAGTGTCAGGGCCTGTGGCGATAGCGCCAGCAGAATTGTCGATTGTTCGGCAACCGGGGCTTCTCGGTGCCGGCACGCAGGGGCTTCTGAAACTTGCTTGCCAATTAGTTAGAACATATGTTCGAAGCGTGTCATTTCCTAAGCCGATCCGTTACGACATCGACACATGGCTGGTGATGCGAACTGATCCGGTGCTACCGAAGGCCGCCATTCAACGCCTACGGGGCAAGGACGGGTCTGACCGGTACTTGCTCATCAGGTGGGACATTGACCCCGTTAGGCGGGCGCTGATGGGCGTGTACGACACGCTAGAGAAGGCCAACGAGATGGTGCTGTACGACAACGGGCAGCACGGGCCGAGCGGACCCCCAAACGGTCGAACCGGGGCAGGGTAAGCGTCTCCGGTCAGGGGTTCCACGTATCGTCGTTATATGGACCAAGTAGACCTTGCAAGATCGCTCAACGAACAGCTCAGCAGGACCAGTTATGAGTGGGCCAATTCCCCCCTGTGGGGAGAAGGGTCCGAGCGACTTCACCGTCTGCTCTCTCAGATTATCGCTCTCATCGGAAGCGAGGAAGTCGTCTATGCCGCGAGCGAGATCACCATTAGGGATAGCGCGTTGGACCATTCCTACTGGGTGGTTCTCATGACCGCACAAGATGTACTTCACGCAAAGGGCATCGGGCGCGACCCATGGGCCGTGGTGACGATGCAGGCACGAAGCAACCTAAGCAAGCTGGAGATTCATTCTGCCCCAATCATTTCCACAACCAGCTTTGAGTTAAGGGACACGGGCAAGACTGTATTGACCCTGCATTATGGAGCCGAGAGCATCACCCTGCCCGGGGGCCAGTCATCTTCGGGGAACCATACTCTTAGTGCGCTGATCCCGACGCTGGTAAGAGATTTGCACCAAGCTGCGTGAACCTCCCGGTGCACCGTCATTTCGGATTCCGCGCTAAGGGCATAGGGGCTCCCCCTGCGCGTTCTGATCCTCAGAGTAAGTAAGCGGCCCAAATGGGGGAGTCCGCAGGCAGGAGGGTCGCGGATATGCTTGCGACGAAACATGGGGGAGCACACATGGAATTCCTAATCATCTACTTGATCGCCGGACTTGTTGGGTCGGCAATCAGCTACGTCGTCATCCGGGCTGCAGTGCGCGCAGCGCTGTTCGACCACTACAAGTCAGTGCGCTTGCATGAGCGGACTGGGGAGTGGTACGCCGGATCTTGGTCGCACAAGGTCGCGCCACGAGCCTTCGAAACGACGGGCGCTGCCAAGTAGTAGGCGAGCATCAGGATGAGGCTGCGGGGATTTTCTGGTGCAGCCAGAGCCCCCGGCAACATTTCTGCTACCGGGGGTTTTTCTTGGTCGGTCAGGATATCCAGCCGGCTCGTTTAGCTTTCGCAAAGACCATCTCCCGCACATCAACAATGACCGCGCGGCTTCAAAGTAAGCAGCGGTTTCGCGCGCGAATGCGTCTCCGGGACTCATCACGACGGGGTCGAACCGGAGTCCCTTTGTATCGTGAGCGACCGCCAGGAAACTCTCCTCATTGCCCCGCACTGTGAAGATTCCTTCTCGTGCCACCCTGTACAACACGACGTCACTGTACGAGGGAGTCCAGATGACCGTCGAAGTTGGGGTTGGTGCGGCGGAGTGGAGCACGACAACGTCGGGAGGCAAGCGGTGGTGGGCGCCATCGGAATGGAGCGGCTGTTCACCCAGCCCATACACGGCGCTGAGAGAGTGTCTGGGAGCTTTCGTCGCCTCGTAGGGTACCAAGACGCGCTCATTCAATCGCAAACCGCCCGCAGCGCTCAGTAGCCCGTGTATGCGGGCTTCGCGACGCGCCTCCTCGAGAGTGCCTGACTGGCGAGACCAGCCCGTCGACTCGAGGTCCGACCGCACGGCCGCCATGCTGACCATCAAACCCCCGCTGCCTGGATCGCTGATATTGAGGTCATCCTATGGGCGTTTCGTGCGGGCACGTGGTTCTTGCCATCCCACCAGGTCGTCGTGCTGTTGAATACCGTTCAACCGCGGTCGCTGTCTCCTGAGGAGAATCTCGCCTCCGATACAGTTGGCATGCTGCGGCAACACCGAGCTTCAGGGATTCGGAGTGAGACCGGTGCACAGTGGCGTCGAGGACAAATGGGCTACGAAACCTTATTGTTGCCGCTGACTGCTCGTAGTAGACGCACCAAGCGTGGAAGCCCCACCCCTGTGTCGAGGTGGGGCTTGGCTGAAAAATCGGTTGTAGAGCGTGTCGAATAATCACCACTACTTCGGTGGGCATTTGTGGTTAGTAGGCACAAACACCACTCAATGGCAGTAGAATCGTGGTTATGCAAATCGATGTCACCAATCCGAGCTGGCCTCCGCACGGGGTTGAGACTCTGCCCTGGTGTCAGCAGGTGCGCGGTGGCACGCGCGAAGACCGGATGCTCAGTTCGGTCGACGCGACAATCCCACCACTGATCAGGACGCTCGACTACGTGCCGCCTCTGGGTGTGCTGCTGGCGACGGAGAAGGCTCTCCTCGCTGTCGCGCAGGCTGATACTGATGCCGAAGGGCACTCGGCGGCGCTCAGCCGCTTCATGATGCGTTCGGAATCTGTGGCCTCCTCGAAGATCGAGCGCATCACCGCAACCGCGGTTGACTACGCCAAAGCGATCGCAGGCAGTCGAGGCAACGCCTCTGCGGTGAGCATGGTCGCCGCTTCGTCCGCGCTGCATGAGCTCATCACGACAGTCAGTGAGCGCGGGCGCTTCGAGCTTGGGCACATCACGAGCGCGCACCGCGCGCTGATGGCGGACGACCCAGACGAGGCCAATTACGCCGGCCGTCTGCGAGACATGCAGAACTGGATAGGCGGGAGCGACTACTCGCCCCGCGACGCTCTCCATGTGCCGCCGGCGCCCGAGCGGGTCGCTGAGCTGATGACGGATCTCGTGACGTACCTCAACCGCGACGACGTTCCGGTGATGGTGCAGGCCGCGATCGGTCACGCCCAGTTCGAGTCAATCCACGCCTTTACCGATGGCAATGGTCGCATCGGCCGCGCGCTGGTATCCGCCGTGCTGCGCCGCCGCGGAGTCACCCGTAACGCCGTCGTGCCACTCGCCAGTGGTCTCCTAGCGCGACGCGACGACTACTTTGCATCGCTCGGCACGTACCGGCGCGGCGACCCCGCGCCGCTCATTGACCTTTTCGCGCGATCGGCGCGTGCTGCGGCCGAGTGCTCGCGCGACACCATCGCTCGCCTGAAGGCGATGCCCGATGAGTGGACCGCAGAGCTACGCCCACGTGCCGGGTCTGCTGCTGCCGCGCTGATTCAGGCGTTCTACGACCACCCGGTGATGAGCGCTGACGAGATCGAGACCCGTTCGGGCTCAGTTGCCTCTCAGGCATACCGCGCCATCGACCAACTCGCCCGAACCGGGTACATTCAGGAAATCACCGGGCGCAAGAAGAACCGCGTTTGGGCTGCGTCAGGAGCACTGGCCGAGCTCGACGATCTCGACCGACGCATCCAGGCCGCGATGGAGTGACCTCCAGCTCCTCCATGCTAAACGGCCGTAGCTTGGGAAGGGTCGTACCGGTCCAGGCATTGCGTGACGGGGTCGCGGCGTCCCGGGATGGGGCCGACAGAGCGGCGTACTCATTCTTTCCGACGTTGGTAGCCGTTGACGCCGGAATCGGCGACGAGCAGAAGCCCTGTGGTCGCGCAGGCGCGGTTCGTCACGCGTCGGCAGGCCCGGCGGTGAACGATTCCACCGCGTTGGCGACATCATCGTGACGATCCTCGCGGATCGCGGTGATCGGGGTGTTCTCGCTCAGATGCGGGTCCCCGCCGATGAACCACTGACGAGCGACGCGCTCTCCGTCCGCAGCCGCGACCAGTGTCCACGCGCGGTGCGCGAATTGCAGCCGTCGTGAAGCTTCTACTTAAGGCTCGGGACCATCGGCCTTCGCCCACCGGATGGGGAGCCTCCGGTCCTTCGACCCAGACAGCCCTGGCACGAGAGTCGGGCCGAGGGCCGCGTTCAGTTCACGGACGATGTCGTGGATGTCCCGGGAGTCATTCATAGTGGGCTCAGCCGCTAAATACGTCGTCGACCAGGGCTTGCGCGGCGTGGCTGACCTCTTTGAGGCGGCCCTCACGGATCGCATTCACAGGCGTGTCATTGTCCAGCCAGGGATTGGCGCCGATGAACCACAGTCGCGCGACGTGCTCGCCCTCGGCTTCAGCGACTTTCCACCACTGCTCGTAGGCAAATGTGAGTCGCTTGATCGCCTCAGGTCGCGGCTGGGGGCCGTCTTCTTTGGTCATCGGTACGAGCGAGGTTCGGGCGTGAGAGTGGTCGCGGTCCGGGCGAAAAGGCGGGTCAAGGTAAAACCCCCTGGACCTCGCTTCGGGGGAAGAGGTCCAGGGGGCCTTTCGGGTGTCGCTCATTCTTCCGCTTCGGGTTCGAAAGACAGCTTGACTATCCATGATGCTAGTGAGGTTTGCTCATGTCCACTAGTGCGAGGAGCGGGTTAATGTCAACCCCTTTCGGGGGGTAGCGCGTCTGGCTAATTTGGTGCATATCAGCCCACAGCTTGACGTCTTGATCGGGCAAGCGCACGCCAGGGCTCGCGCGGCGACACTGACTATGTGGCGTCACGATCTATCGGAAACGCCTCGGCTCCGGGATGGAGCCGAGGCGCTTATTCGGATTGGCGTCGCGCCAGAAGCACCGTCTCCATCGAGAATCAACAATGTAGACCCCCTAGGTCTCCCTTCGGGTAGAGACGCAGGGGGTCTTCTCGGTCCCATGATCCTTCTGTTCGGGCCAGAAAGTTCATCGATGCCGATGCAAACGTACGGGCGAGTGAGTGGCGCAACAAGTAGAACCTGAGTATTCATCAGTGGTCAGGACCGGCGAGGGGGGAACGCCGGCGCGCCGAACGGCGATGTGATTCGCGAAGTAGGGCCGTGAACAGTGGCTGTTTGCGCGGAGGAAGGAGCCACCACTCGATCCTGTAATCACGAAACGGCGCGCTCCATAGACTCCGCGTCTACCGCGGGACCCCGTGGGAGACTTGGCGGCGGTTTCGGTCTCACCGGGGATTCCGTCGACGTTGTGCCGGTCAGCATTCATTCTTCACCACCAGTTCTGGGGGGTCGGTCTTCCGTGCCTGGAGGCTGCGCTGCGGCCGCGGCGCTGTCAAACTGCTTGCGCCCGCACCTGCCACGGCCCGCGCCGCATCGGAGTACCGGTGTTCGCCCCGTCCGACTCTCAACCCAAAGGCCGACATGTCGACACCCAACACGCCCGCTTCCGGGTTCCTGGGGGCGCACCCTACGCAACCGTCGCACCCCCGTCTTCGCTGGCTGCGCCGCAACATCGAGGTGACAACGGCCATCTTCCTGGGTGTCGTCTCTGTCATCACCGCGTACGCCTCGTTCCAGTCGGCTCTTTATGACAGCTCGATGACGGGGAACTACACCCAGGGTCAGGCCCTGATCACAGAGGCAAACGCTTTGTACCTCGAGGGCAGCCAGCAG
>JAODMM010000224.1 GCA_025465015.1 Cryobacterium sp. | reverse complement strand
GAGCGTGCTCGAGAGCAGGGCGTAGACGGGAGCGTGTCCGAACACCATGCCGATCGAGATCGCGATCGTAAGCAGTACCACATCGCCGGACTGCACCATCAAGAAGAAGGGATACATGAATACGCCGAGAACGATCGACCCGAAGATGAGCACGGGCTTCCGACCGATTCGGTCCGAGACTGCAGCCCAGATCGGAATTGCAATGAGATCGAGGACAGCGGCCACCATGAGTGCGGCGAGGGTCTCACCTCGAGTCATTCCTACGTACGTCGCCGCGAAACTGATCGAGTATGTGCCGATCACGTAGAAACCGACGTTCACCGAAGACTGCATGAAGATCGCGAGCAGGGTGCGGCCCCAGGCGTTCTTGAGCACGTCGAGAAGCGGCATCTTCAGGTTCTCGCCCTCCTGCTGCAGCTTCTTGAAGAGTGGGGACTCCGAAACTTTGAGGCGGATGACGAGTCCAACGATTACGAGGATCATGCTCGCGAGGAATGGTACGCGCCAGCCCCAGGCGAGGAACTGATCCTCCTCCAGCCCGACCGAGAGTGCGTACAGAACTGTGGACGCGGAGATGAGGCCGATCGGGATGCCCATCTGCGGCCAGCTCCCGTAGAAGCCACGTTTCCCTTTGGGGGCGTGCTCGACCGCCATGAGAACCGCGCCGCCCCATTCGCCGCCGACCGCAAAGCCCTGGATGAGGCGAAGCGCGACGAGCAGGATGGGCGCCCAGATCCCGATTTGGTCAAAAGTCGGCAGCACGCCGACGAGGAAGGTCGCTCCGCCCATCAGGACGAGCGTGGTGACGAGGGCGGTCTTTCTGCCGATCCGGTCCCCGAAATGACCGAAGATGATGCCACCGATCGGGCGAGCCACGAAGCCGACACCGAATGTTGCCAGTCCCGCGAGTACACCGAGAGCCGGGTCCAGGTCGGGGAAGAACAGTACGTTGAACACCAGTGCTGCAGCCTGGCCGTAGATGAAAAAGTCATACCATTCGATACTCGTGCCGACGAGGCTGGCGAAGGCGACTTTTCGAGTCTCTTTCGGAGTCGATTCGGGCGCAGCGGTGCGCTTGACGGTCAGGTTTTCAGCGGCAACCAAGGTGTCCTCCTTTGGACGGTTGGGGGAATTCATCTGAAGACGCCCTCCTGTACCACGGCGAGATCGTGGCTCGGGATGACTGTGCAGTCGATCTCCTCGATGCGTCGGAAGCTCGTCATGTAATCGGGGAGGCTGGTGAAGGTGCCCGATGGAAGGTGATCGACGTCGTCGTCCCCATCCCAGTTCTCGTAGCTTCCGATGCAGTCGCCGGCGATCAGGAAGCGTTTGCTCGGGGTCGAAACGAGTACGCCCTGAGAACCCGGCGAGTGACCGGGAAGGTGGATGACGCTGATACCAGGCGCGATTTCGACATCGCCTCGGACGATCTCGAATCTGTCTCGCCCGGAGAGCCAGCCCGGCTCCCGGTGTCCCAACTGCTCGTAGGGCTTCCGGTGCGGCTGTTCGGGGTTGAGCGCATAGGCGACTTCGGATTCTTGAACGACGATGCGGGCGTTCGGGAAGAGGTGGTTGTTTGAACAGTGATCCCAATGCAGGTGTGTATTCACGACCAGCCGTACGTCGAGCGGGTCGATGTGGCGCGCCATGAGGGCCACATCGGGATGCTGCTGCTCCGTTTGACGAAAGGTGTAGCCGTGAAGATCGGCAACCTCGCCCGGCGATGCCCCGCCCGTGTCAACGACGATGGGGTGCGCGCCGCCCGTGATCACGAACATGATGAGTGGAATATCGCGCACTTCGGCGAAGCGACGCATGTGGATGAGAGCGGGCGTCGGCCAATCGATGAGGTCGCCGACATGCAAAGCATGGATGCGAAGCTCGCGTGACGACTCGGCGATCGGGTCGGCACTCTGCGGCCCTGTCTCGTGCCTCATGTGTCACCCGTTCCGTCGTTAGGGCGACGTTCGCACGCATGCTGCCCGGGTTTCGGTACAGTGACCACGATGTCGCGTGAGCCATACTGCCGCGAAACGCGCTTACAGCGCAAACGACATTTCATTGCACCCCTGTTAGGAGAACTGTAGGCTTGCGGAGTGACCGAGCCTACCCGAATGAGCATGAAGCGCATGATGGTGCTGGTGGGAGTAGCCCGATCGGGATCCCTCTCCGCCGCGGCACGCGCCCTGCACTACACGCCTTCAGCGATCTCCCAGCAGATTGCCCTGCTCGAATCAGAAGCGGGTCACGCACTGGTTCGACGCACGGCGCGCGGAGTGCAACTCACGGATGCAGGGCGCATCGTCGTGCGCCATGCGGAACGGATCGAGCGCATGCAGGAGGCAGCTCACCGCGAACTCGGTGAGCTCGACGCACTCAGCACGGGTCTGCTTCGCTTGGGTACCTTCCCCTCGCTGACCCAGTCGCTGCTTCCCGCCGTGCTCAGGGATTTTCGTGCCAAGGCCCCGAACGTCGGGGTGAGCTTGGTCAGCGGCACCCGCGATGACCAGCGGATGCGGCTGGAATCGGGCGAAGTCGAGATTGCCTTCCTGTGGGACTACTCGTACAGCCCCGTCATAGCCACCGCAGATGAAGAGGTGGTACCGCTCGTCGATGACCCATGCGTGCTTCTTGTGCCAGCGACGCATTGGCTTTCCGGAGCCGGAGCGTCACCTGTTGAAGGTCTGTCCGAGGAGGAGTGGATCACGCGGAGGACTGTCGCGGACCGGGATCTGTTGCGGCGCGCCCTGGGGCCGAGCGGGCGCGAGGTGCGCCCGGTATTCGAGGGCAACAGTTATGAGGAGATGCAAGCCATGGTCGAGGCGGGCATCGGCATCGCACTGGTGCCCAAGTCCGCCACGGTTCTGCTGAGGCCAGGCGTAATCGTCGTTGAGGCGTCGGGCGCTCCGGTGCGCCGTTTTCTCTTCGCCCGGCGGCGCCATGCGCGGATGTCCGCGGCAGCAGCCGTGATGAATGCCCTACTGCGAAGCCGCGCAGCGGCGAATCGACGTCAACCTGCGGAGTGAGGCTCCCGCCCGGCATGCATGGTCTTGAGCGCTGCGCTCGCGGCGTTCTGGATGTGCTCACGCCATAATTCTGCGGCGCGTTCCGCATCCCGGGCGTGCATCGTCTGAAGAACCTGCCGCATCTCAAAAAGGCTCTCGCCCGGTCGTCCGGGCCGACTCAGCGACTTGAGCCGGAGCCCCGCGAGCCGCGCGTACATCGTCCGCGCCTGGGCGTGAAGCTCCCGGTTGCCCGTACCCGCGTAGAGCAGATCGTAAAAAGCGTCCTTGGTGGAGATGATCGACGCCGTGTTTCCACTCTCGACCGCCGCCGCGAACTTCTCAAATGCTTGGTCAAGCGCGACGAGCTCCTCTTCCGGGGCGCGCAGCGTGAAGAGGTTCACAGCCATGCATTCGATCGCCTCGCGCACTTCGTACAGGTCGGTCACGGCTTGAGGGGCGAGCATCGCCACGGTGGGACCGCGGTGGGGTCGGATCTCGAGAAACCCCTCCGCCTCGAGTTGCCGATATGCCTCACGGAGTGTGTTCCGCGACACGCCCAGCGCTTCCGTCAACTCCCGTTCGATGAGGCGACCTCCCGCGGGCAGCCGTCCGGAGATGATCTCCGCCCGGATTGCTTCGACGGCCTGCATGCGGACCGGCGCTGGCTGGTGTGTGATGTGCATGGGAGCCTCCCTCCCTCCAATGGTAGCTGCTTCGTTTCAACCTATTGCAGATTGTAGAACAATTGGATAATCTGCATGGGCGCCGGTGGTCCCACCGGGGCGTGTGCGGCGGATCGCCGCGGAAAGGCAACGGACGTGACACTCCAGGCAGAAGCCCAGCCAGGAACAGCGAGCGCCTTGCAGCGCTACGAATTGTTCATCGATAACAAGTTCACCGCGCCACTCAGTGGTGAGTACCTGCCGGTAACAAACCCAACAACGCAAACTGCCTTCGCGGAGATTCCGAACGCATCCCTTGCAGACGTCGACCGCGTCGTCGCGAGTTCTCGCGCCGCATTCGAAGGGGAGTGGGCGGAGTGGCGTGCAGCCGATCGCGCGGCATTCCTCATCGATTTCGGACGGGCCATCGGCGAGCATGCGGAAGAGCTCGCGCAACTCCAGGTGGATGAGAACGGCAAGCTTATCCGCGAGATGGTCGGCCAGGCCAAGCTGTTCCCCGAATTCTTCAACTACTACGCCGGCCTCGCACAAGCTCCCACCGGAACCACGAACGCTGTGCACCTGAAGGGGATGCTGAACTACACCGTGCGCGAGCCGCTTGGCGTCGTCGCAGCGATCACACCGTGGAATTCTCCCCTGCTGCTGCTCGTCTGGAAGCTGGGTCCCGCACTGGCCGCCGGCAATACGGTGATCGCCAAACCCTCGGAGGTCACACCGCTCTCGACGCTGCGCTTCGCCGAGATCGCTGCCTCGGTCGGGCTTCCCAAGGGAGTCTTCAACGTGATCACAGGTTACGGAACCCCCTCCGGTGCCGCACTCACCACTCACCCTGATGTCGACAAGATCGCTTTCACGGGTTCTACGTCGACGGGCCAAGCAATAATGTCGGCCGCAGGAAAGTCGCTCAAGAGCGTCTCGTTGGAACTGGGCGGCAAATCACCCAACATCGTGTTCGAGGACGCCGATCTCGAAGTGGCCATGAACGGACTCGTTGCCGGCATCTTCGGCGCAAGCGGCCAGACCTGCATGGCAGGATCACGCATCCTCATTCAGGAGTCGATTTACGACCGGGTCGTCGAGGAGCTCGGCCGGCGGGCCGATGCCATCAAAGTGGGCAACCCTCAGGACGAGACCACGGAGATGGGCACCATCGCCAGTCCGCAACAGTACGAGAAGGTCTTGCAGTACATCGAGATCGCCAAGAACGAAGGCGCCCGACTTGTGGCGGGTGGGCGGCCCGAATCGGTAGAAGGGATGGAAAGCGGATTGTTCGTTCGCCCCACCGTCTTCGCCGATGTGGACAACTCCATGCAGATTGCCCAGGAGGAGGTATTCGGCCCGATCGCAGCCGTCATCAAATTCACGGACGAAGCCGATGCGATTCGGATCGCAAACGACTCGCAGTTCGGGCTTGCGGCGGGTGTTTGGACCGGCAACCCGCAGCGCTCTCACCGCGTGGCGTCAAAGCTGCGCGCCGGCACCGTGTGGATCAACAACTACCGCAAGACCGGTTACGCGACTCCCTTTGGTGGATATAAGCAAAGCGGTGTGGGCCGCGAAAACGGCGCAGATGCGCTCCGCGAGTACACCGAGGAGAAGAGCGTGTGGGTCGACATGGGGCAGGGTGTCAAGGACCCGTTCAACCCCCGCGCCTGATTACGACCACCTGAGAGGAATGCAATGAACTGCAACGACGCAGCGCCCGCAAAACGTATCGTGATCATCGGCTCCGGCATCGCGGGTTTGTCGGCCGCTGTGAGCGCTGCCGAGAGCGCCGCCAGCGGAACCGAGATTCACATCATCGAACGCGCTACACCGGAGGAGGCAGGCGGACTCACGCGATGGACGGCAGCGTATCTTCGACTCGATGAAGCCGACGTCGCCGCAGAGGGCTTCGTCGACGATATCGTCTCGTTCTCGAACGGCCGCTCGCCCAAATGGTACGCGCAACGCGTTGTGGAACGGATCCCGGAGACCATGGCATGGGTGCAAGGTCACGGCGCGAAGTTCGACCGTCTGCCGACGTACTTCATCAATTCGAGTCGTAAGCGGCTCCAACCGGTCGGGGGTGGCGCGTCTTTGCTCGAGGTGCTCCTTCCGGTCGCCGAAAAGCTGGGGGTAGTGTTCCACTTCGAAACGACCGCGATCGGCTTGCAGCGGCACGACAACGGAGCGATCACAGGCGTTGTTCTCGAGCATGCCAGTGCGCTCCGCACCCTCGAGGCCGACTCGGTGATCATCGCGGCCGGCGGGTTCGAAGGTGACCCCGAGTATCTCGATGAGAACCTCGGTGTGCGCGACCGGCCCTTGGTGCCCATCGCACCCGGCGCCCGCTTCAATCGGGGCGAAGGTATTCGTATGGCGATCGACGCCGGCGCGGGCAAGGCTGGAGCTTGGGACGACTTCCATGCCGAGCCGGTCGATCCGCGCGCCGACCACGCCGAAGCAATCGTGATGGGGTTCAACTATGGAATCCTCGTCGACCGCGCTGGCCATCGCTTCATAGACGAGGGTCGCAGCACAATCGACGAGACGTATGAGGAAACGGCGCGAGAGATTTGGAATCTCCCCGGTTACATCGCTTACTTCATCACCGACCAGCACTACACCGAAGAGGTCGCTCGCGGACCAGAGGGAATCCTGAGCGAAGTCGAGCCCATCACGGCGCAATCCATCCAGGAACTTGCTGAACAACTCGGCCTTCCCGTGCGTGACCTGGAGATGACGATCGCCGGATACAACGCCGCCTCGATCGATGCTCCCTTCTCCTGGGAGGCCCCGGACGGTAAGGCGACAGAGGGCATTGAGCCGAAGAAATCGAACTGGGCGTTCCCACTTGATCGCGGGCCTTTCATCGCCTACCCGGTCGTATGTGCGATTGTCTTCACATACGGCGGACTGGCAACGGACGAGCATGGGCGCGTCGTCGATGGTTCGGGCGAGGTGATTCGCGGCCTTTACGCCGCAGGCGAATGCACGGGCCTCTACCATGGCAAGTACCCGGGCGGGACATCCGTGCTGCGGGGGATGATCTTCGGCAGACTCGCCGGTATTCATGCGGCGCTTCAGCCAAGTGACGTGCTGACCGCCGGACGCTGAGCTGAGGGCGATGGCCTTTTCGTCTGCCGAACCTCCGGAGCGTCTGGGCTGTGGAGGCACCCGGCCGTAACGCAGTCGGCATGGCGAGATCGCTGCGACGGTGTCGTCGGATTTCTGGATCCGCAGGCAGATGCGCCCGGGCGCGGTGGGTTGCAGGAGCCTCGCCTGTGATGGGTCTGCCGCCGGGTCACCGCAGTCAGTGCCCGCCACGCTGACGGAGCGACGGTGGTGACGATGGGGGGTGGGGAGCGGCTAACATTCTGGGGAGTTATAACGACTATGTCAGGGAGGCGGTTCCGGTGTGGGCAGGCTGATTTACGGGCCGCAGGGTGCGGAGTTCGAGTTCGATGACCGCCTGTTGGCGCATTTGCGGGTCGTGATCGTGATGAAGTTCCGTCGCCGGGAGTCGTTCACATTCAGCTGGGATCTGGAAAGCAGTGTCGGTAGCGGGAGGATGTGTTTGTGGCTGGATCCGTCTATTCCTCTGCAGTTCCGATTCTTCGGGAGCAGGGAGCCGGCACTTAACCGCGCCTGGGTCGACGCTCTGGCTTCGGTGGCGGCGAGTTCTGCGGGACTGATCCCGGTGGCCGAGCCACTCCCGCTCGCGCCGGGAGACAGCCCCTCCGACAGATCCTGCCGCACCGAGCGGCGAGGACATTTCGAATGAAACGGTGGATAGATGGAACTGGTCGATATCGGAAACGCGCTGCAGGCGCAGCTATTCGGGTCCCGCGAGGACGAGTTTGATGAGCTCCCGGTGTTCAAGAAGAACCCGACCTTGCTCAGCCGTCTCGTTTCCAAACTGACCTACTCGGTGAGGGACGCTGCGCCCCGCTACATCGCGGTGGACATGTCGCATGTCGCTAATCAGGGCGGGTTCGATATCGCCGTCTACACTGATGATCTCATTTTCTTCCTGACCTATGACCCGACGGTCGATCACATCACGACGACAGCTGTCAGCCGGAGCAGTATCAGGTCGGTAGAACTCCTATCCGCCCCGAACTTCATGGCCGGCGTCGTCCCTGGAACCTATCAGGGCAGTGTGCAGGTTCTGGTGTCCTACGAGAACCTCAATGTGAAGCTGCCTGGCGACAACAGGGCGAGCGAAAGGAACCACCGCGAGCTCGACACCTTCCTCGCCTCCCTCTTCCGGGACCTTGCACGCACCCACTGACCTGCCCGGAATGGTGAGTCAGACAGGGTGCCGGGGACGGCCGAATGCGCGGTGCGCCAGTGCCGTGGTAGCCGTCGAGGTCCATCGCCTGATGCACGGCTCCATCATCCGAACCGGTGATTGAACGTCGTGCCTGAGGAGTGGCGGCGGGGTTCGCCTGAAGAACCTTGGCGTCAAGGGCCGGCCTGAACGACGGATGCAGCGGAGTTCGTCGTGTCGGTGCCTGCCCGCCTAGCCGCTTCTTTCTCGGCGAGGGCACGGAAGAGCGCGGAACCCCACATCTGCAGGACTGCGCGGTCGGTGAAGGCGGCTGCGGAACGACGCGCTGACCGGCGGAGGCGCGCCACCGTGTGCTGCGGCATCTGCTGCAAGTTCACGATGGCGGCGGCCAGGGCGTCCTGGTCGCCGGCGGGGACGATGAAGCCGTTCCTGCCGTGATCGATGATGTCTGCGGGACCGTACGGGATGTCGTAGGCGATCGGGACGCACCCTGCTGCCATGGCCTCGACGAGCACGAGGGGGAGCCCTTCCGACCGTGAAGTGAGCACGAGGAACGACGCCTCGTGCAACCGTTCGGGGGCATCGCGCCGATGCCCTTGAAGGTGGATGAAGTCGGACGCGCCACGGTCGGTGATGACGCCTTCCAGGCGTTTGCGCTCTGGTCCGTCGCCGAAGATGTCGAGGGTGATGGGGGACGCACCTCGAAGGGTCGCGTCGATTGCCGCGCCGATGGCATGCTCGACCCTCTTCCTGGGCGTCAGTGAGGCGATCATGATTCCCGCGCCGAGCGGGCGGGGAGCACTCCTGAACCGTCTGGTCGGCGAGGCGACGGCGTTCGGGACCACGGTGAGGTTCGGCACCGGGCCGAGGAGCGCTGTGATGTCCGCCTTCTGACGCGATGTGAGCACGACGGCCAGGTCAAAGCCAGTCAGATTTTCGATCACCGATCGCCGGGAGGGCCTGAGCGAGTTCGCGGGACCCCCGGAGGGCGCCGGGTGCGTGAGCGCCGAGTCGGAGGCTGAGGCGGCCGCGTCCACTGAAACGTCGACAAGGTGGGATCCGTGAATGATGTGCACGGTGAGGGCCTTTTTTCGGCGGTAACCGAGCATGAACCTCGCGGTGGTCTTGCTGTCGACCAGCATGATGGAGGGGGTCCCGCCGCGCAGTCGGTCGAGCCAGTATCGGTACAACGCCCAAATTCGCCCCCACGAGCGTACAGGCCTGCCATCCGGGCCGCACAGGACGACGGACCGCCCACCCAAGATGCCATCCTGGTTTGCATCGCGGCGATCGCTGAGCAGGAGCGAGCCGTCGAGACGGTAGTGGTCCACCTGCAGAACGGTGTGACCGTCGGCTCCGAACCGGGTGCGGGTCAATTCGGTACGACCGCGGAGGGTCGACGTGTATGCGGGATCAGCGTTTAGGGGAGTGAACGCGTGCCGGTCGAGTGCCAAGGATCCCGGGGCATCAGGAGGCAGCTGATTCTCGCGGAACCAATCCCACAGGTTCGTGATCCGGCTCTGCGCAAGCAGAGTCCCGCTCGTGCGTAGTCTCCGCTCTAGGTCGGGGTAGTCCGGCCGCGTGTCGAAAGTGAGGATCTCGACAGGTGTTCCGGCCAGTGAGTCGAACGCACGCGATCGATGGAGCATCGCAGCTGTCATGCCGCCGTAGTCATCGGCGATACCCCACGTTACCGCGAAGTATCGTGCCTCGGGAAGACGCACTCGGTCAGGCCTCGGGAATGAAGACCAGGACTATCGAGATGACGAGGGCGAGTACGCCGATCCCGAGGAACAAGAATCCGAGGAGACGAAGTGTCTTCTCGCCGTCCCCGGATGCCTCGAATCGAGTGTGCGCGGGCTTGCGCTCCCGGTAGTACACGCGCAGGCCTTCGGACCCGCTGACGTGGTGCCGCTCATGAGGTGACAGCAGGCGCTCGTGCAAACCGGCAGTGGACATCCATCTCAGTCGTATTTCAGGCGCCTCCTGCAACACAACTGCGTCGGTCTCGATCCAGCGTCCGTCGACGGCCCGCAGGATGAGCAGGGCAAGGAAGCACACGACCGCCGCGCCGAGCCCGATCCAGGTGAACAGCTCGGCGAGCATCCCTGCGATGTCGAGAAAGCTGCCCACGCCCCCAATCGTAGCGACCCGCGGCGCATCTAGGCCATGCTCATGCGTGGCGCCATGCTGGTCGGTGGGAACCGTTCAGCCGCGTACAGACCTACCTTTTGCCATCATGAGGCCTTCTCGAATTGGCACAGCCCAGTTAGCTGATATAGTTTCCAAGTTGTCTTTTGTGGCCGTTTGGCCGGTGAAGCGACACTGCGCCCGTAGCTCAACGGATAGAGCATCTGACTACGGATCAGAAGGTTGTGGGTTCGAATCCCTCCGGGCGCTCACTAATATCACTAAACCCCCCGCATCCATAGAGGTTGCGGGGGTTTCGCTTTTTCTGCTGATCCGCAGCCGATCTCCCGTATCCAGTGACCGACTTCGTCAGACGCGGCAAC